>NZ_CP166961.1:2146138-2452729 GCF_041410465.1 Thalassotalea sp. 273M-4
GTTGAAAATAAAGAGTCGACAAACGAGCTTACGCCTTGACTAAAATAGGCGTGGCTCATTTGTGGCGCTAAGGGACTATCTAGGGTCGAGCCATAGGGATTGTTTTTAATTTTTGTTAGCGCCCCTGCGATGCCGTCTTTGCTTCGCGTATATTGCACAGCTGATGCATCGGCTAAGTATTCTCGTTGCCGACTAACCGCCGCTTTAATTAAACCGCCAAAAAAATTGCCACTAAAACCAACGGCGATTAAGCCAAGCCCTAAAGCAAATAAAGCCGCGGTATTTTTATTGTTACCACGTACCGAACGTAAGATGTAATAGCCAATGTAGCCAATCAGTAAAATCCCATGCAAGATGCCAATTAGGCGCATATTTAAGCGAGTATCACCATGTAGGATATGACTAAACTCGTGCGCGATAACCCCTTGTAATTCATCGCGAGTTAACTGCTCTAGACAGCCTTGAGTGACCCCAATAACAGCATCAGATGCTCTATAACCTGCGGCAAATGCATTAATACCAAGCTCATTGTGTAATAGGTAAACGGCAGGTACTGGTGAGCCCGAGGCTATAGCCATCTCATCAACGATATTGAGTAGCTGCTTTTCTTTGCTGTCTCGGGTATCGTAACTAATACGCTGGCCGCCAAGTAATTCTGCGACCTTTTTACCACCAGAGCCTAAGCTTAACGTTTTGTATGCACTACCACTAAAAATGATCAAACTTACGACACACGCAACCATTATGGCTTGCTGCCAATCAAACTGTTGACCGATCAATGCTAGGGTATAAAACTGATTGGGTTGGATGGTTAAATAAGCTTGTAGCGCCATAACAATGGCATAGGCTACAACAATAAGGCCGAAGGTGGCAGCAATAAATAACAGGATCAATAAGCCTGTTTTGCGCTTTGCATCATCTTGCGCTTGAAAAAAATCCATGGCCGTAAGCTATTATCTCAAAGGTTAAAACGACACTTTCGGCGCTTGTTGAATTTGCGCAGAATCCGCAAACTCCAATAGACTTGCATCGGTGGCATGCCCCAATAAATTGGCAAAAATAGTTTGTGGAAAGCTTTGTTTATAGGTGTTGTAACTCATGACTTGATCATTAAATGCTTGGCGAGCAAAACTGACCTTATTTTCAGTGCTGATCAGCTCTTCATTAAGCTGCATCATATTTTCATTGGCTTTTAAGTCGGGGTAATCTTCCATCACCATATTAAATTTACTCATTGCCCCCATCAAAGCTTGTTCAGCACCTTGTAATGATTGCATCGCTTGCGGGTTGCCTGGCTGTGCGGCGGCAGATGCAAGCCCTTTTGTTGCGTTGTTACGAGCAGCGATAACCGCTTCTAATGTTTCTCGTTCATGGCTCATATAGGCTTTAGCTGTTTCAACTAAATTTGGAATTAAGTCATAACGACGCTTTAATTGCACTTCGATTTGGGCAAAAGCATTCTTATAACGGTTTTTTAAAGCCACTAATTTATTAAAAATACCAATAACATAAAGTACAGCAACAACGACGACAATTAAAATGATGATTGAGCTACTCATAAGAACCCCTACAGGTTGTTTGTTAATATAATGTTAGTTTGCCTACAGAACAAAAAGTGTGCAAGCAATGAATGCGAAAAAATTCATAAGCCCATGTGTTTATTATAAAAAACAAGCAATAGAAATTTCAACGATAAGTTTAAGCGGGAGTTGTAGGGTTGAATGAGTGAATAGATTGAAGGAATTTAAGCCTGAGGTTTGCTGTTATGCCAGTAATTAAAACTTTTGGTATTTGAACCTGGGTATTAATAAAAATCGATAATAAAAAAGGGTAATAACAAGTTGTTAATACCCTTTTCATTCAATCAATATAAACGGAGCTAAACTAGTGGTTTTCTGACACCATGTTTACAGTATATTTTGGAATTTCAACTACTAAGTCTTCATCGGCAACGATGGCCTGACAGCCAAGGCGAGACTCAGGTTCAAGTCCCCATGCTTTATCAAGCATGTCATCTTCAAGTTCATCACTTTCTTCAAGTGAGTCAAACCCTTCACGAATAATCATATGGCACGTTGTACACGCACATACCTTTTCACAAGCATGCTCGACGTGAATGTCATTTTTCAGCACCACATTTAGAATGCTTTCACCTGTTTGTGCGTCAAGTACCGCGCCCTCTGGGCATAACTCTTCATTTGGAAGTACAATAATTTTAGGCATGATTAAACCTCATCTACCGAATGTCCGGCCAGCGCTGTTCGAATGGAGGCATCCATTCGACGTTCAGCAAATTTGGCTGTAATTTTATCTACATTTGCAATGGCTTGTTCAATGGCTGAGACATCATCACCAGCTCCAATACGTTGCAACTCTGCTAAAGCCAATTCAATGGCGTCTTTTTCTTCTACGCTCAAAAGCTTGGCGCCATCTTGCGCCAAAGCTGCAGCAACACCTTCATATACCCGTGCAGCTTCAACTTGTTGCTCTTTAAGCATGCGCGCATCCATATCTTCTTTGGCGTGGTTCATCGACTCAGACAACATGTTAATTATGTCATCTTCTTCCAAACCAAACGACGGCTTAACCTCTATAGAGGTTTCAATCCCAGTAGATTTTTCCATCGCTGTAACACTCAACAAGCCATCGGCATCCACTTTAAATGTTACCCGAATATGCGCTGCGCCTGCTGTCAGTGGTGGGATACCTCGTAACTCAAATCTGGCGAGTGAACGGCAATGCTCGACCAGTTCACGCTCACCTTGTAACACATGGATAGCCATCGCGGTTTGACCATCTTTAAACGTAGTAAATTCTTGCGCTTTTGCGACAGGAATGGTGGTATTTCTAGGTATTACCTTTTCCACCAATCCGCCCATGGTTTCAAGCCCCAAAGATAATGGGATCACATCAAGCAATAGCATTTCACTGTCAGGTTTATTACCTGCCAAAATATCGGCTTGAATTGCAGCGCCAATAGCAACAACTTTGTCCGGGTCAATTGAGGTTAACGGCTCGCGATTAAAAAATTGCCCTACTTCACTTCGCACCAATGGTACACGAGTAGAACCACCAACCATCACGACCTCACTAATATCCATAGCCGTTAAGCCAGCATCTTTTAACGAACGTCGACATGAACGTAAAGTTTTGGTCACCATTGGCTGAATTAACTGATTAAGGGTATCTCGAGTAATTGCACAAGTGAAATCATCACCATTGGACAACGAAAAATTCACCTCAACCTGGTCAACATTAGTAAGCTGTTCTTTAGCATAGCGTGCTTGCTTAAGTACTTCTCGTTCCATATTGGTAGAGAGAGGCCTTTGCACTTTGGCTTGCTCCAGTAGGTAGTCCACTAACGCGATGTCAAAGTCATCACCACCTAAAGCAGAATCACCACCAGTGGCTAATACCTCAAAAACCCCTTTGGTTAATCGCAAAATGGAAATATCGAACGTACCACCGCCAAGATCATATACGGCAATAACCCCTTCTTTCTTGCTGTCTAAACCATAGGCTACAGCGGCCGCGGTTGGCTCATTAAGTAAACGCAGTACATTTACCCCAGCTAAAGTGGCAGCATCCTTGGTACTTTGACGCTGAGCATCGTCAAAATAAGCCGGTACGGTTATTACCACACCTTCAAGGTCGCCACCTAGTGATTCTTTAGCTCGATTAACCAATTTAGATAAAATTTCAGCCGATACTTGTACTGGGTTTATTTCACCTGCACGAGTAATTAGGCTTGGATGATTCTCTTCGCCTGCGAACTGATATGGTAAAGCTGGATACTTATTAACGATATCCGTTTTCGAACGTCCAATGAGGCGCTTAACCGATACGATGGTATTTTCAGGATCTGTTACGGCAAACTCTTCGGCTTCAAGACCTACTAGCGTATGCTCTTGTTGGTAGTGGACAACGGACGGCACGATATCTTGACCATTAAGGTCAGCTAAGGTTTCAGGTAAACCGCTTTTAACGGTTGCCACCAAGGAATTGGTTGTGCCTAAGTCGATACCTGCCGCTAACCTATGTTGGTGAGGGACGGTGCTTAAACCGGGTTCTGCTATTTGTAATAAAGCCATGGGTACTTCTTATCTAATGTAACTTAGGTTGTTTAGTCGTCATACATTGCATCTTCGATGCGCTCTAATTCAAGCTGCAGCTTTTGATAAAACTTTAATTTTCGCAATAACTCACCGGCCTGTTCATTGGCTTGGGCGTTATTAGCGGCTAGCAATTGCTCCGTTTGTTGCCACAATTGCTGAGCTTGTAGATCTAAAGTTTGCTGGGCTGAGAAAATAGCGGCATCGGGATCACTGGCCGTTTCAATTTCGGCCAGCATCTCACGCAGTTCCATTTGTGCCATCAAAAAACTTACATCCTGAAAAGATGCTTGTTCAGATGGAAGCTCAACACCACGCAGTCTGAGTAGGTATTCACCACGTAAAATAGGCTGCTTTAACGTTTGATAAGCATCATTGATTTCTGACGATTTTTGTACCGCCATTAATTGTTGTTGCGAAGACGAATGCGCAAAACGGTCCGGATGGACCGTTTTCTGCAATGTTTGAAATGTCGCTGACAATTCATTTAAATCGAGTGAAAATTTGGCTTCTAAGCCAAATAGTTCAAAGTAATTCAAGAGGCTATCCGTTTAAACAAGGTTTAATTTTAAAATTAGGGTGTGATTATACGTTAAAGCTCTCGCCACAACCACACTCACCTTTTGCATTCGGATTGGTAAACTTAAAACCTTCGTTCAGACCTTCTTTAACAAAATCTAATTGGGTACCATCTAAATGCACCAATGATTTGCCATCGACTATGATTTTAACATTATCAATATCAAATACCTGATCGTCATCGTTAAGGTCATCTACAAATTCCAGTACGTAAGCCAAGCCAGAACAACCGGTTGTTTTAACCCCAAGGCGTAAACCGATGCCCTTACCTCGGTTGGTTAAAAACGTACGTACGCGTTCTGCTGCGGCTGGCGTCATCGTAATTGACATTTAATAACTGCTCCTGAATGTCGATTAATCTTGATGTTTTGCTTTGTAGTCTTCAATCGCGGCTTTGATTGCGTCTTCAGCCAAAATCGAACAATGAATCTTAACCGGTGGTAGAGCCAATTCTTCGGCAATGGCTGTGTTTTTGATTTCAGCCGCTTCATCAATTGATTTACCTTTGACCCACTCAGTCACTAATGAGCTTGACGCAATGGCTGAACCACAACCATAGGTTTTAAATTTAGCATCTTCGATAATGCCTTTGTCATCAATTTTCAACTGTAACTTCATAACATCGCCACACGCAGGCGCGCCGACCATACCCGTTGCAACTTGTGGATCGTTTTTATCAAATGAACCAACATTACGAGGGTTTTCGTAATGGTCGATAACTTTTTCACTGTAAGCCATAAATAACCTCTAAATTCCTATAAAATTGATAAATAGTGCCAAAAAGACTAGGCTTTTTGGCCCATTTGAACTCAATTAGTGGCCAACCCACTCAACACTGTCTAAATCGATGCCTTCTTGATACATTTCCCAAAGAGGCGACATATCGCGTAAATGCCCAATTGCATTACGGATTAAATTAATTGCATAATCCACTTCTTCAGTGGTGGTAAAACGACCAAAACTAAAGCGGATAGAGCTATGAGCCATTTCGTCATTCAAACCTAGGGCACGTAAAACGTACGACGGTTCAAGACTTGCTGATGTACACGCTGAGCCTGATGATACCGCTAAGTCTTTCAATGACATGATAAGTGATTCACCTTCAACAAAGTTAAAGCTCACGTTTAAGTTACCCGGATAACGCTTATCCAGATCACCATTAACAAACACTTGCTCCATGTCTTTGATTCCATCCCACAAACGATCTCGCATCGCAGTAACATGCGCTAAATCTTGTGCCATCTCTTCTTTAGCAATATGACATGCTTCACCAAAACCAACGATTTGATGTGTTGGTAAAGTACCGCTTCGCATACCACGCTCGTGACCACCGCCATGCATTTGAGACTCTAAGCGAATGCGTGGCTTACGACGAACATACAATGCACCAATACCTTTAGGGCCATACATTTTATGAGCGGAGATAGACAATAGATCGACTTTTAACTGTTGCATATCAATGGCGATTTTACCGGCTGATTGCGCGGCATCAACATGGAAAATAATTTTGCGCGAACGACAGATTTCACCAATTTCAGCGATGTCTTGAATCACACCAATTTCATTGTTAACGTGCATGATGCTAATCAAAATTGTGTCTTCACGAATGGCGTCAACCAATTTATTTAAGTCAATTAAACCGTTGCTTTCTGGTTCAAGGTAGGTTACTTCATAACCTTGACGCTCAAGTTCACGACATGTATCTAGTACGGCTTTGTGCTCGGTTTTACAAGTGATGATGTGCTTACCACGTTTGTTGTAAAAGTGGGCAGCACCTTTAATAGCCAAGTTATTTGACTCAGTAGCACCAGAAGTAAAAACGATTTCGCGTGGATCCGCATTGATTAAATCTGCAATTTGGTTACGGGCAATATCAACCGCTTCTTCTGCTTGCCAACCAAACTTGTGAGAACGCGAAGCTGGGTTGCCAAAGAAACCATCAGTGGTCATATATTGCATCATTTTTTCAGCAACACGTTTATCAACAGGTGTGGTTGCAGAATAATCAAGATAAATTGGTAACTTCATTGAACGTTATACTCCAAAACGGTGGCTTACCACTCGTTAATAATTGATCGGGTTGAAATAAGAGTGTCGACAGGCTTCTTTTGATTATGCATAGCATATTGATCATCCTGACGTTTCGACACTTCTTGAACATCGCCTTGGCTGACCAGCTCTGCCAAAGTAATGTTACTTAAAAAGTCGGCGATTCGATTACTTAAATCACGCCATAAATTGTGGGTAAGGCATTTATGCCCCCCTTGGCAATTACCAACACCTTGACACTTAGTCGCGTCAACGCTTTCATTTACGGCATTTACGACATCGGCAACGGCGATTTGGGCAGAGCAACGGCCAAGTCGATAGCCACCACCTGGTCCTCGTACACTGGCAACCAAGCCACTCTTACGCAAGCGTGAAAATAATTGCTCTAGATACGACAACGAAATCCCCTGACGTTCGGATATATCCGCCAAAGGTACAGGGCCGTGTTCAGCATGAATAGCAACATCAAGCATTGCTGTTACTGCATAGCGACCTTTGGAAGTTAATTTCATTGATTCACCTTACCTATTAATATTTCATGACATCATCGTAAATATGTTCTGATTGTCGATGCATTTTCAGAACAGTGTTAATTAATACTTACGGTTACGATGGTGTTTAAAGCGCGCATTTTACTTAACCCAGTAAAATAGTCAACTTAATACCTGAGTATTTTACTCAGGTATTATAGATAGGGCAAGTTAAATTTTAGGATCAAAAGCTTCTGAGGCGGTTTTTCGCTTTTCAGCAGCTTCTTGTTCGTACTCGTTAAATTCACTAACGTGCACAGATGGTAGGTCTTTATCGCAGACGTTCCCCCCAACCGTATTAACAGCGTGGGTAACTTCTTTTAATTTTTCATCCATTAAGTTCATATGGTCTAACATCCGCCCAATTGCCTTGGCAACGGGATCAGGGTTATCAGTTGAAACCGCATAAGCATCAAAGCCAAACTGACTGGCCAGTTTATCACGGTTTTGTTGCTGCTCTATATTGGCGTTAACCACACGACCCGGGATGCCCACGACAGTAGCCCCTTCAGGTACGTCTTTGACCACGACAGCATTAGAGCCAATACGAGCATTATTGCCAACATTTAATGGACCGAGAACTTTGGCGCCGGCACCAATGACAACATTGTTCCCTAAGGTTGGGTGACGTTTGCCAGCTTTCCAACTGGTTCCCCCCAAAGTAACGCCATGATAGACAGTACAATCATCACCAATTTGAGCGGTTTCGCCAATAACGATGCCCATGCCATGATCGATAAAAAATCGTTTACCAATGGTCGCTCCTGGGTGAATTTCAACCCCGGTGAACCAACGAAATAACGTTGAGATTGTTCGAGCAATCCACTTTAAGTTATGACGCCAAAACCAATTGGAAATACAATGTCCCCAAATTGCATGCAAGCCAGGGTAATTGGTCAGTACTTCAAATGTCGTACGAGCTGCTGGGTCACGAGCAAAAACACTTCGAATGTCTTCTTTAATTCGGTTAAACATGGTATTTCCTTGACGTTAGTGATTACTTACTGGCGATTTTATCAATTGACGCCAAAATACCACGTAACATCTTAAGTTCTTTTCCATCAGGTCTGGCACGATTAAATAGGCGCTTAACCTTGGTCATAATTAAACCTGGATGTTGAGGTTGAATAAACCCTGTTTTTAACATCGCACTTTCAAAGTGTTGATAAAAGCGTTCTGTCTCTGCCACTAGAGGGTATTTTTCATCACTCTGTTCTGTTTTATTCGCATCAAATTCAGCTTGTTGATCGGCAAGAAAATTCATTCTTACCTCATAACTTAATGTTTGCACAGCCATAGCTAAATTCAAGGAGCTATATTCAGGATTTGCCGGGATTGCAACATGGTAATGACAAAGTTGTAATTCATCATTGGTTAAACCACTGCTTTCACGCCCAAACACTAAAGCAACAGGGTAGTCTTTACCCTCTTTAACCATTTGCGCACCACATTCTCTTGGTTCAAGCATTGGCCAAGGTAAAGTGCGTGAACGGGCACTGGTACCAACAACTAAGCCACAGTCTTCAATCGCCTCTTTCATGGTTGAAACCACTTTAGCATTGGCAAGAACATCGGTTGCACCGGCAGCTAATGCTTGCGCTTGTCCATTTGGCATTTCAATAGGATCGACCAAAACCAGGTTTTTAAGGCCCATTGTTTTCATGGCGCGAGCGGCTGAACCGATATTTCGACAATCTGAGGTATTAACTAATACAATTCGTACGTTATCTAACATATATTTTTTTTGTCAAACTAATGATGTCGTGATTTTATCACAGCCTTTACACAGACGTCTAAGAATAAAAAACAAACGCAACAGTAAAAACTTGTTATCTATGGGGGATGAAAGCTTTAATAAAAAAACATCCTCAACTATAAATAATACCATCACCACAAGGACATGAAGCTACTAATAGCCTTTTCAATGGTTATTGATGGCATGTTTTACCCCATTGCAAGCGCTAAAGTTATTATAAACGTAATCATTTGTTATTGTGGCTGTAATAACTGTCGCTTAGCTAAAAGTTCTTTGTTATACTTCGCGCCGCTTAATTTCGGCGAATGGGTCGAAACTATTATTGTTCTTTTTACAAAGTAAATTTGGGGTAAACCTATGCATCCGATGCTAAACATCGCAATACGTGCTGCGCGTAGTGCTGGCAACGTTATTTCTCGTGCGTTTGAAAATTTAGATAAAGTTGAGCTTGAAGCTAAAGGTAGCAATGATTTTGTTACTAATATCGATCGTCAAGCTGAGCAAATCATTATTGATACTATTCGTAAATCTTACCCTGATCACTCTATCGTGAGTGAAGAATGTGGTGAATTAGCTGGTGAAAATGCTGACTTCCAATGGATCATCGATCCACTCGATGGTACCGCAAACTTTGTAAAAGGCATTCCTCATTTTGCTGTCTCAATTGCCTTAAAATATAAAGGTAAGTTAGACCAAGCCGTTGTTTACGACCCAATCCGTGGTGAACTATATACCGCAAGTCGTGGCAAAGGCGCTCAATTAAACAATGTTCGTATTCGTGTAAGTAATAATAAAGAATTAGCTGGCACGATTTTAGCGACAGGTTTCCCACACAAAGCTAAACACCACACCGAAGCTTATTTAAATATGTTTGGTGCATTATTTGGCAAATCAGCTGACATTCGTCGTGCCGGTGCAGCAGCTCTTGATTTAGCCTATGTTGCGGCTGGCCGAGTAGATGGTTTCTGGGAACTTGGTCTAAAACCATGGGATACAGCTGCGGGTGAATTATTGGTTATCGAAGCGGGTGGTTTAGTGACTGACTTTGTTGGTGGCCACAACCACGCCCAAAGCGGCAACATTGTTGCGGCCTGCCCTCGTTTATTAAAACCTTTATTAATGGAAATTCGCCCACATTTAACGAGCACGTTAAAGAAATAAGCCGTTAACATAAAACAAATCATTAAACACCTTTTGGCTATGTTGTCATACTAAAAGGTGTTTTTTTATGCCTGTTTTTTATCTCGCCAGGAACAAAAGCTAGCAGTCAATATCTGATGATTCAGCAAAACTAAGTTGATGCTTGTCTTGTAAAAATAGCAGCCACATTTTTTCAAAATCATTGACTGATGTTTTCAGAGTTTTTTCAATGTCACCATTGGACTCTACCAATTTCACTAAACTGTCTCGCCCCCATTTTGACACGATGAAATCAGCCAAAAAGTAGCCTACCTTGTAAATATTGAAAGGATGTTGTTCTAAGCTTTCTAAGTTTGGAAAAGAGTTTTTTGAAAAACATTTTAGACTAGATATATTTGGAATGGGTGGCCGACCTGACTCATAAATAGCCGTTGCCTCCCATAACCAACGAGGGTTGTTATTGAAGCTCGGATTTAGTGCCAGTGTGACTAAATGAGTATATTCATGTACAACGCCCAAGCCTAATTCAGGTCGTCCATTGAAAAACCTAGCTTCCCAAGTACTTTGAACAACATAGCCTTGCACATATTTCGCACCATCGCCATATTCACGCTCAAATTCATTTCGATCTTGCCAGATTTTCACCGTTACAGCGGGCATATTACTTACTTTGAAATTTTTCGTGATCCGACTCTTATATTGCTCAACAGTTTTTTTTATCTCTTCCATTGTAGTTTTGGGAACATCACCAACAAAAACATAATCTATCTTGCCCTTATCTTTATTTGCTACTGCTACATTGGCGAACAAACAGCAGATCAGCAGGGACACAATGGTAAAGGTACGCATGAATTATCTCTTTTAATTATTTAATGATATCGACGTGGTGTTAACACAATGAACAATACTTGGTAATAACAGATCCTAGGGCGTTGGCTCCAGAATATGTTGATGGTGAGCAAATCGCGTTTTTAACCCACAACAGTGCTCGGTTTTAGTATTTGATATAACAATGTATCTTATTAACTCTTGCAGGGAAAGGGCGATTAGGGACAGTAAAAGCGCGCAGTAGGATTCTATGGAGAATATGGGGAAAAGGCACTAAAACCAGACAATTAAGATGCAGCCTTTAATTCGATATTTTCCTCGCGACTACGGAAAATATGTGCCAATGATGTGTAGTACCATCTGAAGACTTACCTGACAGGTCGTGTTCACACCACTTCAATATCTCATAGTTTTTAAACATTTGTTTTATTGACGGTTCGTTCATGACTAGCGTGTCCGACCAATATGCTTCTTTGTCGTAGTCTGGACCAGCCATAGTATCTTTAGGCCCCAAAAATGACCCGCTGAAAATTCCCCCCGTAACCAAAGCCTTTGTGATTTTATGCCAAACTAAGCTAAAGTCTTGTTTTGGACAGAAGAACAGGCTCGCATCAGCGACAACTAATGAGGCTTTAGGATAGCTGAATGTACTAAAACTATTGGTCGATAAGATAACCCGATCATCACCCTTAAAACGCTTACTGCACCTAGATATAGATTCCTTCTCGATATCAAAAGCGTAAACTGTGAAGCCCTTGCTCCGTAAATAGGCAATATCAGAACCTGCACCACAACCACAATCTATGGCAATTTTACTCGCATGCACTGTGACGTTTTCAAGTGCAAAAATTAAATCTTCTCTGGTAGCGCTAAATTCAGTAGAGTCATAATAACTTGAAATTGCTTTTGTAGACATTTCCTATTGCCGATGATTACTGTATGTGAGGTTGCACCCTGTTTATAATAGGCCCAATAGCCAATATAAAAGAGCGAGCGTTCAAATGATAAGTAAAGGCGTAGCTAATAATATTGTGCCATTGGATTATCCATATTAAAAATATAATCGCTTAGTAATAATTCATATATTTGTCATAACTAAATCGATACAGATTTTTAGATACCTTTTAACCGACCAAAGCAAGTAATACACCGGCGGCTACTGCTGAGCCTAAGACTCCCGCAACATTAGGCCCCATCGCATGCATTAATAAAAAGTTATGGGCATTGGCTTGCAGTCCAACTTTGTTGACCACTCGCGCAGCCATAGGTACAGCCGATACACCAGCGGCGCCAATCAATGGGTTGATTGGTTCCGTTGATAAACGCGATAAAACTTTTGCCATTAATACCCCTGCAGCCGTTCCAATTGAAAAAGCGACAGCCCCAAGCCCTAAAATACCAAGGGTTTCAACGTTTAAAAATTCATCCGCACTTAACTTAGAGCCAACACCTAAACCTAAAAATATGGTGACGATATTAATCAACTCATTTTGTGCTGTTGCACTTAGTCTGTCGACCACACCACACTCACGCATTAAATTACCTAAACAAAACATCCCAACAAGCGGAGTCGCAGCCGGTAAAAAGAAAATGGTTAACATCAATACCGCCAGTGGAAATAGAATTTTTTCGACTTTATTGACATGACGCAGTTGCTTCATTTCAATTCGACGTTCGCTTTCTGTGGTTAAAGCTTTCATGATGGGGGGCTGAATAATCGGAACCAACGCCATATAAGAATACGCGGCGACGGCAATAGCGCCAAGTAAGTCAGGTGCTAACTTTGAAGCCAGAAATATGGCGGTAGGCCCATCAGCTCCACCAATAATGGCAATTGCAGAAGCGTCTTGTAAGGTAAAATCAAAGCCCGGTATAAAATTTAATGCAATGGCGCCAAAAAGGGTGGCAAAAATACCAAATTGCGCTGCTGCTCCAAGTAACAACATCCTTGGATTGGCGATTAAAGCACCAAAGTCAGTCATCGCTCCGACCCCCATAAATATAAGCAGAGGGAAAATGCCAGTATCAATGCCAACATAGTAGATATAATGAAGGATGCCGCCTAATTCAGAAAAACCGGCTAAAGGTATATTCGTTAAAATCGCACCAAAGCCAATTGGTAAAAGCAACAATGGCTCAAATTTCTTGGCAATGGCCAAATATAATAAGCCTAAGCCAACTAGCATCATAATGATTTGTTCTAATTCAAAATTAGCTAAGCCTGTGGACTGCCACAGAGTCTGTAATGATTCCATTTACTTGTCCCCTACAGACTTAATATCACGTCGCCAACGGCAACGGCATCACCTTCTTTTACTTTAATCGTGGCAATAACACCTGATGCCGTCGCGCGAATCTCTGTTTCCATCTTCATCGCTTCCATCACAACAACAACGTCACCTTCATTAACCTGTTGACCTTGTTGCACCAAAATCTTAAAGATATTACCAGCAAGTGGCGATTTAATGTCTTCCCCTGCGCTTTGTTTGGGGTTTGCCCCTAACTTTGCAGATTCTTGCGTTGGTGCTAAAGAGATAGAATCTATCGAGCCCCCCTCTGCGACAACGACATCGTAAACTGTTCCATCTACTTGCACCGCGTAACGCTTAGGATCGTCTAATGTGGGTTTTGCTTCTATTTTGGGCGCAAGGTTTGTTGGTTTTGGCTCAAACGCATCAGAGTTATGACGATTTTGTAAAAATTTCAAACCTATTTGTGGAAATAGAGCATAGGTTAAAACATCGTCTATTGGCGCATCTGCCAATGTAATGTTTTTTTCTTTGGCTAGGGCCAAAAGCTCTTTGCTTAGTTTATCAACCTCAGGTTCTAATAAATCGGCCGGACGACATGTTATTGGCGCTTTATCGCCAAGCACACGCGCTTGTAGTTGCTGATCTACTGGCGCGGGGGTTGCACCATATTCCCCTTTTAACACCCCCGCAGTTTCTTTGGTTATTGACTTATATCGCTCCCCTGTTAAGACATTTAATACCGACTGGGTACCTACAATCTGTGATGTTGGGGTTACTAATGGAATGTAGCCTAGTTCTTTTCTAACCTTTGGAATTTCTTCTAACACTTGATCAAGTTTATCGGCAGCGCCCTGCTCTTTTAATTGATTTTCCATATTGGTTAGCATACCACCAGGAACCTGAGCCAATAATATTCGAGCATCGACCCCTTTAAGGCTGCCTTCAAATTGACCATATTTAGCTCTAACATCACGAAAATAGGCTGCCACCTCAGCCAACTTTTGCATATCTAAACCGGTATCTCTCTCTCTTCCTTGCACCGTTGATACAATCGATTCTGTTGGTGAATGGCCGTAGGTCATGCTCATAGATGATATAGACGTGTCAATCACATCAACACCAGCATCAATTGCTTTCATATGGGTCGCCATACTCAGCCCAGTTGTCGCGTGGCAATGTAAAGATATTGGCAAGGCTACCGTTTCTTTTAATTTGATAATTAACTCTTCGCCATCGTAAGGATTCAATAAACCCGACATATCTTTAATGCATAACGAATGCGCGCCCATGTCTTCAAGTTGTCTGGCCATGGTTAGCCAACCATCTAGGGTATGCACAGGGCTTTGCGTATAAGACAAAGTCCCTTGAGCATGCGCACCTATTTTAACGACGGCTTTAATCGCTGTTTCTAGGTTACGAGGATCATTCATGGCATCAAAAACACGAAAGACATCAATCCCATTGACATGAGCTCGCTCAACAAACTTCTCCACCACATCATCGGCATAATGACGATAACCTAAAATATTTTGCCCGCGAAATAACATTTGTTGCTTTGTCTTTGGCATTGCGGCTTTTAATGCTCTGATCCGCTCCCAAGGATCTTCACCTAAGTAACGAATACACGAATCAAAGGTCGCTCCTCCCCAAGATTCAATCGACCAAAAACCAATTTCATCGAGTGTTTTAGCGATTGGCAACATATCCTCTAAACGAAACCTTGTAGCCAATAAAGATTGGTGTCCATCCCTTAATACAACTTCGGTTATTCCTAGTGGCTTTGACATGTCTTACTCCTTGGGCTTTTGTTCTTTTCGGTATTGAGCTATGGCAACACTGATAGCCGCAACAACCTTTGACGAAACAACATCTGGTACTGTGGCCTCGTTAGAAATATTTTTAGAGTGGGGGATTTCATCGGGGAAATGAGCAGAAAATTTTGCCAATAAATTTATAGCAATAATCAATAATGATAAGAATGCGAAGACAAATCCCATACCTACCGCTAATAACATTAACGCCTCAACAAAAACAGTTGATAAATATCCCATATTTACACTCGATGATTTAAAAGAAATAGAATAATCACTCGAATTTATATTATCAACATAAATAAAACATTTATGCAACAAATTGGATGAAAACACAGTTTTTGTACTGTTTAATGAAATAATAACGACAAACCGAACAACTCATCTAATACCAATTCCACTACGTTTTTGCTCACTCAGCGAGAATATAAAAGTCTTGAGGCAAGATATTGATTGCAGGTGGTTGACGATCGTAGTTTGGTATAGCAAAAGAAACGTAATAAATCTGTGGTAATGAAATTTATTTCACTTAAAAACAGGTATTGTTCTAGGAGAATAAAAGCAAGATATAGATATTGAGCAAACTATAGGGCTGAATTATTTCAACTTCTGTTTACGTTAATAATAAATTTGGATGAGGGTAAGGTGTCGCTTAAAGAATGGCGGTGAGGGAGGGATTCGAACCCTCGATAGGTTATAACGCCTATACTCCCTTAGCAGGGGAGCGCCTTCAGCCTCTCGGCCACCTCACCTTTTGTATTATTGTTTTTATCTCTTGGATAAAAGTGGCGGATTCGATACTTATAGGTATCGTTTAGGCTTTTATGTTAAACCAAGTATTTTGCTGACGCAATATACAATCCACTTATTGTAGTAATTCTCGGTTATTTAACCACTCAGAGAAAAGTGGCACTTCTTTGTTAAGAGAAGTGGCGGAGTTGGTCGAGTCAAACTGTGGTAGCCTGGGCTGTTATGTTAGCGCCAGGTAGCCTGGTTGAACCAGAACAAACCTACCCTGTTATTTAACCACTCAGAGAAAAGTGGCACTTCTTTGTTAAGAGAAGTGGCGGACGCGGCAGGAGTCGAACCTGCGACCGCCTGGTTCGTAGCCAGGTACTCTATCCAGCTGAGCTACGCGTCCGCAATATCATTTTATCAGGTGATGCCTTATCTCTGTTATTTAACCACTTAGAAAAAAGTGGCACTTCTTTATTAAGAGAAGTGGCGGAGTTGGTCGAGTCAAACTGTGGCAGCCTGGGCTGTTATGTTAGCGCCAGGTAGCCTGGTTGAACCAGAACAAACCTACCCTGTTATTTAACCACTCAGAGAAAAGTGGCACTTCTGTATTAAGAGAAGTGGCGGACGCGGCAGGAGTCGAACCTGCGACCGCCTGGTTCGTAGCCAGGTACTCTATCCAGCTGAGCTACGCGTCCGCAATATCATTTTATCAGGTGAAGCCTTATCTCTGTTATTTACCACTTAGAGAAAAGTGGCACTTCTTTTATTAAGAGAAGTGGCGGAGTTGGTCGAGTCAAACTGTGGCAGCCTGGGCTGTTATGTTAGCGCCAGGTAGCCTGGTTGAACCAGAACAAACCTACTCTGTTATTTAACCACTTAGAGAAAAGTGGCACTTCTTTGTTAATAGAAGTGGCGGAGTTGGTCGAGTCAAACTGGGGCAGCCTGGGCTGTTATGTTAGCGCCAGGTAGCCTGGTTGAACCAGAACAAACCTACCCTGTTATTTAACCACTCAGAGAAAAGTGGCACTTCTTTATTAAGAGAAGTGGCGGACGCGGCAGGAGTCGAACCTGCGACCGCCTGGTTCGTAGCCAGGTACTCTATCCAGCTGAGCTACGCGTCCGCAATATCATTTTATCAGGTGATGCCTTATCTCTGTTATTTAACCACTTAGAGAAAAGTGGCACTTCTTTTATTAAGAGAAGTGGCGGACGCGGCAGGAGTCGAACCTGCGACCGCCTGGTTCGTAGCCAGGTACTCTATCCAGCTGAGCTACGCGTCCTTTAATCAATCATTATAGAGTTATGTGTGATGAACACATAATTAATAAATTGTTTTTTAGCTTTTACACTTTTATAAACAAAAAACCGACCTACATGGTCGGTTTCTTTTATGTGGCGGACGCGGCAGGAGTCGAACCTGCGACCGCCTGGTTCGTAGCCAGGTACTCTATCCAGCTGAGCTACGCGTCCGCAATATCATTTTATCAGGTGATGCCTTATCTCTGTTATTTAACCACTTAGAGAAAAGTGGCGGACGCGGCAGGAGTCGAACCTGCGACCGCCTGGTTCGTAGCCAGGTACTCTATCCAGCTGAGCTACGCGTCCAAATCAGCCATCGAAAAACCTATCACAAGTTCAGGTTATTCGAATGGCGGTGAGGGAGGGATTCGAACCCTCGATAGGGTATAACGCCTATACTCCCTTAGCAGGGGAGCGCCTTCAGCCTCTCGGCCACCTCACCGTTTCGATGGCGTGAATATTAAGGGATTCGAAAAATAAGTCAAACGTTTTTTAGAACTTTTTGCATCTTTTTGACTGTTTGATTGATTTTCAAACAAGATGAATATTTTTCAACCTAAATCAATAGTCTTATTGATTACCAACGTTATCGTTATCACCCTTTTCAGATTGGATTCGCATGTAAATTTCTTCACGATGCACTGATACTTCTTTTGGTGCATTAACACCAATACGAACTTGGTTCCCTTTTACCCCTAAAACCGTTACTGTTACATCATCACCGACCATAAGAGTTTCACCAACTCTTCTAGTTAATATAAGCATCCTAATGCTCCCTTCGTAAATTAGAAATCAAAATCAAAATTCAATACAGATTATCCAAATCTGATTGAATAAATTATCTTAACAAATTCTTGTCTAAGAAACATGCATTATTCAGAAAACCTAAATAATGCTGTCGGATATCCTTAACCTATTAAAAAATTTAGCAAACAAATTGAGAAAACGTTATTTTTTAACCCAGTTTAAAGCGATTATGTAAAACTTGAACGGCCTTTTCGACATCTTTGTCATGCACAAGCGCTGAAATCTTTATTTGTGCATTAGCAAAGTTCAACATTTCTACACCATGCTCATTGAGTGTACTGGTAAAGGTTGACAATACCCCGGTGTGAGATCTCATACCATTGCCAATGGCAGATATTTTGGCAAGGGAAGTATGAATATTAACGTCGATATCAAGATTATTATCCATTATCTGAGTTAAACATTGATCACACAAGGTTAAATCCGCTCGGGCAATGGTAAAAGAAAGAAAGGCCTTTGACCCCATCTGATGTTGGCTTAGCATATCCACTTCAATATCAGCTTTTGCGAGCGCTTTAAACAATTGAATATAAAAGTCACTATTGAACTTAGGATAAGTAATTTCGACAAACACTTCATCCCTTTGCGCAGTAATGGCCGTAACAGGATGATCTACCTGAGGGTCGTGTAAGAAATCAATCTGGGTGCCTTCTCCTGGTTCAAAGCTAGAAAGTACCCGTAAAGGCATTTTAAACTTACCCGCGTACTCTACCGAGCGACTGTGCAAAACTTTAGCACCCGAACTGGCCATTTCTAACATTTCTTCAAACGTTAGTCTGGCAAGTTTTTTTGCGTTTTTATCAATTCTTGGATCTGTGGTATATACCCCATCAACGTCGGTGAAAATTTGACATTCTTTTGCTTGTAAAGCTGTGGCAATAGCTACCGCGGAAGTATCTGAACCACCTCGCCCTAAAGTGGTAATATTCCCTTCATGATCTTGACCTTGAAAGCCTGCCACAATCACTACATGGCCTTGTTGAAGTTCTATCAGCATACGGGTGTTGTCGATGCTTAAGATACGGGCCTTGTTAAATCGGTTATTGGTATTAATACCAACTTGATGGGCCAATAATGACACGGCTGAATGACCACGCTTGATAAGCGCAATGGCCAATAAAGCAATGGAAACTTGCTCACCACTAGAAAGTAGCATGTCAAGTTCCCGTCCTGATGGCGTTGGATCAATTTGAGTGGCTAAGTCTGTTAAGCGATTGGTTTCACCACTCATTGCTGAGAGAATGACAACGACCTGATGACCTTGAGCTCTTGTTTTTATTATCTGTTCTGCGACAGCTTCTATTCGTTCAGGGGAGCCAACAGAGGTCCCCCCAAACTTTTGCACTATGATTGCCATAAGTTATGTAGGTGTTCTTAGTCTTATAGTTGTTGTTCTAACCAAGGCTGAACACTGGCAAGTGCAGAAGCAATGTTTTCAGGTTGGCTACCGCCGGCTTGCGCCATATCTGGACGACCACCACCTTTACCACCAACTTGCTCGGCAACCATTTTAACCAAATCACCAGCTTTTACTTTTGCTGTTAAGTCTTTGGTTACACCCGCGATTAAGCTAACTTTCTCGCCGTTAGCTAATGCCAACATAACAATACCCGATCCTAATTTATTCTTAAGCTCGTCGACCATTTCACGCAATGCCTTCGGATCGCTACCAGCAACATCGGCAATTAAGGCTTTAACACCATTAACTTCAATGGCTTGGTTAATTAAATCAGCCCCAGCTTGTGACGCTAATTTTTGCTGTAATTGAGCAATTTCTTTTTCCAGTTGACGGTTTTTCTGAATCAACTGTTCAACTTTATTTTCCGCATTTTGCACATCGCTCTTCACCATGCCGGCAATATTTAATAAGGTATCACCCACACTGTGCACATACTCTAAGGCTACAGCACCAGTCACCGCTTCAATACGACGAGTGCCAGCAGCAATGCCACTTTCACCGACAATTTTAATCAAACCGATATCACCGGTACGATCAACGTGAACACCACCACAAAGCTCAATAGAAAAATCGCCTAAAGTAACAACACGGACTTGGTCGTCATATTTCTCGCCAAAGAGTGCCATGGCACCTTTTTCTTTTGCTTCTTCGATATCAAGCAACTCTGTTTGGCGCTGGTAGTTAGCACGAATTTTTTCGTTTACAAGTTGCTCTACTTGACGCAATTCTTCAAGGGTTACGGCTTCAAAATGTGAAAAGTCAAAACGCAGTTTTTCAGCATCGCATAACGAGCCTTTTTGGGTAACGTGCTCACCCAAAACGGTTCTAAGCGCTTGGTGTAATAAGTGCGTTGCCGTATGGTTTTTAATAATGGCTGCACGACGCTCAGCGTCTATTTCAGCATGCACACGCGCATTTAACTGAATATCACCCTTGGCCACCCCATGGTGAGCAAATGCATTACCCAGTTTTACCGTATCGGTTACTTCAAAATCACCAGAAGCGGTCTGAATAACCCCGGTATCACCAACTTGACCACCCGATTCAGCATAAAAAGGGGTGTGATCTAATACCACTACGCCCTTCTCACCCGCTTTAATGGTTGCTGTGTGTCCATCTTTATTGAACAACTCTACCACGGTTGCGTTGGCACTGTGGTGGGTGTAACCATCAAAGTTGGTATGTTTTTCACTTTTTAATTGAGTATTGTAATCGGTACCAAAAGAACTGGCTTTTTGTGCTCGTTCTCGTTGCGCCTGCATTTCGCGATCAAATCCTTCCTGATCAATAGTTAGGCCATTTTCACGAGCGATATCAGCGGTTAAATCCGCAGGGAAACCATAGGTATCGTATAGCTTGAAGACATCCGCACCCGATATCACTTTACCGTCTAGGTTTTTAATGCCGTCATTTAGCATCGCCATACCACGATCAAGGGTGCGACCAAATTGTTCTTCTTCTAAGCGCAGAACCTTTTCAATTACCGCTTGTTTTTGCGCAAGCTCAGGGTAATGTTCGCCCATTTGCTCGATAAGCGCTGGTACTAACTTGTAGAAGAAATGAGACTTTGCTTCCAGTTTGTGACCGTGACGAATAGCACGACGCATAATACGACGTAAGACATAACCTCGACCTTCGTTTGAAGGCATAACACCATCAACGACTAAGAAACAACATGCTCGAATATGATCGGCAATAACACGTAACGACTTGTGTTCAATATCTTGGCAGTCAAGTAACTGTGCTGCCGCTTTGATGATGCCTTGGAAAGTATCGATTTCATAATTTGAATGCACGCCTTGCAAGATTGCTGCAATACGCTCAAGTCCCATACCTGTATCAACAGACGGTTTCGGTAATGGTTCCATGGTCCCGTCAGCAAGACGGTTGTATTGCATAAACACAAGGTTCCAAATTTCGATATAACGATCACCGTCTTCTTCTGGGGTACCTGGAGGCCCACCCCAAATTTCTTCACCGTGGTCGTAGAAAATTTCAGTACATGGACCACATGGGCCGGTATCACCCATTGACCAAAAGTTGTCTTTAGCACCAATACGAGATAACCGAGCTGGATCGACACCGATTTTTTCTAACCAAATGTTTTCCGCTTCTAAGTCTTCTTCAAACACGGTTACCCAAAGTTTTTCTTTCGGTAATTGCAATACTTCGGTTAAAAACTTCCACGCAAATACCATGGCTTCTTCTTTAAAGTAGTCGCCAAAGCTAAAGTTACCTAACATTTCAAAAAACGTATGGTGACGCGCGGTATACCCTACATTTTCTAAGTCATTGTGCTTACCACCAGCACGAAGACAGCGCTGTGAAGACGTTGCTCGAGTGTAGCTGCGTTTTTCGGCCCCTAAAAAGACGTCTTTAAATGGCACCATACCAGCGTTGGTAAACAATAATGTGGCATCGTTACCTGGAATTAGTGAGCTACTGGGAACAACTTGATGTTGTTCGTTGGCGAAATAATTTAAAAAAGCTTGCCTAATTTCAGCACTCGTTTTAACCATGTTTGTCATCCAAAAATCTCTAAAATTTTCTTACCAAACGGCTTTTGCCCAGTTGGTAAATTAATCTGTTAATTTGTCTCCAATGCCGCAAGAATCTGCTCTGTTGAGAAACCGCGATATTGTAAAAATCGTATCCGTTTGGCTCGGTCTTTATCGTCTGCAATAACGGTATCGCCAAATCGTTTATTATATGCTTTCAAGGCTTGTAAAAACCAGTCGATATCTTGTTGCTGCTCTAGCTGATATATAAGATCAGAGCTTAAGCCCTTTTGCTTTAATTCAGCTCGTATGTACTGCCAGCCGTAACCTTTCGTTACTCGTTGCCTAAGCTGGCATTCACCAAAACGAAAATCGCTTTGAATGTTTTGCTCGTCAAGAGCCTCGAGAACAGGCGTAATATCTTCTTGGGTAAACTCTTTGCGCAGTAACTTATGCATTAACTCTTGACGACTGTGTTCACGTCGAGCCAACAGCGAGTACGCTGCCTTTTTGATGTCCTTATTGAGCAATGAAGGTTCCTGAAAATTTACCATTATAAAACGCCCCATTCTACCTACATTGAGTTAAATTTACACCCTTAGAGCGCAATTCTTCAAAAGAAAGAAGCTTTTTTATGCATGAGTGAAAGGCTATGTCGCAAAAACAACCTTGTGACAATAAAAAAAACAGCGACAACAAGTAATTAAAACACCCGATTAAAATAACCAAGACGCCTAGTACCTTGGGTTATTTTAAGATCAATTATACCGAATAATCTAGGTTTGGTGCCAACCAACGCTCAGCTTCTGAGAGAGACCAATTTTTGCGCTCAGCATAACTTTGCACCTGCGCTTTATCGATTTTAGCAACAGCAAAATATTTACTCTCTGGATGCGCAAAGTACCAGCCACTTACCGCAGCACCAGGCCACATCGCACAGCTTGATGTTAATGTCATGCCGATACGCTGTTCAACCTCAAGTAACTGCCACAAACCACGTTTTTCGCTATGTTCAGGACAGGCTGGATACCCTGGTGCTGGACGGATCCCTTGGTATTGCTCTCGTATTAAGGCTGCATTATCTAAATTTTCATCACTGGCATAGCCCCAATACTGGGTTCGAACTTGCTGGTGTAAATACTCCGCACTGGCTTCGGCGAGTCTATCAGCTACCGCTTTAAGTAATATCGAATTATAGGTATCGTGGTTAGCATCGAATTGCTGCACCAGTTTATCAACGCCAAATCCCGCACTGACCGCAAAAGCACCAACATAGTCTTGCACTTGCGTGGCTGTATCGGCGACATAATCACTTAAACAGCGGTTAAATTGACCTGGCTTTTTGGCCGTTTGTTGGCGCAACCCTCGAATCGTGTGTAATCGTGTATGTTGCTCTTCATCGGCAAATACGTGGATATCGTCACCCTCTTTTACAGCAGGAAATAAGCCAATAACGGCCTTCGCTTCTATCGTTTTATTACGAATCAAATCATCGAGCATATTATTGGCGTCATTGAATAATTTACGTGCTTCGTCGCCAACCAATTGATGTTGTAAAATTTGCGGATATTTACCCGACAGCTGCCACGTCATAAAGAACGGGGTCCAGTCGATATATTGACGTACGGTTGCTAAATCGAGCGATTGAAGTTCGGTGATACCAAGCGCGTTGGGTTTTTTTGGGGTGTATTGATTAAAGTTCGGTTTAAACGCATTTGCTCTTGCTTGCTCTAATGACACGAGAGTACTGCGAGGGCCACTTTGCTGATAACGTTGCCTGATGGTTTCATACTCTTTTTCGGTACGCGCCACTAACGCTGGTTTTAATTCTTTTGACAGCAAAGCACTGACCACAGACACCGAGCGCGAAGCATTGGCTACATAAATCACAGGATGTTGGTAAGCTTGCTCAATTTTCACCGCTGTATGTGCCTTGGACGTTGTTGCCCCGCCAATAAGTAATGGGATATCAAAACCTTGGCGTTGCATTTCTTTAGCAACATGGACCATTTCATCAAGCGATGGAGTGATCAGGCCTGATAAACCAATTAAGTCAACATTGTGCTCTTTAGCTTGCTGCAATATTTTCTCACAAGAAACCATGACGCCCAAATCAATCACTTCAAAGTTATTGCATTGCAGTACCACTCCGACAATGTTTTTACCGATGTCATGAACATCACCTTTTACCGTCGCTAATAGCACTTTACCGTTGGTCTTGGCTTGCGTTTTTTCTGCCTCAATGAAAGGTTGTAAGTGAGCGACCGCTTGCTTCATAACTCGAGCAGATTTCACTACTTGCGGTAAAAACATCTGCCCTTCACCAAATAAGTCCCCGACGATATTCATCCCATCCATTAACGGACCTTCGATAACATCTAACGGCTTATCTGCCGCTAGGCGTGCTAATTCAGTATCTTCAACAATAAATTCGTTAAGGCCCTTAATTAGAGCATATTCAAGACGTTTATTTACGGCTTGCTGTCGCCAGCTTAAGTCAACCTGTGAAGCTTTAGCGGCACCGGTGTCGCGATATTTATCGGCAATAGCCAATAAGCGCTCAGTGGCATCGGGATCAGAATTAAGTACCACATCTTCAACCGCTTTTAATAAATCCCTAGGAATGTCTTTATATATGGCGAGCTGCCCTGCATTGACAATCCCCATATCCATGCCTTGTTTTATGGCATGATAAAGAAACACCGCATGAATCGCCTCTCGTACGGCATTATTACCACGAAAAGAAAACGACACGTTCGACACCCCACCCGAAACCATGGCATAAGGCAGAGTGCTTTTTATGTCTTGAGTCGCTTCAATAAAATCAATGGCATAGTTATTATGCTCTTCAATACCGGTGGCAATAGCAAAAATATTAGGATCGAAAATAATATCTTCCGCTGGAAAGCCTATTTCATCAACCAAAATCCGATAAGCACGCTGACATATTTCCACTTTACGTGCTTTGGTATCGGCTTGACCGACTTCATCAAACGCCATAACGATAACTGCGGCGCCATAACGTTTAATGATTTGAGCTTGATCTCGAAATACCTCTTCGCCTTCTTTTAAACTGATTGAATTGACAATACCTTTGCCCTGGATACATTTTAGCCCGGCCAATAAAATGTCCCACTTTGAGGAGTCTAACATGATGGGAACTTTGGCGATGTCGGGCTCGGTTGCAATTAAGTTTAAAAAACGCACCATCGCCGCTTTTGAGTCCAACATCCCCTCATCCATGTTCACATCAATGATTTGGGCCCCGTTATCGACTTGTTGTAATGCGACAGAAATGGCCTGATCGTAATTCTCTTCGGTGATCAAACGACGAAAAATAGCGGAACCGGTGACATTGGTGCGTTCACCTACGTTAACAAATAAGCTTTGCTCATTTAGATTAAGCGCCTCTAACCCCGACAAGCGACACGCGATAGGCTGTTTGATTATTTTTCTAGGTACCATGTTTGCGACTATATCGGCAATGCCTTTGATATGCTCAGGAGTTGTGCCACAACAGCCACCGACAATATTTAAAAACCCTGATTGAGCCCACTCTTTAATGTGTTCGTTCATTTTTTCAACAGTGAAATCGTATTCACCAAACGCATTAGGTAAACCGGCATTAGGGTGAGCCGATACCGCAAAGTCACTGATATTGGCCAATTCTTCAACATATTGACGCAGTTCAACCGGTCCGAGCGCACAATTTAAGCCAAATGAAATGGGATTAGCATGGCGTAAAGAATTGTAAAACGCTTCGGTTGTTTGACCAGAAAGGGTTCGCCCAGATGCATCGGTGATGGTACCTGAAATCATAATTGGCAAAGTGATTGATAGCGCCTCAAAAACGTCTTCAATAGCCACAATGGCGGCCTTGGCATTTAACGTATCAAAGATTGTTTCGACCATAATAATGTCGACCCCACCCTCAATCAACGCTTGGGTCGATTCAATATAGGCATGCTTTAATTGATCAAAGCTGATATTGCGAAAAGCGGGGTTATTGACATCGGGTGAAATCGAACAAGTGCGGTTTGTTGGACCTAACACCCCAGCAACAAAGCGTGGTTTGTTCGGGTTTAATAACGTGACTTCATCAGCAACTTGACGAGCAAGCTTGGCCGCGTGAAAATTGATTTCCCTGCTAATGCCTTCCATTTGATAGTCCGCCATCGCAACGGTGGTCGCATTAAAACTATTGGTTTCAATAATATCGGCACCAGCCAATAAAAATTGGCGATGGATATCGGCGATAAGCTCAGGTTTCGTTAACACCAATAAATCATTGTTGCCTTTTAAATCACAGTCCCAGTTTGCAAAACGCTCGCCACGAAAGTCTTGTTCACCAAGCTTATGTTGTTGGATCATGGTACCCATAGCCCCATCAAGCACCAAAATACGCTGAGATAATTGTTGTTCTAAATACACACTGTTTGCTGATTTCACGTTTATGTCCAAAGTTTTATCGGTTATTTTTCTAATTGGTATGGGGTGATCTGATACACATAATAATTTAGCCAGTTACTAAACAGTAAACAACCGTGACTGCGCCAAGTATTACTCGGGGTTAACATCGGATCGTCACCGGGGAAGTAATTAACCGGTTTTAGTGGCTTCATATCTGATTTCAGATCGCGTAAATACTCATCATGTAAGGTGTTAGCATCGTATTCTGGATGCCCTGTTACAAAGACATGCTTCTGATCATTGCTCACCACTAAGTAAACCCCTGCTTGTTCTGAGTCAGCTAAAACGTTGAGTTGTGGATGATCCTGATAATCTTTTGCTGGCACATAGCCATATCGAGAATGTGGAACTTTAAACTGCTCGTCAAAACCGCGTGTTAATGGTTCCAGCGCGACCCGAGTGGTGTGCTGATATACACCTGAGAGTTTCTGCTTATGTAAACAACGGGTAATGCCATAAAAATGATAAAGCGCCGCGTGGGCCGCCCAACAAGAATACATGGTAGAAGTTACTTGAGCATTGGCCCAATCAAAAACTTGTTTGATTTTGTCCCAATAAATCACCTTTTCATAGTCGAGATGGCCAAGAGGCGCGCCAGTGATGATTAAACCGTCGTAACGCTTATGCTTTATGTCATCAAATAAGCGATAAAAAGTGTCTAAGTGCGCTTTTGGGGTATGTTTAGATTCATTTAAATGTAAGCGAACAAAGTCAATATTGATTTGTAAAGGGGTGTTAGAAAGCATCCGTAATATTTGGATTTCAGCTTCGATTTTATTTGGCATTAAATTTAAGATGGCCACCTGTAACGGACGGATGTCCTGACTGACAGCACGATGCTCTGACATCACAAAGATGTTTTCATTGGCAAGAACAGCCAGTGCGGGCAATTGGTCAGGGATCTTTATTGGCATAATACGCATCAATTACTAGAGACCATTTTAATACTACTTAATCACCTTGAAATGTCAACATCTAAACGTATAGACGTCTAGATGTTTTAATTCATTACGATGTTTGGTAGCAATATCGCAATTTACAGAATCAAAGCTTTTGGTTATGCTAGTTCAAATAATCATCTCGACTAAGCCAAAAAATTGGCCGCAATGGACTCGGCTACGCTCCCCGCAGAAGCTACGTGTCAATTAAACCTTAAGGAAAGAGAAAAATAATGCAAAGCGACGCTAGCCTAAATCGGCTCAAACAATTTCCTCGCTTGATGTGGGTTGTATTATTGGGGTCTTTCTTTACCCGTGGTAGTTATTACATGGTTTGGCCTTTCTTAGCCGTAATTCTATACCAAAAATTTGCTCTGTCAGCGACCGAAGTTGGCTTGATTTTAACCAACGCCGCTTTGGTCTCGGTTGTAGTTAGCTTCTTAGGAAGCGCCTTGTCAGATAGAATTGGTCGTCGCAAGTTAATTTATTTTAGTGGTATTTTGTACATAGTATCGTTTTGTCTGCTGGCCAAGGCCGATACCATATTATCCTATGCCATTGTTATTACTCTTTGTTCAATAGCCACCTCATTATGGCGGCCGCTAATTTCAGCTCTTATTGGCGATATTATTGAGCAACCACAAACTCGTGAATTAGCGATGCAGGCCTTATATTTTATTATTAATGCCGGTTGCGCAATTGGTCCTATTATTGGTGTGTGGCTTGGTATTACCGCCAAGCAAGAGGGCTTTTACATTACCGCTGTCGCCTTTGCTCTGTTGCTGTTTTTTTTGCATTGGGGATTTAAAACCCAGCCCATACTGGAAGCAAAGAAGAACACAAATCACCGTGAACCATGCGAGAGCGCTTTGCAAAATAGCACCATCAAGACGACCATGACGGTACTTTTACAAGATCGGTTGTTACAATGCTTGATCCTAGCAAACATCCTATGCATGTTTATCTATGCACAAATGGACACATCTTTGGTGCAATATTTAAGTCGTGCCAAAGTGCCTGAATTATTGACCTTAATTTCATCAATGATTTTTACCAATGCGCTGGTGATTATCAGCAGTCAATTTGTACTGCTGCGTTTAATGTCAAAGATGACGCTGACCAATCGTATTCAAATCGGCCTAATATTATTATTTATTTCTCAGCTTTGGTTGGCATTTAACCCACTTACTTGGTTTTGGGGATTTATCGGTGCAATTGTGGTGATGAGCCTAGCAGAAGCCATATTGTTTCCTACGATGAATGTTCATATCGACAGAATTGCCCCGAATCATTTGCGCGGTGCGTATTTTGGTGCGGCCTCTTTTTATGAATTTGGCTATGCTTTAGCCCCGCTTGGTGGGGGCATTATTCTTGATCTTTTATCTGGTACTTGGTTATTTTCCATTGTTGCTGCACTGACCTTATTAGTTATGTATTTGTACAGCATTTTAGAAACACTTTCGCGTGGGCAAGTGGCTTTAGAGTAATAAATCAGGCCCTATCGGCTGGTATTCATCTACCGATGCAATTAACGACGCTGCCGTTAACGTTGCAACCGAAAAGACCTGGGTGGTGATCCCCTTGTTATCGCGTAAGTGATGCATTAAACAATCAAAATCGCCATCACCTGAGAGTAAAATGACTTTATCTACTTTGGCGCTCGCTTCAATCGCATCAATGGTGATCCCAACATCCCAATCGCCCTTGGCACTGCCATCTTGACGTTGAATATAGGGTTTTAATTTCACCTCAAAGCCGATGTGCTTTAAGGCTTGCTGAAACTTATGCTGCCCATCATTTGCACTGGCAATCGCATACGCGTTGGCAATCACTACTTCATGTTGATTTATCATGTATTGCCAGAAGCGACGATAATTAAACGCTCGCCCATAAGCATCTCTTGTTGTGTAGTAGATGTTTTGTACATCGACCAAAATTGCCACTAAAGCCATACACTTGTCTATATCCCATTTCTATTAACTGCTACAATAAGCCTTCATCATACTTATTAATTCAGGTCATTACATTGCCTTCACACGACTTTTCTTCACTTGCCCTTAAAAAAGCTCTTGCAGATAACCTAAAAACCCTCGGCTTTGACGCCATGACAGACATACAGGCAAAGAGCTTGCCACTGATCCTCGAAGGCAAAGATCTCATTGCCCAAGGGAAAACGGGTTCCGGTAAGACCGCAGCTTTTGGCTTGGGCTTATTGCACCACCTTGACGTTAAAAAATTTCGTATTCAATCGTTAGTCTTATGTCCAACTCGTGAACTTGCTGATCAAGTGGCTAAAGAGATCCGAAATTTAGCGCGAGGTATTCACAACATAAAAGTATTAACCCTTTGTGGTGGCGTACCTGTTGGCCCTCAAATTGGCTCGCTTGAACACGGTGCCCATATTATTGTTGGCACCCCAGGAAGAATTGAAGATCACTTAAGTAAAGGTCGATTAGATTTGCAACATCTTAATACTTTAGTGTTAGATGAAGCAGATCGAATGCTAGAAATGGGTTTTATGGATGCCCTTGATGCTATTGTTCATCATTGTCCAGACTCTCGCCAAACCTTGTTATTTAGTGCTACGTTTCCAGAGCAAATAAACAAAATCAGTGCGAGCATTTTAAAAAATCCACAGCATGTAAAAGTCACTTCGATACATCAAGAAAGCGCGATCGCGCAAAGCTTTTATCATGTCAATGATGAAGCGCACCGCCAAGATGCCCTGCATAGGTTACTATTGTCTTTTGCCCCGACCTCAACCATCGTGTTTTGTAATACTAAACGCGCTGTGCAAGCGGTCAATGACAAACTTTTAGCCGCCGGCTTTAGCTCTTTGGCCTTACATGGCGATTTGGATCAGCGTGAACGTAATGAAGTTTTAGTCAAGTTTACCAATAACAGCTCGTTGATTTTGGTCGCAACCGATGTGGCGGCAAGAGGTCTAGATATTGACGAATTAGATGCCGTCATTAACTTTGATATAACCCCAGATCCCGAAGTTCATGTGCACCGTATTGGTCGCACGGGTCGCGCTGGCGCAAACGGCATCGCCTGTTCCATTTTTACCGATCAAGACTATGGTCGCTTGGGTCGCATAGAAAGCTACCAGAATATGGTAGTCGAACCTCAGCAAGTCCCCGAGCAATCGATCTTAAGTCAACAACCGCTTAAACCTAAAATGACAACATTACAGATTGACGGTGGTAAAAAGCAAAAAGTACGCCCTGGCGATATCGTTGGCGCATTAACCGGCAACAACGGCATTAATGGCACTCAAATTGGTAAGATCCACGTTTTTGATATGAAAGCCTATGTCGCGGTTGAGAGCAAGGTGGTTAAAACCGCATTAAGAAAAGTCAGTGAAGGTAAACTCAAAGGTAAGAACTTTCGCATTAGAGCAATTTAACCCAGTAACTAATCTCTAGGCGATTTATCGTTAATCGGGTAAACAAAAACAGACGCAATAGCGTCTGTTTTTTTATCTATTAATGTGATTTAAAAACTATTCTACATCAACAGGTGCTTGTTCTGCTTCAGCTTCAACCTTGGCAGTGGTTAATAACAAAGAACGCAATTTACCATCAAGGTCTTTCACCATGTCAGGATGTTCTGCAAGGTATTTAGTCGCATTCGCTTTACCTTGGCCTATACGTTCACCATTACAGCTATACCATGCACCGGCTTTTTCAACCATCTTATGCTTCACACCTAGGTCAATTAATTCACCTAAGCTGTTAATGCCAGTGCCATATAGAATTTGAAATTCGGCTTGTTTAAATGGTGGTGCGATTTTATTTTTAACCACTTTCACTCGAGTTTCGTTACCCGTAATTTCATCGCCTTCTTTAACGGCGCCAATACGACGAATATCAAGGCGAACTGAGGCGTAGAATTTAAGTGCATTACCACCCGTGGTTGTCTCAGGGTTACCAAACATCACACCAATTTTCATACGAATTTGGTTGATGAAAATAAGCATGGTATTGGTTTGTTTTAAATTAGCGGTCAATTTACGCATTGCTTGAGACAGCATACGGGCTTGTAGACCCATGTGGCTATCCCCCATGTCACCTTCAATTTCAGCTTTTGGGGTAAGTGCTGCAACAGAGTCAACCACAATCACGTCAACCGCACCCGAGCGACTTAACATATCTACGATTTCAAGTGCTTGTTCCCCAGTATCAGGTTGAGAAACCAATAATTCGTTAATATCTACACCAAGCTTTTCGGCGTAGATAGGGTCTAGAGCATGCTCAGCATCAACAAACGCACATACCTTACCGTTGCGTTGTGCTTCTGCAATAACTTCAAGTGTTAAGGTTGTTTTACCACTTGACTCAGGACCGTAGATTTCAACAACACGACCCATAGGTAAGCCACCTGCTCCAAGTGCTACGTCAAGAGCTAAAGAACCGGTAGAGATGGTTTCAACGTCCATGCTGCGGTTATCACCTAACTTCATAATTGAACCTTTACCAAATTGGCGCTCAATTTGTCCTAAGGCTGCTGATAACGCTTTTTCTTTATTTGCGTCCATTAAAAACTCCAAAAAATTTGATCTGATGTCGTGTTAATAAGGCCAGTATACTGTATAATCGTACAGTATCAACTGTTTTTTTGCTGGATAATAAAATCAAGTTAAAAAAACCAATTTAAACCATTGTTTTATAACCAATATTTATTTTTTATTTTGTTTTCCATAGTCTGATTTGATTGTTTTAACCAGTACTTTGAACAGTATTTAAAGTTTTGTAAAACAGCCATGCTTTATCGTAATTAGAAAAGGTTATACTAACAATTTACTGGTCAATGATGTTATCATTTTACCATTAAAATAACCTTGGGCAATGGCAATTTTTATTCGCTAAAAATCATTAAAAAAAAGCGGTAATTATTCAACAATAAGAATACCTTAACCATTTTCAGTCCCAATAATGACAATAGAGACATAAAAAATAGCATGAGCACGGATCCGTATTCACAGACCAACCATACGCCGATGATGCGCCAATATCTAAAAATAAAGGCCGAATTTAAACACATCTTACTGTTTTATCGGATGGGAGATTTTTATGAGTTATTCTATGATGATGCGAAAAAAGCCGCTGATTTACTCGATATATCATTAACCGCACGGGGGAAATCGGGTGGCAACGCAATTCCAATGGCTGGCGTTCCTTATCATGCCGTTGAAAATTACTTAGCTCGCCTAGTACAAATGGGCGAATCCGTTGCAATATGTGAACAAATTGGCGATCCCGCAACCAGCAAGGGGCCGGTAGAGCGAAAAGTCGTTCGAATAGTAACCCCTGGTACCGTTTCAGATGAAGCGTTATTAGAAGATAAACAAGATAATCTATTGGTTGCGTTGTACCATCAAAAAGATAAATTTGGTATTGCTTACTTAGACATGAGCAGTGGTCGCTTTGTCATTTGTGAGCCTAACACCGAAGAGCAAGTCCAAGCTGAATTACAACGCTTAAACCCTGCCGAATTATTATACCCAGAGTCGTTTGAATACCAGCATCTAACCCAAGCATATAAAGGCACACGACGTCGACCTGATTGGGAGTTTGAATATTCAAGTGCCCACTCAATATTAACCAAACAATTTAATACCAAAGAGCTAAAGGGGTTTGGTATTACCGACCAATATCAGGGGATTTGTGCAGCCGGTTGCTTAATACAATATGTACAAGATACCCAACGTACCGCCTTACCTCACATTCGAAGCATTAAATGTGAGCATTATGCCAATGGCGTTATCTTAGATGCCGCAACCCGAAGAAATTTAGAGTTAACGCAAAATTTAACGGGTGGCATTGAGAACACGTTAGCTTCGGTATTAGATAAGACGGCATCAGCGATGGGCTCGAGGCTCTTAAAGCGGTGGTTACATTTTCCTTTAAGAGATGTTAAAGCATTAACCAATCGTCAAAATGCGATCAGCGCCATTATCGATGACGATATTAACGACGAGTTACACCAAATTATTAAAGCCATTGGTGACATAGAACGGATCATTGCGCGCATCGCTCTTCGCAGCGCTCGACCAAGGGACTTTGCGCGCTTACGAAATGCTTTACAACAACTGCCAGCATTGCATCATTTACTGAATGAAACCGAGCAAGAATACATTGTACAATTGGCTAAGCTTTGTCGCCCAATTGACGATCTTGCCACCTTATTAACAAAAGCCATTATTGACAACCCTCCGGTGCTTATTCGTGACGGCGGCGTTATTGCACCAGGTTATCATGAAGAATTAGATGAACTTAGAAATCTTAGCCAAGGCGCGACTCATTTCTTAAATGAATTGGAACAACGAGAGCGTGAACGCACGGGTATTTCGACCCTAAAAGTTGGTTACAACAAGGTCCATGGCTTTTATATTGAAATCAGTCGAAACGCATCTGATACAGTGCCGACAGAGTATATCCGACGTCAAACGCTAAAAAATAATGAGCGTTTTATTACCGAAGAATTAAAACAACATGAAGAAAAAGTGCTGTCTGCTCAAGGACGCTTTTTGGCTTTAGAAAAACGTTTGTATGATGAGTTATTTGATCACTTATCACCTTACATTACACAGTTACAAGCATGCTCTGAAGCTATTTCGAGCCTAGATGTGCTTAACTGTTTTGCTGAACGAGCATTGAGTTTAAATTATCAGCGCCCAGAATTCAGTCTTAAAAGTGGTATTCAAATCAATGCTGGTCGACATCCGGTGGTTGAGCAAGTTACGGAAGGTGCCTTTATTGCCAACCCAGTTGAGTTATCAGACAAGCGCCGAATGTTGATCATCACAGGTCCCAACATGGGCGGTAAATCAACCTATATGCGTCAAACGGCGTTAATCGTATTAATGGCACATGTTGGCTGTTTTGTACCTGCTGATTCGGCAAAAATTGGCATCGTTGATCGTATTTTTACTCGCATCGGTGCTTCTGATGATTTGGCCAGTGGCCGTTCAACGTTTATGGTCGAGATGACCGAGACCGCTAATATACTGCATAATGCGACGGAGCAATCACTGGTTTTACTCGATGAAATTGGTCGTGGCACCAGTACGTATGATGGTTTATCTCTAGCTTGGGCTTGTGCCGAGTTTTTGGCCAGTAAAACCAAAGCATATACCTTATTTGCCAGCCATTATTTTGAACTTACCGAGCTTGCTGAACAGCTTGATGGTTTAGCTAACGTTCACCTTGATGCAATTGAACATGATGATTCGATTGTCTTTATGCATGCGGTACAAGAAGGGGCAGCAAGTAAAAGCTTTGGTTTGCAAGTAGCACAATTAGCGGGGGTGCCCAAACCGGTTATTATGCGAGCAAAACAACGCTTATCTGAGCTCGAAAAACATCAAGCTGCAACCATAGTCGATACTTCACAGCCTGCTACGCAATTAGACTTTTTACACGAAGAGCATGCCGTTGTGAGCTCGTTAAAAGCAATTGATGAAAATGATTTAACGGCAAAGCAAGCATTGGATTTAATTTTTGAATTAAAGAAACTAATCTAGGCGTATACAATTTTACTAGGTTTTGCCCACTCAGCAAAAATGTGAAAAGGTAAAGATTAAATATTTTTGATTAGGGTTTAATGGCAGACTCTAGTGAGACCTTTGTCAAAATCAATAAGGCAGAATAAAAAACCTTTAACACTCGCCCTTAAAAAAATTACAGCGACAAAAAAGGGATCGAGAGATCCCTTTAAAATGTTGGCTTTATTGCGCTGAATTAACTTTGAAATAAAGCTTCAATGGATAAATCATGCGAAGATAATATATCTCGTAATCGTTTAAGCGCTTCAACCTGAATTTGCCTAACCCGCTCACGGGTAAGACCGATTTCGGTACCAACATCTTCTAAAGTAGCAGGCTCATAGCCAAGCAGACCGAAGCGTCGTGCTAAAACTTCTCGCTGTTTTGAGTTCAGTTCATTGAGCCAGTGAACGATGTTTTGCTTAATGTCGGTGTTTTGTAAATCAGACTCTGGGCCTTTATTTTTTTCATCAGCAATAACATCTAACAACGCTTTTTCTGAGTCTCCAGCAAATGGTGTATCCACTGAAGTGATACGCTCATTTAATTTGAGCATTTTGCTCACATCAGCAACCGGTACATCCAATTTTTGCGCAATTTCTTCAGCCGTTGGTTCATGATCCAATTTTTGAATCAATTCGCGAGCGGCTCTTAAATACACATTAAGTTCTTTAACCACGTGAATAGGAAGACGGATGGTGCGGGTTTGGTTCATAATGGCACGCTCAATGGTTTGTCGAATCCACCAGGTTGCATAGGTGGAAAAACGAAAACCGCGTTCGGGGTCAAACTTCTCAACAGCCCTGATCAAGCCTAGATTGCCTTCTTCGATAAGATCAAGCAGAGGTAAGCCTCGGTTGTTGTAGCGCCTGGCAATTTTAACCACCAACCTCAAATTACTTTCAATCATCCGTCCTCGAGATGCTTCGCATCCGCGGAGGGCTTTGCGGGAGAAATAGACTTCTTCTTCTGCTGTTAACAACGGAGAAAAGCCTATTTCGCTTAAATACATTTGAGTTGCATCTAAATTAGATGAAGTTTCTTCCACAGTTGCCGCTTCTGCTACGGCTTCAGTTGCATCTTTTACTTTGCCCATTTAAGTCTCCCATTACTCACCTGGATATTATTTTGTACTCACTTAACGCCTCTTTTTTACTGCTTATTATTGTTATTTTTTCGGCAAATACCGTAATGGATTTACCGATTTACCCCTAAATCTAATTTCAAAGTGCAACATGGTTTTGTCAGAACCTGTGTTACCCATTTTGGCGATTACTTGGCCTCGTTTGACTTGCTGTTGCTCTTTTACCAACAATTGATCATTGTGGGCATAAGCACTCAGGTAGTCATCATTATGTTTTATTATTATTAGATTACCGTAGCCACGTAACGCATTACCGGCATAAACGATTAACCCTGCTGCAGCCGCCTTAACTGGTTGGCCATGTCGACCTGCAATGTTAATACCTTTATTACCGATAGCAGAAGATGAAAACTTTTTGATGATTTTGCCCTTGACAGGCCACCCCCAAGAATCCACTTTCTGCTTCAGTGATGGAACTTCAACATTGTCGAATTTTTCACCACTTGATTCACCATACTCCTGCAAAGTTTGATTTGCAACAACTTTCTCAGAGGTTGTTAACACTTTTTTCACAGTTTTGGTGTTGTTATTTGTTCGAACCTTTGATTTACCTGATTTTGCCGTTAATCGTAAAATTTGATCAGGGTAAATATTAAAAGGCGGTGAAAGATTATTCAGTTGCGCTAAGGTTTTAACGTCTTTACCTGAACGCCAAGCTATGGAGTATAAGGTTTCCCCTTTTTTCACCTTGTACGTTGATGAGTGAATACCCATAGTTGTTTTAGGTTTTTTATAGCTTGGTTTTGAGTTACTGCCTTCAAGTACAACAACAGGGGCTGGACGATGATTAGTACTACAACTAAAAAGCAGACAAAGTAAAGCCAATAGAAGGCCATTTCGAAGGGAGAGTTGTTTCTTGTCTGCTTTATAATACATTGTTTATACGTGTTTTTAGTTACCTAAATATAAAGTACAAGATAACCGCCAGTACAACAACAGCCCAACCAATGACATCAATACTGTCTCTTATTCTCGCTTCCATTTTTTCACCGCCCCAGCGAATTAAACCCGCGACAAGGAAAAAGCGCATACCACGACCGATAGCAGAAGCAATTAAAAATGGCACAAACATCATTTGTAAAAAACCAGCGCTTAGCGTAAACACCTTGTATGGGATTGGCGAAAAGCCGGCTAAGAACACAACCCAAACACCATATTTGTTAAACCAATCCATTGCCATTTCAAACTTTGGCATATAGCCTGATTCAATTAAAATTGGCTGGATCAGCGGTTCAAACATCAGATAACCTAGTAAATATCCAACCACACCGCCAATCACCGATGAAACGGTTGTAAGTGTCGCTAATCGCCATGCGCGAGCACGATCACTTAATACCATAGGGGCAAGCAATACATCAGGCGGGATTGGAAAAAATACCGATTCACAAAACGTTAAAAATGCTAATGCTGCTGGCGCAAACTTGTGTTCAGCCCAACGCATGGTCCAATCATATAAAGCAGAAAAAATTTTCATAATAAGTCCCCTGGAACCAAAGGCACGAATCGTACTGCTTCGATTTTCTCAGATTTAAAGTCATCACCTTGACGGGTAATAAGTTGTAATGTTTGGTGTTGCTCACCAACTGGAATGATTAATTTACCGCCATCCACTAACTGCTCTAATAGAGCCTTAGGGACAGCGCTGGCAGCTGCTGTTACAATAATTGCTTGGTATGGGCCTTTATTTGCCCACCCTTTCCAGCCATCACCATGTTTCATTGAGATATTATGTAAATCAATGCTTTGAAGACGACGTTTAGCTTGCCATTGCAACGACTTAATTCTTTCAACGGTATAAACTCGGTTAAATAATTGAGCCAAAATAGAAGTTTGATATCCCGATCCCGTTCCTATTTCCAACACATTGTCATTGCCTGCATGATCGCTCAGTAACAACTCAGTCATTTTAGCGACAATATAAGGTTGCGAAATTGTTTGCCCCTGCCCTATTGGTAACGCCGTATTATCGTAGGCTTTATGCGCCAGTATTTCAGGCACGAAAGCGTGTCGTGGGGTGTTGGCTATGGCTGACAACACTCGTGGATTTTTGATCCCTGCGGCAACTAACTGTTGCGCTAAAAGTTCTCCACTTCGTTGAGATTTACCGCTAATATTTTTTCCTAAAATCATAATCTCAATTCACTTATCCATTGATTTATTCTGTCCATACTTTTGTATGCCGTCATATCGACGGTTAACGGGGTGATTGACGCATACCCATTGGCGATGGCATGAAAATCGGTGCCTTCACCACAATCAAGTTCACTCCCTAAGGTACCATACCAGTATATTTCGCGCTGCCAAGGGTCGCGCATTTTTTGCATGGTTTCGGCTTTATGTCGGTTCCCCAAGCGCGTTACTTTTATCCCTTTAAGCTGCTCAATTGGCAGATCAGGTACATTAATATTAATAATTTGATCGCTAGGCAGAGGATGTAGTTTTAATCGTTTGATAAACTTTGCCACCACAATAGCGGCTGTTTGATAATGCTTTTCTTCATTACCAACTAACGAAACCGCAACCGCAGGTAAGCCCATATGCCGACCTTCGGTCGCTGCGGCGACGGTACCAGAATACAGGACATCATCACCAAGATTGGCGCCACGATTAATGCCTGCAACCACTAAATCTGGTTGGCCATTACATAACTGGCTAATGCCTAAATGGACACAATCTGTCGGTGTGCCATTGACACTGATATAGCCATTAGGCAAAGTTTCTGCGCGTAATGGGTTCATTAAGGTTAATGAGTTACTGGCACCACTGCAATTACGATCTGGGCCAATGACCACAGTATCGGCAAAGGTTGATAATTCATCGTTGAGAATTTTAATGCCTGGTGCATTCACCCCATCATCGTTACTAACTAAAATTTTCATTCTACTCGAACCTTAAGATTCTGTAATTTGCGACTGTTGCGAAAGATCCTGATAATCGATTAATTCGCGTAAAACCGTGGTGGCAAAACTGCCAGCTGGGAGAAAAAATTTAACACTCACGGTGCTGCCTTCATCGGTAATATCGGCATCGTCGATGGTTAATCGAATACTTCGTCGCTCTTGTTTTAACCCAAACTTGCCAAGCCCCGCTGTCAAAACCGGGTATTGTTGGGCTTGGGTAAGTTCTATTTCTTTTGCTCTTTCTGTGGTCATTAATTCACCACTTCCCCACATAGCTGCGGTTATGTTGAGGTCTCGCTGTTTTAGGCGTTCAATTATTTCAGCGCTGACTTTAGGTTCTAGAAAGACCGAGCGAGAGCCCGATAACATAAAAACATCACCATCTAAGGGCTGTAGAAAATGCCCCTGTTCAATGCGCTTTGCAACAATGGAGTTAAAGACTAATGAACGAGCGGCTGATAAATAAAAGCCACGCTTCTTTTTATCCTTAACCTTTTTGCCTTGCATCATCGTCGTTGCAGCTTCTAGATTTTGGCCATTGATCCCAAATCGTTGTTCACCAAAATAATTGGGAACACCAAACATTAAAATACTTTGCCAACGAGTTAGAACATCTTCAATATCGGTTACATTACGCAGGGTGATCTCAAAGTTATTACCCGATAATGCACCGTTTTTTAATTTTTTATTATGACGTTGATAGCTTAAGACCTCGACTCCATCGATGGCCAAATCAGATAAATCATAGTTGGCTTTACCAGGTAGGTGAACGCCAAAATATTGTTCAGTTACCGCGTGCCGGTCTTTTAACCCAGCGTATGACACTAACGCTTCTTTAACTTTAAAATAGCGCGCTAATTGTCTTGCTACATATAGGGTATTGGTTCCGGTTTTACGAATATGAATAAATAAGTGTTCACCTTCGCCTGTTAACGCAAAAGGCAGTTGCTCAAACACTTTAAAATCTTCAGGACGGGTTCTTAAGTCGCCGCAAGATTTCGGGGTACCAAGTAAGTAAGGTAACTGTGGTAGTGAGATTAATTGGTCTTCGCTCATTTTTTACCCCTTGGTTTGTAACAAGGTAACCGCATGCACTGAAATCCCTTCTTTACGGCCCTCAAAGCCCAGCTTTTCGGTGGTGGTCGCTTTCACATTAATATTATCCACTGCAGTGTTAAGATCCTGCGCTAAGATCTGACGCATCGACAGCAAATGAGGCGCCATCTTAGGGGCTTGAGCGACGATGGTTATATCAACATTTCCAATTTGATATCCCTTGTCTTCCATTAAGCCAACCACATGTCGCAGTAAAATCCTACTGTCGATGTTTTCAAACTCAGCATCGGTATCTGGAAAGTGGTTACCAATATCGCCTAAACACAGAGCACCTAATATCGCATCACATAAGGCGTGGATCGCAACATCACCATCAGAGTGAGCCAGAAAACCATGCTCATGTTCAATTTTTACACCCGCTAGAGTTATTGGCCCATCACCGGCAAACTTATGTACATCGAATCCATGTCCAATTCGCATCCGAACTATTGCTCCTGTTGCTGCTGTAAAATAAAAGTGGCCAAATTTAAATCTGATGGCCGGGTCACTTTAATATTATCTTCACGAGCGCTAACCACTTGCGAAGGTAATTTCATATACTCAAGAGCAGATGCTTCATCGGTAATCGCTACCCCTGCCGACTCAGCGCTGATTAGAGCATTTGTTAGCTCTGACAATTTAAACATTTGTGGCGTTTGTGCATGCCATAAATTGTTACGATCCTCTGTGCGCTCAATATTGCCATGACTGTCGGTACGTTTCATTGTATCGCGTACCGGGGTTGCTAATATCGCACCTTCATCGGTTTTATAACATCGTTCAATAAGGGCGGAAATATCGGCGTGTGTAACACACGGTCTGGCGGCGTCATGAACTAAAACCCAATATTCATCGGTTAAGGTTTTAAGCCCGTTTAATACCGAATCACTGCGCTCTTTGCCACCATCGACACGAACCACATCAGGATGTTCGGCTATTTTAAGTTCGTTGAAATATTGATCTTCAGATGAAACCGACACTACAACCTTGGCCACGTCAGGGTGTGACAGCAAACGTTCTAGGGTATATTCTAAAATGGTTTTATTAGCTATTTTTAAATATTGTTTTGGGCAGTCGCTGCCCATGCGTTTACCAACTCCCGCAGCGGGTACCACTACGGTCAGTTGTTTTGAAACGGCGTGTGTTTTCAATGTTAATTCTCTTTAGGCACAACGCGGATAAAGGTTTCACCCTCTTTAATCATACCAAGCTCATTTCGAGCTCTTTCTTCTATGGCCTGCATGCCATTTTTTAAGTCGTCGATATCTGCGTATATTAATTTATTGCGTTGTTGTAACTTTTCATTCTGAACTTGCTGTCTGGCCACATTTTCTTTGAGCGTTAAGTAATCAGACACGTTGTGTTTGCCAAACCAAATTCGGTGTTGTAACAGTAAGGCAAAGATGAATAAGATTATGGTAAACAAACGCATATGAAAAATGGCGACCAATATTTTTAGTTTTAATACTACACATTATAAGTCTCGCCTATAAAGTGTAAATAGAAATATCTTAATTTTGCTCGATTGAGCTGATAAATAGCCAATTACCGGGATTCGATGCGTATTATTTTAACCAAACCCTTAGGCTTTAGCTGGTAATGGCTTTTTTAAATTGGGCCAATTAATTTGACATGACAGTAATAATTCGCGCAGTGATAAAGGCGTAGGGTTGGTACGTTGTTCACCAAGCCATTGATGCCCACTGCATGCGGCAGCTAAGACTTTAAGGTTTGGTTTTAATAAACGAATATGTTTTTCTGCATGCGCAGGGCTTGAGTGATAATAAAACCAACCGCACTGATTGGTACGAAATTTTTCTTGCTCGAGTAGCACCCGGTCAACACAATCAAGAATAATGCGTTGCTTTTGTTGTTCTTGCAATAATACCGGCACAATCAAACCCAGAGACACGGGGTTTTTCTGATACCATGCTAAAACCTGCTCATCTGATTGCTCTTTTATTGGAATTGAACGCGCTTGTTTTACAGACCAACTGGCATTTTGTAAGTCTAATGCTAATGGGCCATTCACCTTCAACATAGATCCAGCGGTGCGTCGGATATAATGAGGTAAACTTTGCAATCGACTTTGAATGTGTTTTGTTGAGGAAAATTCGTTCTCAGCTAGAACCCCAAGCTCGCGTTCGTACATAGCATTACACAACTCTAAAAACTGAGTCGTCTGCAGCGATGTATCTGAAAGTAAGTCGTGGGCCATGCCAATCTTGCTCTGTTGGTTTTTATTATCTGCTATTGGTTTTGTGAGTGAGTTATTAAAGTTTGTTGTTTAGATTAAACGCTTAAATCGATGAAAAATCCCTCACCTTTTTTAGCTTAGCAAAAAAAAGCCACTCAAACGAGTGGCTTCTTATTTTCAAAATAAAATATCAATAATTAAAATTACTGACCTTTGATTTCGCTACGGCCATTGTAAACGGCTTTGTCACCTAAGAACTCTTCAATACGTAGTAATTGGTTGTACTTAGAAACACGGTCTGAACGACATAAAGAACCGGTTTTAATTTGGCCAGCCGCAGTACCTACCGCTAAGTCAGCGATGGTTGCATCTTCAGTTTCACCTGAACGGTGAGAGATTACAGCTGTGTAGCCTGCTTCTTTAGCCATACGGATTGCATTTAACGTTTCTGTTAAAGAACCAATTTGGTTAAATTTAATTAGGATAGAGTTAGCGATACCATTGTCGATACCACGCTTAAGGATCTTAGTGTTTGTTACGAATAAATCGTCACCAACGATTTGAACCTTATCACCTAAAAGTTTAGTTTGGTATGCGAAACCATCCCAATCTGACTCGTCTAAACCGTCTTCGATAGAAACGATTGGGTATTGCTTACATAATTCACCTAAGAAGTCCGAGAACTCGTTTGAAGTAAATTGCTTACCTTCACCTTTAAGGTCGTAGATGTTTTTGTCTGCATCGTAGAACTCAGAAGCTGCACAGTCCATCGCTAATGTGATGTCTTTGTCTAGTTCATAGCCAGCTGCAGCAACCGCTTCTTTAATAACCGCTAATGCATCAGCGTTTGATTCTAGGTTAGGAGCAAAACCACCTTCATCACCAACAGCGGTGTTCATACCTTTGGCTGATAATACTTTCTTAAGTGCGTGGAAAACTTCAGCACCCATACGTAATGCTTCTTTAAAGTTTGGAGCGCCTACAGGTTGGATCATGAACTCTTGGATATCAACGTTGTTATCCGCGTGCTCACCACCGTTAATGATATTCATCATTGGCACTGGTAAGCTGTAAACACCTGGGGTGCCGTTTAAATCAGCGATGTGCTCATATAACTCAACACCTTTTTCAGCAGCTGCAGCTTTTGCCACGGCTAAAGAAACCGCTAAGATTGCATTTGCGCCGAACTTTTCTTTGTTTTCAGTACCGTCAAGGTCGATCATGATTTGATCAATTTCAGCTTGATTAAATGCGTCTTTACCCATTAATGCTGGAGCAATGTGATCATTTACCGCAGCTACAGCTTTTAAAACACCTTTACCTAAGTAGCGAGCTTTATCGCCATCACGTAATTCTAGAGCTTCACGTGAACCTGTAGATGCACCTGAAGGAGCCGTTGCACGACCAAACGCACCAGATGCTAGACGTACATCAGCTTCAACCGTAGGGTTACCACGAGAATCCATGATTTCACGAGCAATTATTTTAACTATTTCAGACATTTCAACCTCAATTTTTAAATAAAATATAAATCTGCTTTAGTGACCATTCTTTACCCAACAGCCACCTCTAAATATTTTTGTTACCACTTTTTGTCGGATCTGATAACGCTTATCAATGTTTATCAGCTATACCTTTTGTTTTTAGTACGTCAACATCTAAACAAAATTCTGTGAAAGTATAGTTTAAATCCAAGAATTTAGGGGACAGACTGGTATTAACACCTAGTACTATTCCCTGAATCTAATACCTAATTATGGTATTAAAATACTAAATCAATATGACATATCTTGGTCATATGTGGCATTTTGAAATAATATTACTACAAAATACCACAAAAACACTGAGGCAAGTCAATAAATGTTTACTGATTTGACTCTTTTTGGTGTTCAAATGCCGCTGCAATGAAACTTTCGAACAAAGGATGACCATCTCGAGGAGTTGAATTAAATTCAGGATGAAATTGTCCGGCTACAAACCATGGGTGATTTGGTAGTTCGATAATTTCAACCAGTTTTTTATCCGCAGATAAGCCTGAGAAAACCAAACCTGCATCACTTAATTGTTGGCGGTAGTTATTGTTTACTTCATAACGGTGACGATGACGTTCGAAAATACTTTTCGCGCCATAAATTTCCGCCGCTTTAGTGCCTGCAATCAAGTGACACTGTTGTGAACCTAGACGCATGGTTCCGCCTAAGTCGGAATTACTGCTACGCAGTTCAACCTTACCGTCTTCATCTAACCATTCTTCAATCAAACCAACAACTGGGTGTTCCGTTTTTTCGTCGAACTCGGTTGAGTGCGCGTTTTCTAACTTAGCGACATTACGAGCAAACTCAATTAACGCCACTTGCATACCTAAACAAATACCAAAGTATGGGATGTTGTTTTCACGAGCGTATTTCGCGGTAAAGATTTTACCTTCTACACCACGCTCACCAAACCCACCAGGAACTAAGAATGCGTCAACACCTTCAAGTTCTTCTTCGCCTTTTGCTTCAACAGATTGCGAGTCGATGTATTTAATATTTACGGTTAATTGATTTTGTAAACCGGCGTGCTTTAAGGCTTCGTTTACCGATTTATAAGCATCAGGAAGCTCAATATATTTACCCACCATACCAATGGTCACTTCACCTTTTGGATTGGCTTCGCGATATAAAACTTGCTCCCACTCGTGAAGGTCGGCAACCGGTGCATCAATACCAAAACGCTTACAAACAATTTCATCAGTTCCTTGGGCCATAAGCATCGATGGAATTTTATAGATGCTGTCGACATCACGCATTGCAACCACGGCTCTTTCTTCGACATTACAAAATAGGGCGATTTTTGCGCGTTCAGTTGCCGGAATAGGCACTTCACTTCGACAGACAAGAATATCTGGGAAAATACCAATTGAGCGTAATTCTTTTACCGAGTGCTGAGTAGGTTTGGTTTTAATCTCACCCGATGCGGCTAAGTAAGGCACTAGGGTTAGGTGCATAAACATAGCGCGTTCACGACCTAGCTCAACACCTAACTGGCGAATTGCTTCTAAAAATGGCTGTGATTCGATATCACCCACCGTACCACCAACTTCAACCATCGCAACATCGTAGCCTTCGGCTCCTTCGATAACACGACGTTTAATGTCATTGGTAATATGTGGAATAACCTGAATAGTGGCACCTAAAAACTCACCTTTACGTTCGCGAGCAAGAATATCTTGATAAATACGACCAGTGGTAAAGTTGTTTTTCTTGGTCATTTTGGTACGAATAAAGCGTTCGTAGTGACCAAGATCTAGGTCTGTTTCGGCACCGTCTTCGGTAACAAAAACCTCACCGTGTTGAATTGGGCTCATTGTGCCCGGGTCAACGTTAATGTATGGATCCAACTTTAGCATGGTCACTTTTAAACCACGGGCTTCTAAAATCGCCGCCATGGATGCCGCAGCAATACCTTTACCTAGGGATGATACAACCCCACCCGTTACAAAAATATATCTTGTTGTCATTTGATGCCCAGAATTTAGGAATTAACAGAAAGTGTTTGCGCTATCACTACCGATAGCAAGATGGGACGTAATTTTAGCAAAATAACCGATTAACAACAATAAGGAATTGATTTAAACACAGGCTGTTTGCTATAAGACTATCTATAAAAAAGTAAACAAGGTTGCAAAACTGTTAATGTCTATTTTCAAACAATTTATTATTACCCTACCCCCACAAAAACGCGGTTTTGAATTAATCACAGAAAATATCGTGGCAAATGTGTTGGGAATCGAAAAAATTGATGTCGGTTTGCTGCATTTATTTCTTCAGCATACCTCGGCCTCTTTAACCATTAATGAAAATGCCGACCCGACGGTGCGTCATGATCTGGAGTCTCACTTTAATCATTTTGTGCCCGAAAATCAGCCTTACTATCAACACGATTATGAAGGTGAGGACGATATGCCTGCGCATATTAAATGCTCTACCTTAGGCTGCCAACTCACCATACCGATTAGCCAAGGTCGTTTAGCATTAGGCACGTGGCAGGGCATTTATTTGGCCGAGCATCGAAATCATGCCGGTTCAAGGAAAATCATTGCCACTTTAACCGGCATAAAAAAAGCCTAATGCTATTAATTTTTTTGGAAAAAACGACCCACAAATTCGTATTCTAAACGTTGGCTGATTAATCCGCGCTTTGCTGTTTTTTTGCTTGTTGCCACAGCTGCTCAAGAAATTCGAGTGATGAATTAGCGATTGAGACGTTATGCTCAAAATGGTAGTTTTCAATATAGTGAAAACGATGACTGAATTTGCGATTGGCTTGGCGCAGTAACTGTTCAGGATCTTGTTTTAAATGACGCGCAAGATTGACCACAGCAAATAATAAATCCCCAACCTCTTCGGCTAATGCATGCTGATTTTGCGGGCTTTGTTGTAATTCACTTTCGACTTCATCGACTTCTTCTTGCACTTTTGCTAACACATCTTCCACGTTGTCCCAATCAAATCCGACATGTGCACAGCGTTTTTGAATTTTTGCGGCTTGTGATAATGCCGGTAAAGATTTAGGAATATCCGCCAAAATACTGCGTTGTTGATTTTTTTCAAAGCGCTCTTTTGCCTTTTCATTTTCCCAGTTCGCTTTTATTTCAGCGTCAGTTTTAAACTCGCTGTCAGCAAATACATGCGGATGGCGGCGGATCAGTTTTTCACAAATGCCTGCAACCACGGAAGAAAAATCAAATAAGCGCTGCTCATCCCCTAAACGGGCGTAAAATACGACTTGAAATAACAAATCGCCCAACTCTTTCTCCAGCTCTTGGAAGTCTTTTTGCTCAATGGCTTCAGCCACTTCAAAGGCTTCTTCAAGGGTGTGGGGCACGATCGATTGAAAATCTTGTTTTAGATCCCACGGGCAGCCTTGTTCTGGATCGCGAAGCTTGCTCATTATCCAAATAAGTTTTTCAATACTCGCTGGTGCACCTAACATCATGATTGCTCTCTTCTAGCCCTAACGTCACTTTACAGAGTGTAAATACCCTATTCTTTGGCTTAATTACGATGGCGCTGAACCAAAATAACTTCGTCAATCTGACTGATTTTCTTGATTAAACGTTGCAACGCTTCATTACTGTGAACTTCTAAAACAAACTGCATAACATTTTGGCGTTGTTTTCTGTCGGTATAAGAAGACATGTCGATAACATTGGTTTTCTCGTTCGCAATAACCGTAGTGACATCTCGTAATAACCCTTGTCTTTCGGTTGAAATGACTTTAATGGCCACTTCATAATTATGCAGTTGGTTGTCTCCCCACTGTACATCAACTTGACGTTCAGGGGCTTGTTTTAATGAATTAAGTAATTGTTCACAATCACTGCGATGGACCGAGATCCCACGCCCTTGGGTGATATAACCTACGATAAAATCCCCTGGAACTGGTTGACAACATTTGGCCATGTGGGTCAATAAATTCCCCACGCCAGAAACCGTAATACCATTATCATCCGATTTGTTATGTTCCTTACTTTGGCGAATAACCAGTTTCGGGTCTATCTCGGCTTCAGGTTGATTTTTCTTTAGCTCAAATTGGATTTGATTAATCACTTGGATCACTTTCACATGACCACTGCCAATAGCGGTGTGCAGCTCGGTCAAATTTTGCACATGAAAGCGATTAAAGATCTGCTCCATATCAACCCCTTCTGAGTCAATTTTGGCTAATTCGGCATCGAGCATATCTTTACCCTGCTGCGCATGTTTGTCTTTGTCTTGTGACTTAAAAAAACTCATCACTTTAGAGCGCGCACGGGCGGTGTGAATGTAATCTAAATTTGGATTTGCCCAATCTCGGCTCGGGCTAGGTTGTTTGGTGGTCAGTATTTCAATCTGTTCACCGGTATGCAACTTATAGGTAAAGGGCACAATCCGACCATCCACTTTGGCGCCAATACAACGATGGCCGACATTGGTGTGAATGTAATAAGCAAAATCTAACGGGGTAGAGCCATTGGGTAAATCAATCACGTCACCATTTGGGGTAAACACATAAATTCTATCTTCAAAAACTTCATTGCGTAGCTCGTCAACTAATTCTTCTGAGCCCGAGACATCTTCTTGCCATTGTAGAAGTTTTCGTAACCAGTTTATCTTGTCATCAAAACGAACCGATTTACTATTGGCACTGCCTTCTTTGTAACGCCAATGAGCGGCTACCCCAAGCTCTGCATCATCGTGCATTTGTTGGGTTCGAATTTGAACTTCTACCGCTTTGCCTTCGGGTCCTAACACCACGGTATGAATTGATTGGTAGCCATTCGACTTAGGGGTGGCAACATAATCATCAAATTCACTCGGTAAATGTTTAAAGTTGGTATGTACAACCCCTAATGCACCATAACAGTCTTGTAATTGATCAACAATAATTCGCATCGCGCGTACATCGAATAACTGTTCAAAAGATAAATTCTTCTTTTCCATTTTTTTCCAAATGGAATAAATATGTTTTGGTCGCCCGTAAACCGTGCCCTTGATTCCCATTTGATCTAGTTTTGATTGGATAAAGCTAACAAAATCATGCATGTAACGCTCTCTGTCGAGGCGTTTCTCATCCAATAAATGAGCGATTTTTTTATAGGTGTTAGGGTGCAGGTAACGAAAAGAAATATCTTCAAGTTCCCATTTTAACTGGCCAATACCAAGCCTATTGGCTAACGGGGCATAAATGGTGGCGGTTTCTTTTGCGGTTAATACCCGCGTTTCTTCATCGACGTCTTTGACATAACGTAAATTGCATACTCGTTCGGCCAATTTAATCACCACGGCGCGAACATCTTCAACCATCGACAACAACATTTTACGTAAATTGTCGATTTGAGAGGTGGCAAACTTGGTCCCCGTTGGCTGTTGCAAGCTGCGAATGATGTCCATCTGCAACACACCATGAACCAACTTACAAATGTTAGGACTAAAATGTTCTTCAATGTACGCTGGTGACAACACCTGCTTTTCAACAAGCGGAAATAAAAGGGCCGCAGATAACGAATCTTTATCTAAATTAAGCCCTGCCAAAATTTCAACCATTTCCAAGGCTTTAGTCTGACACGACAAATGCTGTTTATAGACATCATCTAAATCATCCCAAATACTCTCCAGAGCCTGCCTTTTTGATTTAGTCAAATTAAGCTCTTTTAGCCAGCTTTCATAATTTTCAGCTGACATTTGATGAGATTTCCTGACAGATACCATAATACTTCCTAGCGCAATGATGTTAGTGATTTGTTCGTATGTTTAGCGACGAAATAAAGCCATAGTTTCGACATGGCGAGTATGAACAAACATGTCCATAAGCGCTATTTTGTCTAAACTAAAACCACTTTCCAACAACTGTTTTGCATCTCGACTCATTGTTGCTGGGTCACAAGAAACATAGAGTATCGTTTTTATCTTACTGTCGGCAATATTTTTTACGGCATTTAATGCGCCAGCTCGTGCAGGATCGAGTAAAACCTTGGAAAACGTATCATCAAACCAAGGCCAGCTAGGCGTATCAGCATTAAGGTCTGCTTGAAAAAATTCAGTATTATTTAGACCGTTTGCTTTAGCATTTGCACTCGCTCTAGCGACCATCGCATCAACCCCTTCAACACCAACAACCCGAGCAACTCGCCGCGCTATTGGTAAACTAAAATTGCCTAACCCACAAAATAAATCGAGGACCGAATCATCAGAGCTTAATTCTAACCACGCGATGGCTTGACTCACCATTTGTTCATTTAATGAGGCATTAACTTGGACAAAATCACTGCTGCTAAATTGCAAACGTAAACCGTCAATTTGGTAGCTCAACAGTTGTTGACTAATATCGGGGAAACCAAACATCCCTTGTGAGTCTATACACAGATCAAACGATTTGTTGTCACCATAAGCTTCTATTTTGGCTAAATCCGCTTGCGACAAAGGCTTTACAACCCGCAAGATCATTTTAGGTTTATCGGCGTGAATAACTTCAACATGTGAGATTGGGCGATGGGTTGATAATTGATTAATCAAGGTCGCCAATGCACTAAACTGATGTTCAAATTCTGGGGTTAAAATAGGACACGATTTGATACTGGTTAAATGGGCGGTGTTTTTTTGTCTAAAACCAACAATAGCCTGATTCAATTTATTGTATTGCACGCCTATACGCGCTTTACGTCGATAGTGCCATGGACTTGAATTGAGTTGGGGTTGCCAAGGTAACGCGGTTATCTGAGCATTGCGGGCAAATAATTCCTCAACTTTTTGTTGTTTAAACGCTCGTTGTTTGGCGATTGACATATGTTGCAGATCGCAACCACCACATTGAAAATAATGACGACACTCGGGGCTAACCCGATCCTCACTTGGGGTAATGACTTCGCTCGTTTTGGCCCGTAAAAATTTTGACTTCTGTTCAATGATTTTTGCCTTAACCGTTTCGTTAGGTAAAGCACCGGCAACGAAAACCGGCTTTTGCTGCCAGCGACCGACACCGTCCCCATTGATATCCAATCTTTGTATATCTATAGTAAGTATTTGATTAAGGCTGTTGTTTTTTGCTTTGGGCTTAAATATTTTGGCCATTTTTACTAACTCAAAAAATAATGGGTAAACGTCTTTGATCTGACGTAATTTCAAGTACAATGAGACTTGGCGCTAACAAGACACTAAAAAGAATATCGCTCAGGTGTCTGCGAACTACCTAACGCATAATAACACGAAATTAGGTTTACCTATGAACAAAGTCACCTTACGAGAATGGATACTTTTTTTAACTCTGTTTCCCACCACGGCTGTGGGGTTAACCTTAGCGGTTTTCTTCTCATTAGCTCGCCTTGAAGATTTAGAAAACGACATTCAAAATCGCACTCGCATCATTGCAGCCTCCATTGCACAAAATACGGGTCCGGCGGTTGATAATAATAACTTTGTTGGCATCACGCGTTTGGCTAACTTACTGCATCGTGATAATTCTGATTTTGTTGACTCGATTATGGTCTTTGACCCTCGTAACAAAGTCTTGGTTAATACCTCAGAACGTTTTAGTGCCAGCCGCTATCAACTGCCGGTTTCAGAAATAAGAACGCAAGGGCAAGAGCTTATTCCGGCCGAAAATGGCTTTAAGATGATTTATCCAATCGAAATTCAAGTTCCGCCACGAGCCAACTTACCGGCTTTTGAACGCTTCTATGGGTATGTATTAATTTTAATTAACAAAGAGCAAATGCGGGTCAATCAACAAAACATGGTGTTTTTGTCTTTGATCATGGTCATGGTGGCAATGATCATCTGTTCTTTATTTGCCAAACGGATGATCAATTTATTATCAAACCCAATAGCACAAATGAACGACACGGTATTAAAAATTCGCGAGGGGATACTCTCGGCTCGGGTGGAAAAAGAGTTTGAGGGCGAAATAGAAGTACTTCGAGTTGGCCTCAACAATATGGCGCAAGCCATTGAAGACTATCAATTAGATTTAGAAGAAAATATTGATCAAGCAACCTTAGATCTTCGAGAAAGCTTAGAAAGGTTTGAAGCACAAAACGTAGAATTAGACCTATCACGACGCAAAGCTCAAGAAGCCAGTCGGGTTAAATCTGAGTTTCTTGCTAATATGTCGCACGAGCTTAGAACCCCATTAAATGGGGTGATTGGTTTTACCAAGCAAATTCTCAAAACCCCTCTCACCGACAATCAGCGAGAATTTTTACAAACCATCGAAGGCTCGGCCAACAGCTTGTTGACCATTATTAATGATATTCTCGACTTTTCGAAGCTCGATTCAGGGCGGATGGTTATCGAAAGCATCCCATTTAACCTGCGAGCGACCATTGATGAAGTGGTGATTTTACTCGCGCAACAGGCCCACCAAAAAAACTTACAATTTTCGGTTAGGGTTGATCATCGGATCCCTAACTCCCTAATTGGTGATGCCATGCGAATTAAGCAAGTCATCATTAATCTTTTAGGCAATGCCATTAAGTTTACCGATAAAGGGTCTATTTGCATGGATTTTGACTTTGAACGGGTGGAAGAGTCAAAAATAAAAATTTCATGTTCGGTTATCGACACCGGTATCGGGATCAGTGAACGCAGCCAAGAAACGTTATTTGAAGCATTTGGCCAAGCCGACAAAAGCATTACCCGTTTGTACGGTGGCACTGGGCTTGGGTTAATTATTGCCAAGCGTTTGGCCAATGAGATGCAAGGCGATGTTGGTTTTACTTCACAACCAAATCGAGGTTCTACGTTTTGGTTTAGCTTTATTTGTGAAGAAAATCAGTTACCAATTGACAATATTCCAGAACCTGAAGACTTAGCTGGTCACTCTATTTTATATTATGAGCCTCACGCCCATGCTCGCACTGCGACCAATGAGTTACTTCGCCACTGGCGAATGCAAGTTAAAACCGTCAATTCATTATCCGAACTCGACCAACAACATGATTTAGAAAGTTTTGATATCGCTTTGCTGGGGATGGAAGTCACCGCCACCAATATTGATGACATTAAAAACGAAATAAAGCGCCTTAGTCAGCACATCCCACAAGTGCACATTGCTATAAACAATAATTCCTTGAGTTTAAAGGAAACTTTTTTAGCGGCAGGTGCTGCATCTTGCATCAGTAAACCGTTAACCGAAAGCAATCTGGCACGCAATTTATCAATGAATAAACATTTGTTTCGTGAAGGCGTAGCCAAAGAAGAACCGAGCAAAAAGTTACCGATAAAAGTGTTAGCCGTAGATGATAATGACGCCAACTTAAAGCTTATCCATACCCTCCTTAGCGAACACGTTGAAAAAGTGGTGACCGCGGCGAATGGCAAAGATGCTCTGCACTTATGTATAAAAGAAACTTTTGCGCTAATTTTTATGGATATCCAAATGCCAATTATGGATGGGATCAGCTCCATGGAAGCCATACGAGATAATACTTTAAACAGTGAAACCGATATTATTGCGGTAACCGCACATGCGATGCCGGGCGAAAAAGAAAAACTGCTCGAACGCGGTTTTCAAGGCTATATGACCAAACCTATTGATGAGACTTTGCTAACCCATTTATTGTACGAACACTGTGGTATAGAGCAAATCAGCAGTCGCGATGATATAAAGTATGATAGCTTCAATCAATTCACGAGCAAAAGCGTTAAAAATGGCGTTTTTGACTGGCCACTGGCGTTAAAACGCTCTGGTAACCGCCCCAATTTAGCGGCTGAAATGTTGGTGATGTTGGTGGATTCTTTACCCGAAATGAAAGAGTCTATTATACACAGTGTGAAGCAAAACGATTTACCTAGTGTCAGTAATACCATTCATAAGCTACACGGTGCTTGTTGTTATAACGGGGTGCCAAAACTTGAAAAAATCTGTCAACAGCTTGAAAGCCAAATCAAATTAGATAAACAATTGCATGAGCTTGAACCTGAACTGTTTGAATTATTTGATGAAATCGATAAAGTACTAGAAAAATCGCAAGCGTATTTCAAAGAACTGCATATTGACAGTTTAATCAACAAAAATCCTGACTAACATCGCTAAATGGCTAAAGGCGGGCTCAGATCCCCCTAAAGATAAACAGCAAGACCAGACAGGTTTAAAAATAATGGCAATGCTGTGGTTACCGATGCCAACGTTAACCACAGCATCAGCCTGAAATATGCTGTATTTACGCCCTTATTCTTTGCTAATAAATACTCTGTTTTTCTAGTATTTATCAGCTGACTATCTGCTTCGCTAATACAACTTGTCATTAAAGCTTATCTAATTTTATAAGCCCCAAGCATCTGAGACAAAATATTAAGCTTGACATATTGACGTCAGATTAATCTAGTGATCTCTTGGGCTCGCTTGCGCTTAAACACCCCTCGCTTGTAACTTCAATGTTGATAATTTATTGACTTAATGTAGGATAAACATTCAAACAAGTCTCTTATTTATGCAAAACTATCTATGGTGAATAGATAAAATTCACCTCGAATCACCCTGAGGCTTGTGACAACACTCATTGCCAAATATTTTAAAGGATGCTCATGTCAGATAAATATGCTTCACTCAAACGGAACGTCAGTTTTCTGGGCACAATTTTGGGAAATACCATTGAAAATCATTTAGGCGAGCCGTTCCTAGATAAGATTGAAACGATTCGCATACTCTCAAAGTCCGCCATTAGTGGAGATGAAAAGAGTCATGATGAATTGGTTGATATACTGCAACATTTAAGTGACGATGAACTCTTACCGGTTGCTAAGGCGTTTAACCAATTTTTAGCCATGGCCAATATTGCCGAGCAATATCACACCATTGATACCGAAGGTAGCAAGCAAGTTGAACGCCCAGATCCAATTGAAAATGTCTTAACCAGATTAAAAAACAAAGGCTACAGTGCAGAGGAAGTAGCAACGACCTTAACCAATCAAAAAATTGAGCTGGTATTAACCGCCCACCCGACTGAAGTTAGCCGCCGCACCCTAATATACAAATACATGGAAATGGCCGAAAACTTAAAAATTCTGTCAACAGATACCAATGAAGGCAACCGAGCAAAAGCCGAAAATCGAATAGAACAACTGGTCGCTCAAGCATGGCACACAAATGAAATTCGCCATCAAAGACCTACCCCGGTAGATGAAGCACAGTGGGGGTTTGACGTGGTCGAATCATCTTTATGGCAAGCCATTCCAGATTACTTACGTCGAATTAACTTTCATTTAGACAAGCATTTCGGGGTTAAACTAAATCATCGAGTCGCATGCCCTATTACATTTGCCTCATGGATGGGCGGTGATCGAGATGGCAACCCATTTGTAACCTCAAAGGTCACCCAAGAAGTCTTAATGTTAGCACGCTGTAAAGCGCTTGAGCTGTATATGAAAGACTTAAATGTGCTGATGACCGAACTGTCAATGAATGAATGCTCAGAAGCACTTCGCTTAAAAGCGGGGAACAGCAAAGCACCTTATCGAACGGTGCTCAATGACTTATACAAGGCAATGGCGCAAGAAAAGAAACGAGTGAAAAAAGGGTTACAGGAAGACTATATTCCAGAGCAACGACGCCGATTAAGCCTAACGCAAGTACGTGATACCTTACAACTGTGCTATGACTCTTTATTAGAGTGTCAAATGCAGTCCATTGCCGACGGCCCCCTCTTAGATACCTTGCGACGAATTGAATGTTTTGGTCTAAACCTTCTTCGACTCGACATTCGTCAAGACAGTGAGCGACATCTGCAGGTCTTTGCTGAATTAACTCGTTATTTAGGTTTAGGCGATTATGCCAGTTGGGAAGAAAGCGATAAACAAGCCTTCTTGTTAAAAGAGCTTACCAGCAAACGTCCGCTGTTACCGCTGGATTGGAAGCCCAGTGCCGATGTACAAGAGGTCCTTGATACTTGTCATGCCATTGCTCGACAAGATAAAGAATGCTTAGGTACGTATGTTATCTCAATGGCCAGTAACCCATCGGATGTTTTGGCGGTTCAATTATTACTAAAAGCCTGTGGGGTTACATTCCCGATGCGGGTAGCGCCATTATTTGAAACTTTAGATGATTTAAATAACGCTGAACGCTGCATCGAAGCGCTCTTATCGTTAGACTGGTATCGAGGCTTTATTCAAGGTGAACAAGAGGTAATGATTGGCTACTCTGATTCAGCCAAAGATGCCGGTAACTTGGCCGCGTCTTGGGCTCAATATCGAGCCCAAGAAGCCTTATTAAAGGTCGCTCAAAAGGCCAATGTGAAACTGGTCTTATTTCATGGCCGAGGTGGTACCGCTGGTCGTGGCGGTGGTCCAATCATCAAGTCAATATTATCACAACCACCAGGCACTTTAGACGATGGCATGCGGGTGACCGAGCAAGGTGAAATGATCCGTTTTAAGTTTGGACTCCCTGCGGTTGCCGTTAGAACCTTGATGCTCTATAGCGCTGCCGTTTTAGAAGCGCAATTATTACCACCGCCAAAACCCAAAGAGCAATGGCGCGAATTAATGGCCCAGCTGTCGGATGATTCGTGCACCGCTTATCGCTCCATCGTGCGAGAAGAGCCCGATTTTGTTGAGTATTTTCGTAGTGCCACCCCCGAAGTCGAACTTGGTATGTTGCCACTTGGGAGTCGCCCTGCCAAGCGAAAACCAAGCGGTGGTATTGAGAGCCTTCGTGCCATTCCATGGATTTTTGCCTGGGCCCAAAACCGTTTAGTGGTGCCTTCTTGGCTCGGCGCTGGGGCGGCACTTAAAAAGGCCATTGAGCAAGATAAAACAAAGATCATCGATCAAATGTTTAAGAGCTGGCCTTTCTTTCGTGCCAAACTTAACATGCTAGAAATGGTCTATTTAAAGTCCAGTCCTGTGGTTTCAGAGCAATATGAAAAAACCCTTGCCCCTTCACATTTATGGCATTTAGGGGAAAAGCTTAGAAGCCAATTAGACAGCGATATTAAGACGGTGTTGCAATTAACCCATGATACCAACTTATTACAACGAGAGCCTTGGGTTGCGGAATCAATCAACCTAAGAAACCAATATATGGAGCCCTTACATGTCTTGCAGGCGGAGTTGTTACGCCGAGCGAGAAAGCATCAAGAGAATGCGCCTGATAACGTTTTACAAGCTCTGATGGTAACCATTGCGGGGATTGCTGCGGGTATGCGTAATACGGGTTAAGTAAGCGAGCATTAATATTGAGTTAACCTAACGACGTGCAACCAATGATGACATTTTGACACTATTTCACAAACTTTAGCTACTGTTACCAGCAGTTAAAATCTTGTATGATGTCTTACTCGTGTCATTATTGGTTGTACTGATAATGTAATTGCCGCCATTAGCTCAGCCTTATATGTAGGTTAAAGCCAACATCAAATTGCCCTTATGTCGTTAAGTCCTGATTGTTTTACCCTGTTAAAAGATATCCCTAGTCAGATAACCAAACCGGAAAAATTTACCTTTCCTTTTTGTTATCAACCCCACCCCTTAGCTGAACTTGCTGTAGAGCAGTTACAACAGCATTTATTAAAGCAAACCAAATGGACCCATAACTTTGGCTTAGATTCAGCCAAGAATGCAGACGGTGGTAAAATGTTTGGTGTTTTAGTGGTTGAAGATAAACACGGGAGATTGGGCTTTTTATCCGCGTTTTCTGGCAAACTAGCAGATAGCAACTTGTTACCAGGCTTTGTACCACCCGTTTTTGACTTGTTTACGTTAGATGGTTTTTTCACCCAAGAATCGGCTCGCATTAACCGCATCAATGATGAAATTGACCTATTAGAGCAAAGCGAAAGCTTGCGCAATGCTTATGCTCAGTGGGATTTGGTTGAGCAAGAATATCAACAACATTTACAATGTCTGCAACAACAAATGAGCATCAATAAGCAACAGCGTAAGCAGCAACGCCAGCAACAAAAAGACCGTTTATCTGGGGCTGATTATAACGACTTTCTGGATAAACTAAGCCAGCAAAGCATTTCAGAAAAGTTGGCATTACGAGATTTAAAACTGCATTGGCAGACCCAATTAGACCAAGCGAAAGGATGTGTTGAACAATTAAATGATGAGATTGAGCAATTAAAAAAGTTACGTAAAAAGCTTTCAGCTAAATTACAGAAAAAAGCCTTTTCGTATTTTCGCTTTTTAAATATTCAAGGCCAAGAAAAAGACTTAAATGCTATTTTTACCGATCCTAAAACCCCCGTTCCACCAGCAGGAGCAGGTGAATGTGCAGCGCCTAAGTTATTGCAGTACGCTTTTATCCATGGTTTACAACCTGTGGTGATGGCAGAGTTTTGGTGGGGCTGTTCGCCAAAATCGCAAATCCGCCAACACAAAAAATATTATGCCTCGTGTAGCACCAAATGTGAGCCTATTTTGGCTCATATGTTAGAAGGCATTGCTATGGATGAGAACCCTTTATTGCAAAATCCTGGTGCCGGTAAACATTTAACTATGGTGTATCAAGATGAACACATCGTGGTGGTGAATAAACCAGAAGGTCTATTATCGGTACCTGGTAAAAATATCAACGACTCAGTCTATACTCGGATCCGTGAGAAATTTCCCTGCGCCGATGGCCCATTAATCGTTCATCGCCTTGATATGTCAACCTCGGGCTTAATGGTATTGGCCTTGAGTTCACGGGCCAATAAAGATTTGCAACAACAATTTGTTACTCGAACAGTGCAAAAACGCTATATCGCCCTACTAAATGGGCTTATACAACAAGATGAAGGCTTTATCGATTTACCTTTGCGTCAAGATATCGAAGATAGACCAAGACAATGCGTGTGTTATGAATACGGCAAATCAGCCCAAACTCGTTATAAAGTGATTGCCAGAGATAACAACCAAACTCGGATACATTTATACCCTAAAACGGGACGTACTCATCAGCTACGAATGCATTGTGCTCATGTGCAAGGTTTAAATACGGCCATTGTGGGTGACGATTTATATGGCATAAAAACCAATCGATTACACTTACATGCCGAGTCTATTGTATTCAGTCATCCGGTAACCAAAAAAGAAATGAGTTTTACCGTGAAAGCAAACTTTTAATCGGTTTGCTTGACGGCCTTAGCGCGACAGAACGACAAAAGCTACGGCATATTCTTGCTCATCAGATAAGCTTATATGCCAATGGTTCGCACCAAGTTCCTGGGCCACGGCCAACGCCCTATCGCTAAAGTGTAGGGTCGGTTGACCTGTACATAAAGAACGGATTTCAATGTGTTGAAATGAAATGCCATCAGCAATACCTCGTCCTAGGGCTTTTGCTGCGGCCTCTTTGGCAGCCCAACGCTTGGCAAGAAAGCGCTCTGGTTGGTTTATGTCACAATAACGTTGGTACTCATCGGGTGTTAAGACTCGCTTCGCCAAGCGCTCGCGTGCCTGCTCAGCCATATTGGCAATGCGCTTAACTTGCAATATATCATTGCCGATACCTACGACGGACATAAAACCTCCAGTGTTTCTCTTTTCGCTCTAATCAATACATACTGCTAGTCGATAGCTTAAGCCATACGAGCTTCGATCATCAGGCGCTTCATATCGCGAACCGCTTTTTCTAAGCCATCAATGGCAGCTCTTGCGATAATCGCATGGCCGATGTTAAGTTCGATGATTTCTTTAATTGCGGCAACGGGCTTCACGTTAAAATAATTTAAACCATGACCGGCATTAACTTGTAAACCAATGCTTGTAGCGTATTCGGCAGCGCCTTTAATGCGCGCTAATTCATCGTGTTGCTGCTGTTCCGATTTTGCCTCGGCATAATGCCCAGTATGAATTTCAATAAATGGCGCCCCCGTTGCTTTAGCCGCCTCAATCTGTTTTAAGTCAGCGTCAATAAATAAGCTTACTTGAATACCCTTTTCGGCCAGACGGCTTACAGCTTCGGTGATTTTATCTTGTTGTGATAACACATCAAGACCACCTTCGGTGGTAAGTTCTTCACGTTTTTCTGGCACTAAACAACAAAAAGCGGGCTTTACATCGAGAGCGATATTAATCATTTCTTCCGTGACAGCCATTTCTAGATTCATTCGTGTTTGAATGGTTTTGGCCATAACATATACGTCGCGGTCGTTAATGTGTCGGCGATCTTCACGTAAATGAATGGTTATGCCCTCAGCACCTGCATGCTCAGCAACACTGGCAGCATGAGCAGGATCTGGAAACGTGGTGCCGCGGGCTTGTCGTAAGGTTGCAATGTGATCAACGTTCACACCCAAATAAATATCTTTCATTACTTTTGTCTCTTTTTTAACGCGCTGATGCCGGCAGTTAATGCCTTATCAGAGCGATATTTTGCGGTTAAATAACTTTCGACTGTGTAAAGGCTTATTGCCTAAATACATTTGTAAGACCTGTCTCATCAATAGTTTACAGGTTAGTAGTATGTCTTTGGCATGAAAATTATCACACCCAATCTGGCGCAAATGTTCACCATCATACAGCGGATATTGGATCCCGATTTGAGCCGGTATAAAGCCTTCTTCTGGGATGTAATGCCATTTATCCACCATCGCTTTAGCAAATTGAATTTCCTCAGCAACCGTCGGCTCAGTTCTTGGTACAGACAATACGGAAAAATCTAAAGATAAGCCCAACTCTTGTAATAAGGTCATTTCAAAGCGGCGAAGCAAAGGTTCTATAGCATCGGCTTGACTGAGCTTATTCAAGGTCTGATGGTACAAGGTAAATAACGATTCACAAGGAATGTTTTCTGGCAGTAACCGCACCATTAATTCATTTAAGTAAAAGCCACTGTATAAGTGATGACCTTGCAGAGTTAAGCTTTTTTGGGCAAATTCAATACGAGATAGGGTTTTTAAAGTATGCTTACCTTTAAGCTCAACGGTTAAACGCGCAAACGGTTGCAACTGGCCTTTTTTAGCCGAAGACTTTCCTTTGCCAACATAGACCACAGCACTGATATGGCCAAACTCTTCACTGAGTAAATTAACCAGCAAGCTACTGTCGCGATACGGTCTCGAATGCAGTAAGTAAGCTTGCTGTAAATGAACTTGCGCTAATTTCATCTAACAATCCGATCAGCCGGAATAGTCATCCCCATAGCCTAGGCTGCGCAAGGCGCGCTCATCATCAGCCCAGCCGGATTTCACTTTTACCCAAGTTTCCAAAAACACTTGGCGCTCAAACAACTCTTCCATGTCTCGTCGGGCTTCTCTACCAATGGTTTTTAACCGTTCGCCTTTGTTGCCGATGACCATACGTTTTTGGCTGTTTCGTTCAACCAATATCAAGGCATTAATGTGTAAAATACCCTTCTGATCGGATTTAAACTGTTCTATTTCAACCGTTGTTGAATATGGCAATTCATCACCGGTAAAGCGAATAAGTTTTTCACGAAGGATTTCAGAAGCCATAAAACGCGATGAACGGTCTGTGATGTAATCTTCAGGGAACCAAAAGTCACTCTCTGGTAAGTTCTGCAAACAAATTTCGCGAATTCTATCGACTTTATCGCCTTTCATCGCACTGATAGGAATAATTTCCTGAAAGTCGTGTTTTTCGGCAATTTTTTGCAAGTGCGGTAATAATGCTTCTTTATCTTGAACGTTGTCGACCTTATTTACCGCTAAAACGGCAGGACAACCACTTTGTTTGATTTTTTTCAATACCAGTTCGTCGTCTTCAGTCCAATGTGTGCCTTCAACTAAAAAGATAATTAACTCAACTTCGGCAATAGAACTGCTGGCCGCTCGATTCATGAGTCGATTAATGGCGCGTTTCTCTTCTGAGTGTAACCCTGGGGTATCCACCAATATGGCTTGGCTTTGACCTTCCGTTAAGATACCTAGAATACGGTGACGAGTGGTTTGTGGTTTACGCGAGGTAATACTAACCTTTTGCCCCAAAAGCGCATTCAATAAAGTCGACTTGCCAACATTAGGACGACCAACGAGGGCGACAAGGCCACAGTGTTTAGTTTGCTCAGACATTGAGTAACTCCAAAACTTGTTGCGCAGCGGCCTGTTCAGCCTTGCGTCGAGATGTACCTGTGGTGATCACATCTTCGGCTAATGAATGGACTTTACAGCAAATAGTAAATTCCTGGTTATGTGCTTGACCGGTGGTTTTAATCACGTCGTATTCTGGCAACGGCAATTTACGCCCTTGCAAGTATTCTTGAAGACGCGTTTTTGGATCTTTTTGGCTTACATTGGGGTTAATTTTAGACAACCTTGGCTTAAACCAGGTCAACACTAATGCTTTGGTAGTGGGTAAATCTGAGTCTAAAAATATAGCCCCTATAATCGCTTCAATCGCGTCTTCAAGAATAGAATCGCGGCGAAAACCTCCGCTTTTAAGTTCACCCGGTCCTAAAATTAAGCAGCCACCTAAGTCAAAACTTCGGCCAATTTCGGCCAGCGTTACGCCGCGCACTAAGGTCGAGCGCATACGGGTAAGTTCTCCTTCGCTCGCCTTGGGAAACATCGCAAACAACTCATGTGCAATGATGTAACCTAAGATAGAGTCGCCAAGAAACTCAAGTCGTTCATTATTTTTACCTTTGGCACTTCGATGCGTCAGTGCCTGTTCAAGTAAAGACAGATCATTAAAGGTGTAGCCAATATCGCTCATTAAGCGATTTAATTGTATGTTAGTAGTCAATTAGTTAATCCCACCAATACGCTCAAAACGAAGTCCTGAAGGGATCCAGCCAGGTAGCCAACTGTCTTTTGCTCTGTCAAATTCAAAACTCATCCATATCGCTACCGCTTCACCAACTAGGTTTTGTTCCGGCACGAAACCCCAGTAACGAGAGTCAAGCGAGTTGTCGCGATTATCGCCCATGACAAAATACTGCCCTTCGGGTACTAGCCATTCGCCTTTTTGAAAGCCTCGCTGGTTATAAAATCGTGGTGTTTGTGGCATGGTATTGTTATTCACCAAAACTTCATGTGTTTTGCCCGGCATATTAGACTGATAGCGAGTTAATGGCATATCCAATTGTTGGTATTCGCCTACCGCCTTAAAATCGGTTACCACTCGTTCCATGTTTGGACACGGCTTGCTGGTATCGGTACACTGAGGCTGAATGTATAAGGTTTTATTTCGATAAATCACCCGATCTCCAGGTACCCCTACAACACGCTTAATGTAGTCAATTTCCGGTTGCACCGGATATTTAAACACCACGACATCACCGCGTTCTGGATGCCCTATTTCCCAAAATTTATGGCGAGCAACAGGTTCTCTTAAGCCGTAATTAAACTTATTGACCAAAATAAAATCGCCATCAAGTAAGGTTGGCATCATCGAACCTGATGGTATTTGAAACGGTTCCCATAAAAATGAACGCAAGATTAGAACAAAGGCAATAACCGGAAACACTTGCACCGAGGTATCAACCAACGGGTTTGGTTGAACAATCTTTGCAACGGCTTCTTCGTCCAGTGGCTGAGCGCATTGTTGTTGTGTATGTAACAACGCCAATTGCCGTTTTGGTGCATAAACAAATTTATCTAATAACCATACGACCCCGGTTATTAAAGTAATTATCACCAAAAATATTGAAAAATATGCCGCCATGTCAGTCCTTTTTATTTACCTAGTTTTAATACGGCTAAAAACGCTTCTTGAGGTACTTCAACGTTACCTACTTGTTTCATGCGCTTTTTACCTTCTTTTTGTTTTTGAAGTAGTTTTTTCTTACGTGAAACATCACCACCATAACATTTAGCAATAACGTTTTTACGCAGTTGTTTAACCGTTGTGCGGGCGATAATGTTATTACCGATAGCCGCTTGAATGGCGACATCAAACATTTGACGATGGATCAAATCTTTTAGTTTGTCGACCAATTGACGGCCACGAGATACCGAATTGGTGCGGTGCGTTATCATCGCTAAGGCATCGACGCGATCACCATTGATTAAAATATCACAACGCACCATGTCAGAAGCTTCAAAGCGAACAAAATTATAATCCAGTGACGCATAGCCACGACTAGTCGATTTTAACTTATCAAAAAAGTCCATTACCACTTCAGCCATCGGTAGTTCATAAGTAACAGCAACTTGATTACCGTGGTAAGTTAAGGTTTTTTGGACCCCACGTTTTTCAATACATAAGGTGATAACATTACCTAAATGTTCTTGCGGTACCAAAATATTGGCTTCGACGATTGGCTCACGAATTTCATTAATTTCGTTAATCGGCGGTAAGTCAGACGGATTATCAATAACCAAAATGCGACCATCGGTGCGTTCTACTTCGTAGTTTACCGTAGGCGCTGTGGTTATAAGGTCTAAGTCATACTCTCGGGCTAAACGCTCTTGAATGATTTCCATATGCAGCATACCTAAGAAGCCGCAGCGAAAACCAAAACCAAGCGCCCCTGAGCTTTCTGGCTCATAAAATAATGACGCGTCATTTAGGCTTAACTTAGCAAGCGCATCACGAAAGTTTTCAAAATCGTCCGAACTGATTGGAAAGATCCCGGCATAAACTTGAGGTTTAACTTTTTGAAAGCCCGGTAAAGCCGATTCGGCAGGGTTACGAGTTAACGTCAAGGTATCACCTACAGGTGCCCCATGAATATCTTTGATCCCAGCAATAATAAAGCCTACTTCACCCGTTCTTAAGACCCCTGTATCGGTTTGTTTTGGGGTAAATATGCCCACTTTATCGATATGGTGGCTTTGCCCTGTCGACATAACAGTCATTTTGTCGCCTTTGCGCACTTCACCATTGATAATACGAACCAAAGAAACAACCCCTTGGTAATTATCGAACCAAGAGTCAATGATTAAGGCCTGCAAGTTACCATCGCTCTTGCCAACCGGAGGTGGAATATTTGCAACAATGCTTTCTAATACGTCTTCAACGCCCAAGCCCGTTTTGGCAGAACAAGGAACCGCTTCGGTCGCATCAATACCAATGATATCTTCAATTTCTTCACAAACTCGATCTGGATCGGCTTGTGGTAAATCAATCTTGTTTAAGATTGGCACCACTTCCAAATTCATTTCTAGAGCGGTATAACAGTTAGCAAGAGTTTGAGCCTCCACCCCTTGCCCTGCATCAACCACTAACAACGCACCTTCACATGCGGCAAGTGAACGAGAAACTTCATAAGAAAAATCGACGTGACCTGGGGTATCGATGAAATTTAATTGATAGGTTTCACCATCTCGAGCGTTATAGTCTAAGGTAACACTTTGGGCTTTAATGGTAATACCGCGCTCTTTTTCAAGATCCATTGAGTCAAGAACTTGAGCGGCCATTTCGCGATCGGTTAGGCCACCACAGTGTTGGATGAGGCGATCAGATAAGGTTGATTTACCATGATCGATGTGGGCAATAATTGAAAAGTTACGTATGTGCTTCATAGAAAGAGCTTATAATTCAAATAATAGATACAAAAAAAATATTGGCGTGATTTTACCGAATTTAACGCCTTGTCGCTATCTTTACTTGCCTTATTGTGATTCCTTATGGTGAATTTGTGGCTTCATTATACCAATAGACGGCTTATTGCACCCTTTAAACGATGCAAGAAATGCATAAGACAACCCTAGATAAATACAAAAATCAATTTTAAAAGCCTATAAAACAAGTACTTAATCAATAAGTATAAGGACTTAGGAAAAAAGATAGCACTATAATTGTGTAACAGAAATTGTTTTTGGGCAACGACGCAGTAATTTAGGCTGCAAAGACGCTTGCACCTCGGTTTGGCTTTGTTGTTTTTGCGCCAGTTTAAAGCCACAAAAAGCCAGAGTGCTGGCGAGTATCAGCCCAGAGACTTCATGCCATTGTAATTGCTCGACCAACACCAGTTGCCCCAAGCTCGCGCCTATAATTAACCCCAGTAAAGGCCATAAATACACCTGCACAGCACTGGTTAAAATATTACCTTCGGGAATGCCTATGACCACTTCATCACCAATCGTTAGCGGAATATCGGTTTCAAGATCTGAGATCAAAGCTTTATGCGAAATAGCTTTAGCCACTTGGCCACTGCCACAGTCATTTTGTTGCTCACAACTGTGACAAGTTGATTTGATTTGACTTTTTACGGTAACACGGCGATTGTTTATGGCAATCACCGTTGCAGTTTCTTCTATCATTTACATAGGCCGATTAGTTAAAGCTTACAGAGTCTGCGATTGCTAAGGCCGTGTTAGGGGGGATTTTCCCAACAACATTGATTTCATAACCATCGCGTAATTGCGATAATAACACAGTTGCCCCAGTTTGATTAATACTAGGTTTGCGGGGGGCTTCATCGGATGGGCTAACGTAGACTGACACGTCGACCAAACCATCATTAAATAATAATGATTCTACCGGCTCATTAACTTTTGACAGTACGTTTCGATTCGCATGACGTTGCACAAACCCGTCTGGTAACCAATTAACTTGCCACGAAAAGTCTACCTGTTGCCCTGTATGGCTGATTGGGGTTGGCAACTCTGCGTTTATGAGCTGATTTAAAATCTCATTGCTTTTGTCTGTAATGGCCAAATGAGTAAACTGAATTTGTTCGAGTAATTCCCCGGTTTGACTGATGATGGCACTTTTCAATAACAGCCCCGTAGTGGTGTCTAACCATAACCAATAACCAAAGCGCTGTTTATCTTTGCTCTCAAGGCGAATTAATTGCGCACTTCGACCTAAAATTCGACTTTTGCCAACCCCAATAAAATCATAGCTTTGTTGCAATTTGCTAATATCGTCCCAAAAAATATTTGGGATCGGGCCTGTTATGGAATCCGCAACAACAGAATACGGCACATTATCCATTTCAAAATAACTGACAACGTTGTCGCGACGAATAAACTCTTTACGAGGTCCATTGAGCAAGGTAATGATTTCCATTTCCTTACCTTCAGCTACCCCATGCAACCAGCGATAAGGCTCGGCTCGGTTGTTTTTAACCACGACAAAAGAGGTATCAAAATTAAGTTGTTTTAGCGAGGCCGTAAGCCTTTGCATCCATTGTAATGCAGTGGGTACCTGCGCTGTTTGGATTGATTCAGAGCTGGCAGAATTAGGTTGCTGTTCTGAGCTTTGGGCCGAACTTGGTGCCATTGGCAACATAGTCGTTGCCAAGGCAAGTAAAAAGACTGATGACTTCATGTATTTAGTTTGGTTCTTTATCCGTTTGGTCTTCGTTTTCTGGTTGTTTTTCAAGGCCAGGATTAAGCTTACGCTGCATTTGATGATCCGATAAAATCGCTTGCAATTTTTGCTGACGCTCTATCATAAGGCGTTTTTGTGTGCTTATTGATTGCGGTTCAAAATTATAACTTACCGGCTCAGCGACCCCACCTACAGGAAAGGGTTGAAAAACTTGCGCCGGCATTGGCGTGACATCATCTGAGGTATACGATTGTTGGACACCTAAAACCATTAACCAAGCTGCTGATGCCGCGATTGCAAGTTGGCCAGCGGGTTTGAACAGGGTTACCACTTTAGCCTTCACGGCTTGCTGCAAGCTTGGCTTGTGCATAGGCGCTAAGATGGTTGGCTCAGCTGCAATAGCAACAGCGATGTCATCAGATAAGTCTAAATCAATATGTTCTGCGTGTTCGCCTCTGATCACATCACCGATGAGATGGTAACGTCCCCAAGCCTCATTAAGTTGATCATCATTTTTAATTTGTTCAACTTTCGATGTATCGACATCGTGTTGATCAACTAAAGCCGATAATGCTTCAAACTTATTTTCACTCATATATATACTCACAATATTTAGCGATAATATTCGCTAACTTGGTTTTTGGCGTGGCTAGAAAACCACTAAAAATACCCTTCAAAACACTCTGCATTAATCACATTACCGCTGTATTAAAGGCTTAATTTTTTTATCTACTGCATCGCGGGCTCTGAAGATTCGCGATCTGACCGTACCGACGGGACAGTCCATGACGTTGGCAATTTCTTCATAACTCAAACCATCTAGCTCGCGCAGATGTAACGCAATTCTTAATTCCTCTGGCAGTTGTTCGATAGTCTTAAAAATCAACTGCCTAATTTCGCTGGTCAACAATAGCCTTTCCGGTGAGGCATTTTCTCTTAAAGCGTCCCCACTATCATAAAACTCGGCATCTTCTATTTCGACATCACTCCCTGGTGGTTTGCGAGCACCGGCCAACAAATGATTCTTAGCGGTGTTTACCGCGATTCGATACAACCAGGTGTAAAACGCACTGTCACCCCTGAAATTCGCCAATGCACGATAGGCTTTAATAAATGTTTCCTGTGTTACATCCCCTACGTCTGCTTGGTTTTTGACATAACGAGAAACAAGGTTCATCACCTTTTGCTGATATTTTTTTACCAGAAGGTTAAAGGCATTTTTATCGCCACTTTGCACCTTCTTGACCAAAATGTGGTCTGTATTCTGTTCGCTCATCCGAGCTTTTACCCCTTGTTAATCAACTGCATTTGTTCTATTTGAGATGCTTATTTCGTTCTTGCAGTGATTCCATCTACCCATAAAAATACTATTTAGTGGCAGAAATTTACTACAGCTCTTGGCAAACTTATCCATTAGGACTTAAGACATTAAAAAAAGTTCGAAATAAATTCTAAAATCGTTAAAAAATGTTCCTAACTAAATATTTTACTTGAAAATCAACTAAATTCCGAATTTTTCGGTCTTTACTTTGCCCTTCAGTTGCCCCTTTTATTGTTATTTATTGGTGGTTTAAGTTACTATTAACAGATTGTGCATACGCGATCAGAACCCCTCTAAATATGAAACAACAACACAACTGTGATGCCTTAGTTATTGGCAGTGGCGCTGCCGGTTTAACCCTAGCACTAAAATTAGCCAATTATGCCGATGTCATATTACTCAGCAAAGGCCCTATTAATGAGGGCTCTACGTTTTATGCCCAAGGGGGTATAGCTGCCGTTTTTGATGAAAATGATTCCATTTCTTCTCATGTTAAAGACACGATGATTGCTGGCAATGATATTTGTGATGAAGACATCGTAAAGTTCACCGCAGAAAACGCGAAAGCATCGATGCAGTGGTTGATTGAACAAGGGGTACGTTTTGATTTAGAGTCAAAGCATAAAGAGAGCGACTCCGCAAAATACCATCTAACCCGTGAAGGTGGGCACAGCCATCGACGCATTTTGCACAGCGCCGACGCTACCGGTAAAGCGGTACAAACAACCCTCGTTGAGCAAGTACGACAACACTCTCGTATTCGTGTTTTTGAGCGTTACAATGCGATCGATTTAATCACCCAAAAGACTGAGCACAGCAAACAATGCATTGGTGCTTATGTTTGGAATCGAAACATTGAAAAAGTCGAGTCGATTTTTGCCCAAAAAATCATTTTAGCTACCGGCGGTGCCAGTAAAGTCTATCAATACACTTCCAATCCTGATGTCGCCAGTGGCGATGGCATTGCAATGGCATGGCGCGCAGGGTGTCGAGTTGCCAATATGGAGTTTAATCAATTTCATCCAACGTGTTTGTACCACCCACAAGCTGGCACCTTTTTATTGACCGAGGCATTACGAGGCGAAGGCGCGATTTTACGTCGCCCTGATGGCAGTCGCTTTATGCCAGAATTTGATCAACGTGCCGAACTAGCGCCAAGAGATGTGGTCGCTCGAGCGATTGATTATGAAATGAAACGCTTAGGGGCTGACTGCATGTTCTTAGATATTAGTCATCGCGATGAAAGTTTCATCAAACAGCACTTTCCGATGATTTATCAAAAAACCAGTCAATTTGGTATCGATATGACCAAAGAAGCATTACCGGTCGTCCCCGCGGCTCATTATACTTGTGGTGGTGTTATGGTAAACAAAGACGGGCTAACCGATATCGACAATTTATACGCCATCGGCGAAGTGTCTTATACTGGTTTACACGGCGCCAATAGGTTAGCCAGCAACTCTTTATTAGAGTGTGTTGTCTTCGCCCGAGCGGCCGCTAAACATATTAAGAAAACTCTCACCCCTGCGCTTAACATCAAACCATTACCACCTTGGGATGAAAGCCGAGTCACCGACAGTGATGAAGAAGTTATTATTCAGCATAACTGGCATGAATTACGATTATTTATGTGGGATTATGTTGGTATTGTTCGTACCACCAAAAGATTGGAACGTGCATTAAATCGAGTCAAATTACTACAGACAGAAATTAACGAGTACTATTCTAACTTTAGGGTAAGCAATAATTTGCTCGAACTCAGAAATTTAGTGCAAGTTGCAGAGCTTATTATTTTAAGTGCGCTGTCTCGCAAAGAAAGCCGAGGTTTACATTACACCTTAGACTATCCGCAAACGAATGAACAAAGTGGGCCAACGGTTTTAACCCCGAAGCAATAACCTGTTTGTCAGTGCAACTTTAGCCGCAGCCGTCCAAACGATTTTACCCTCTGTTAAGATTGTTAGGACTGCTGCAAATAATGTATTACTCGTAATAGACGACGATAATCAGCCCCCGAGACTTGATCATCAAACAGCCAACAAATACGCGTTGATATCTTTTTCCGATTATGAATGTGGCCGGTTTTGTTTGTTAACAGCAAACAACAGCCAAAAGGCAAGATAAGTGAGGATGGGCTTATGCTAAAGTGTTGCCAAGGACTAAATTGCACTTCTCCCTTTGACGATAACACAAAATTGCTATGGCAGGTGTGTTTTGCCAGTTGCCAGTGAAATAGGCCTAGGCTGGGCAGGCAAACGATTAGGGCGATCGATAATAACAGCCAAAATGGTTGGTTACTGAGCCATAAACTAAGAACTAATTGGATGACCATAACGGTCATTAAATAAAGCGACAGCCTAACCTGACCTAGTCGCTTTGACGAAGAAATAGATAGATTATACTTTGACTCGGTTGAGAATAAGTTGGACCATGTCATTTAGCTCTGCATCCTTGCATTCACTGTGCCCCATAAACCAAGCAAATAAGTCTGGATCATCGCAAGCGAGTAATCGTTCAAACACCAATTTTTGTTGCTCTGATAATTGATCCCAAGCCTCATCGACGAATGGTAGAAATAGTACATCTAATTCCAGCATACCGCGACGACAAGCCCAACGTAATCTTGCTTTATTATTTGATAATGCCATTTGGTTAATTTCTTATTGCAATAAATCGAGCCGACATTGTACCAATTTCCTTAATTGATACCAATGTTATTCAACCAAGGTTTTTGCCTTCTACCTTGGTAAGCAACAATGTGTGAATGTGTCAACGAGCGGATAAAAATCGATAAACCTTGTTGGCTATTTCATAGAATAGTCGGCAACTCAGATTTTTAAAATAATCTGGTCTAGAAACTTGAATTCTTAGCTTGATATCCCAATCTGATAGTTAACACTGGACATAAAACGATACTTACAATGAACACACAAGATTCTTTGCCTGCCCTAACGCAGTTGCCAAGCGACTTTGCAATTAAGGTCGACAATTTAAGCGCCATTCGGGTCACCGGCCCTGAAGCCGATAAATATTTACAAGGTCAACTCACTTGCGACATGAATCAGCTTGCCAGCAAGCAGTTGTTGGTCGGCGGGCATTGCGATGCCAAGGGTAAAATGTTTGCCGCTTTTCGCTTGGTGAGTCACGACAGCCAACGATTGCTTATTCAAAGCCAACATTCGCTTAACGCTTCGATGGCTGAACTGCAAAAATTTGGCGTATTTGCCAAAGTTGAAATAGAGCAAGCCAACGATTTAGCGTTTATGGCACTGGTTGGGGCTAAAGCCAAAGAATATATTGCTCACCAGTTCGAGGCAGTTCCTGACTCATTTACCCCAGTTTTACATCAAGGCACAGCAACCGTGGTGTTTATTTCTGGTAAGCTCAACCGATATTTATTAATAGACACTCAAGCCAATATTGAAGCCTTGATGGCCCGTTTAGAGTTACCTGTTTTTTCGTCTAAGATATGGACATTGCTCGAAATCGTTTCCGGTTTTGTCCATATGAACGAAGCGAGCGTCAATGAATACGTCCCGCAAATGCTCAACTTACAGCATTTAAATGGGATAAGCTTTAGCAAAGGCTGTTATTTAGGGCAAGAAACCGTTGCTCGTATGAAGTACTTGGGCAAAAATAAGCGAGCCCTTTTCGCTTTATTAGGCCAAGGTCAAGCCGAGTTATCAGAAAACGATTTGCTGGAAGTACAAATGGGTGACAGTTGGCGCCGGGGTGGAAATATTATCGCCTCTTATCAAAGCGATAATGGCGAGGTGTATCTGCAAGCGGTGTTGTCTAACGATAGCTCCGATGATTCACTATTTCGGATTAAAGGCCAAGAAGACATTGAATTTAAGGTCATCGACCTACCTTATACCATAAACCAAACAGAAGACTAAAGACTTCATATCAATAGGATATATTATGAAAATTGCGCAAAATAAAGTTGTTGTTATGCATTATACGGTAATGGACAGCGAGGAAAACTTAATTGATAGCTCATATGACCATAAACCGCTTGCGTTTATTCACGGCAACGGCTTTTTGATCCCTGGTCTTGAGTCTGCATTAAACGATAAACAAGTAGGCGATAAATTTGTTGCTGATGTTGCTGCCGAAGATGGCTACGGTGAACGCCACGATGGCTTTGTTCAAACGGTACCAAAAGAGATGTTCTCTGGCATCGAAGACTTAGACGTTGGCATGCAACTTCGTGCTCAAACCGACGACGGTGAGCAAACCGTTATTGTGATTGGGATGGACGAAGATGAAATTACCGTTGACGGTAACCACCCACTTGCTGGCATCGACTTAAAATTTGAAGTTGAAATTTTAGAAGTCCGTGATGCCACTGAAGAAGAGTTATCGCACGGCCATGTTCACGGTGAAGGTGGTTGTAACCACGACCATTAATGGTTTTAAAACCATAAGCTTGGGTAAACAAACGGTGGCCAATAAGCCACCGTTTGTTGTTTAGGTTCGCGCTAAAATAAATACGATATCCTTGCCCCTTGCCTGGTTTTATTACTCGACTATTTTTATCCAATCGCCTGGTTCAGGTTCTTTTCTAGGATACAATCCGTTTATGAGGCGCAAATACTGTTCGGTATAAGGCCCTAATTGAATATGTTGCGCTAAAGCGGCGATAGTGGTGTTTTGATTGGCTTTGACATAATGAATACGTTTTGATTTTTTAGACAAGTTCATCGGTTTTTCAGGTCTAAAACTCTTGATTGATTGTAAGAACATACTGTCATAATCGACATCGTTTTGCGGTTGATGAACGGTGCCAGCAAGAAAATACGCTCGACTGCCTTGATATATCATTGCAACGCGTTGGGGCGTTGACTCGCTTGCCAATACGCCTGTATACACCAGTAAGCCATTTTGTTGAAATCCTTGAGCTTTGCTCAGTAATTGGTTATTGGTGATGGTTCTTAAATAAGCATCAGGGGCAACACCGTTTTGTACCCGCGACACTTTAAGTTCCATTTGCGCGGTGTTCTTTTCATCAGCACTGATGATCGCCGAACGCGTATTATTCACTTGCCAGTTAGGCGGAAACTTTATCGAAAAGCCCAATTTACCATGATAAAAACGATCTTTTTCGAGTTGCTCGTTTTTTAACCGCGCTTGATAATTAACCCCAAAGATCATCCCTTGGGTTTTTTCTCGATAAATATCGACATTCTCATTATTGGCCTCACCAGGAGGTAATTCTCCGGCCTTCGCGATGACCTCTCGTAGGCGTTTATCGTTTCTTGGGTGAGTCGAGAAAACCCCATGATAACTCTTAATTTTTCGGCCTTCTTCTTTGGCTCGATAACGGTTAAACTTCTCCTGATCTTTGAGCACCCCTATGGTTTCCACCATCGCCATCGGAGAATAGCCGCTTTTATACAGATATTCGGCGCCAAAACCATCCGCTTCAAGCTCCATTTCACGACCATAACCTTGTACCGCCGCAGAACCCCAAAGGCTACTCATGTCGCTTAAGGTGGCACTGCCGGTGGTGATCACGGTCGCCACGGTTAACGCTCCTGCGCCTTTTCGAGCCGCATCTTGGCGAACCACATGACGGGCCGTAACATGGGCAATTTCATGTGCTAAAATTGCGGCTAATTGAGCTTCAGAGTCAAGGTAGGCAAGGATCCCGCGATTAATGTAAATGTAGCCGCCGGGGAGCGCGAACGCATTAATGTCTGGCGAGTCGATAATGGTAAAATGATATTCGATATCGGGACGATGACTATTCTTTACTATTTTTTGACCAATCTCGTTAATATACGCTGTAAGCTTTGGATCATCGTAAATTGGCGTGGTATTTAATATTTGTTGGTGTAATTCTTTGCCTTTGCTGACTTCTTCACTTTCACTCATAAACACAAAGTCTGGGGTGCCTGTGGCAGGGTTAAGCGCACAGGAGGTTGTAAAACTTATCGTTACAATAACCAAAAGCAGAGACAAAAATTTATTTATCGTCATAAATCACCTTATGTTCCTAAGCGGTTAAAAGAAAGTCTGTAATTGCTTTGACATTGCGCTACAGGCATCCGATTGAACTTGAGCCAATAACGGAATGGGCACAACGAGTGCCGGCATATAAGAAGTACCATCGGCTTGACTTGAAATTTTGCCTATTTGCTCTTTTTTGCGATAGTCCCAAATCGCGGCTTCATATTGCGCTTTATCATCCCAAGTACCAAAACCAAAACAGCTCACCAAAGTGGCGCTTAAACCACAGGTAATGCGGCCGTAGCTTTTTACTTTTTCGGTATTACCGTCAATCCATACAATGTAATGCACATTCAATTCATCGAATACTTTACTTACCCCTTGATATTGCAATAAGCGTTGCAGATCTTTTACATTGCTAGGTGCGGTTCTTGGTTCAAACCACGGATATAATCGGTCAATAAACTCCTGTTCAGGGATCACATTTATTGCATTTTCGCCTTTACCTAAGGTATCACCAACACAGGAAACCAGTTCTGGCTCGGTTTCATAGTCGCCATTAGTACGCCGCCCTAGAACCACTATGGACTCACCACTTTTTAACTCACTGGGTCGAAATTTAACTTGATCTATGGTCACCGTCGAGCAGCCGGGCAACAGCAACAGCAACAGCAGTAAAATGATTAAACCTTTGCTCAATGTTAAATATGTATTCATCGTGTTCACCTTCGTGCTTTAGCAACTGCTTCTGTCGCATTTTAGCCCTATGAATATGCGAAAAAATCCACTGGTATGGTTTTATCGCGCTTAGGGCAACATGGGTTGTGCGTAACCTTGTAATCCATTAATTAAATTTTTTGATGCTCTGCCAGCCAGTTTTTTATTTCTGGAATATGTGCAAAGCGCAATACAAAACTGGCACCAATATCTCTGAGTGCAATGACCATAGCCTCATTTAAGGCGGTGTCGTCCCCCGTAAAGGTTTGCGCTGGCGTTTTGCCATAAGCTGTTTGGATCCAATCCGCGATTAATTTACCGTCTGAGTCATACACTTTAAGGTGATACTTTATCCAGACTTCAAACATATCAACCTGAGTTTCCTGGGGCACGTTATACTGAAATTCTTCGACCGTTGGCTGAAAGTAGATATCAACACTTTTAATCCCTGGCTGTAACTGTTCCAGAGTGTTGACCTGAGCAAACATTTTATTGAGTACGGTATCAAATAATTTAACCTGAGCTTCACCCATGTTAATTTCCCAATCGCTACGTTCTTCATCGGCTTCAATATAATGATATTGTTTAAACTCAGGCTCATAAATAACCCCTAGCACTAATGGGATCTGATTGATCACCGGATCGGGAAAGCTCGCCTCAACTTTCACTTTGTTACTGCAAGACCAAAGAAAAACGGTGGCTAATATAACGAAGCCTAATCGCCAGTCATTAACTGTTTGGTTTACTCTTTGCATTAGATTTTCCTTACCTATCCCATTAGTTTGGTTGATAATCGTTTAAACCTACAAATGTGCCACCATTTCGATAGGTTAATTCTCGCATTAAGGTTGCAAAACGAATCCCCGTCGTCTGTTGTGCCAGCGGGCGAATAAATTGCACCGGAAATCCGACGGCATGGATGCGAACAAGTCGTTGGTTATTTCGCGAGAATTTATTTATGCTTTCAATGGCTCTTAGCACATCGGCAATAGAACGACCTGAAAACTCATCTCCCATGACATACAAACTGATCTTTTTATCCTGTTGGAAAAAGGTTCTGATCGCCTTTTGAATGCCTTCTACAGGTGAGCTATTACTAAATGGATTCCATGAACGTAAGCGCTTTATAATGGCACTGCGTCTTGCTGGGGTATCGGGAATCCATTTGCGCTGATAATTGGTAAACATGTATTGGCCCATGTCATTCAAAATTTGAATGCCTTTAACCTCTGGGTAGATATCTAAGGTGGCAATGATCTCATCAATCATCCGCTGCCACCCATAGTTATACATACTGCCGGAGGTATCGATAATAAAAATCAAATATTCACTGTCTACAGGGATACCACCGACGAGATCATTTTGACTCTTATAATTACGGCCCAACAAACGTTCCATCTCTTGGGTCAACTCTTGGAGCGCTAGGGCTAACTTACCCTTTTCATCCTCGCTAAAAGAAGCCGCTTTGGCGATTTGAGCATATTGCGCTTCGATAGTGGCTAATCGGGTTCTTAAAATAGCAATGCGTTCCTTCTGGGCATCTATTTGCTCTTTTTTAGCGTTTAATTGTCGATTTAAAATATTGCTTTCACCGCGAATAGCAAAGAGTTGTTCTTGCAACTGTTTAACTTGACCGTCTAAATTTAAATCCGACTCTTCTAAAACCATCGGTGGCATGTTTTTGGTGATCATCAGCAGCAAAATAATAGCGCCAAAGCCACAACAAATGACATCGAGAAAGGAAATTGAAAACTCTTCTAGCACACGTCGTTTTGCTTTCACCTTCCCTCCTACGGCCAATCTCGCGATGGGCTCATAAAAGAGCCCGATGTGCGTAAAGCAAGCTTCCAAAAAGCCGATGCTGCCATTGGATCGCCTTCCATCGGCCAAAGTAGAATATTAACCGGGATCCCGTCGGGCAAAACACTGACCGCACGATTAAACAATTGTTCGCGCTCAGGCCCCGAAATAGTATTGCTGCGACTTGCTTGCATACCTTGAGTGGGTAAGCCATCGGTGAGCAATAATATATTGTCGGGCAACGGGCTTAACTGGCGAACATCACGAAAGGCTTTCTCTAAACTGGTGCCTCCAGCTGGCACAATTTTGTGCAGTTCGTTCACCACCATATTGAGCTTTTCTTGGTCAGAAACATTCAACCATTGCTGCTTACTTGAGCTCACCAACGCTTTCACTTCGGTATTAAAAATAAATAACTGAAATTGGCTGTCTATGGGTAATTTAGCGATTAACCACTCAACCGCTCGCACTGCTCGTATCCATTTATCGGCTTGGCGTTTAGACTGCTGTGACATGTTACGACGACGAATGACATTGACGATAGAGTCATCTAGCATACTGGCCGACACATCCATCAGTATTAAAATTCGAGCGCCACCAAGTTTTAACCCTGTTAAGTATTGCCGGTCGGCTTCACCAACGAATCGCCGAGCGTTGTTGCCTTTAGCGATTTCATCCTCAAGCTTTTTCTTTTCAACGGTCAGAGTTTTCAGTCTTTCTTTAATCTTGCGAATTTGTTGATCATCGGAGGCTTCGTCTAAAATCGCAATTTTATTTCTGACCGCATCTATTTCATCGTTTACTCGCCTAGCTAATCCACTGGTTTGTACATATTCCTGATTCAGTACCGATAAGGTATTTTTAATTTCGACTAAAGACGCTTGACCTTCACTGACTTCTTGTTCAAGTAGGTTAACTTCCGATTGCAACATATCGGTATCGACTTGAAGTTGTGAGCTGACATCGTGTTCAATAATCAAAAAGATTAAGATAACCGCGCCAAAGCCACAGGACATAATGTCCAAAAAAGAAATCGAAAATGTGCTAAAGCGACGTTTTGCCATCCCAAGCTACCCCTTTTCAACTCGGATCATGACAAATTTGTCTTTAGATAATCGGCTTTCTATCTCATCCCCTAAAGCCATTGACTGTTTCGCGCTTATTGGTTGTTGATTAATGCTTAGAGCTTGTTCAATGATTGGGAAAATATCTAGCCTAGGCCCAACTCGGTGTAAACGTGCAAATGAATGCTTACTCTCACAGTCGGTCACTGGTGATGCTGGATCGGCATTTAAATAAAGCGCATTCCCATTGATTGGATAAGCAAGACTTTGACATAACACATGGCTCGCGCTTGGTTTTGCAGGATCGTCACCAACTGCTGATTGGCTAGGCATCGATTGACTAGGTTTCGACTGACTAGGCATGGATTGGCGCACAAATAACCCTTGTTCAAAATGCTTTTTAGCGTGGGCTTTATAGAACTCAATTTGCGCCAATGATATATCGCTTTGTATGCATTGGTAGCGCTGATGCAAAGGAGTTTTGGCGAATAAATTTGCCCACATTTTTGGCATAACAAGTGGTGATGAAATCTTGTACTGAGTCAAAATCGAGTCAAAAAAGTCGGTGATTTTTTGTACTAACTGCTGATAATTTATGGTTAAACGATACTCTGCTATTTCTAAGGTGTAGGTTTCGCTAGATAAAGCAAACAGACGAGGGATATGCTCATATAGGCGTTGCTCAAATTCGCTTTTGTGAAACGCATCAAAGCGAAATTCAATAATCAACTGCTGATTCAACCATTCAGCGATGGTGTGCTCTAAACCAATAACACCTTTATTGGCTAACGCATAAGAATGACGTACGCTGATCTCATCCGTTTTATCTAAAAAGGTTAAATGAGCATAATGTAAGTCTAAATCAAAAAACACCGCCTGCTCTTGTTCAAGCTGATCTGAAGTCCAAAATAAAGCGCGATCATAAAGCCCGATCACATCCACTTCAAGCGCCTTTAAAACGCCAATAAGTAGGGACAACTGCTGTTTGGTTAAAGAGCTTGGCACCATTAAAATAACCTGTTGAGATGAGGTTATTTGAGCAAGCAGACCTTGCAGCTGTAAATACATCAGATCGGCATAATTTGCCACCAGCTGATTGTCGATTTCCAGGCTGTCTGTGTTCATTTTTAGCCAAAAATTATCTACACAAACCAAAGGGAACCGCTTATATTGCGCATAAGCATCAGCGCCAAAGAGAACCTGTTCAGGCTGGATATAAGCGTAGCCAGATTCGGTCAATGTCTCATTTTGAGCATAAAGTGAAATATTACTGTCATTTAAGTCGATGATCAGCACGCTCATATACGGCCTCTACCCATGAGATTGAACTTTCAAATGGTTTAATAAATTAGAGTCACAAAACTCTTGCGTATTTTGTACTAGACGCTCTTGCATTAACTGCAATTGATGGGTAAAAAACATAATAAAAATACTGATCACTAAGGCAATAAATGTGGAATTAAATGCCACCCCTAAGCTGCTGGTCACCCCAACAATATCGCCTTCAACCGCTTTATGCGCTTGCCCTAGTGCATCACCAATCCCCCGCACCGTACCGATAAAACCAATGGAGGGGATAGCCCAGGTAATATATCGCACCATCGACAGTTCGCTGTCGAGTCTGTCGGCTTCACTGTCACATATATCTTTAATCGCCGTCGCCACGGCTGCGACACTGGAGGTGGTGGCAAAACGTTTTAATGATATTAATAGGGTTCTAGGCGCTAGCATCGACTGTTTATCTTCAGGCAGCTCTTGCAAGGGTCGACATAACTTGCGCGCATCTTCTGGCAAGATGCTGGTCCCCTCCTTCACTTTGATCATAGTTTTGGCAAACATGTCTCTTTCTAACATGGTTAAGCGAGCTTTGTAGCCCATAATCATTAACGCCCAAAGCATCAATATTAAACAGGTTTCTTGTTCATAATCTTTTAACACTAAATACAACGAGCGCTGATCTGTGACCAAACTTCCCGCCTCTTGTTGTGCCTGTTGTTTGGCCATAATCGCTTCGGCCTCAGGACGTATTTTGGTGACATACAATGCATGCACTAAGATCACCGATAGCAACAATGAGATCAGTTGATATATAAATTCTGAAGCGGCATTTCTTTTCATTACCATGTCCTTAAATATCTATAGGGAACGACACTGAGAGATCCTCAGAGATTTTTTCGCTAGGACGAAATACTTCACGGGTTTTCGTTTCTTTGGTTTGCTCTGGGCCAAATTGGTTAATATCAGCGTCTTCACTATTTGGTTTATTTTGCTCGCTGTAGGCGATAACTTTGTCGTGTTGTATATCTTGTTCTAGGGCTTTGTCTTTTGTATCTGGGTCTTTCTCTCTACTTTGTTCAACATTCACCTTTGCTGGTTTGGCATCGTTATTTTTTTGTACTGGAGTTTCGTTAGCACTAGCGGCATAAGTAGCACAATAAAGCAGCAACAAAAGGCTAAATATCAATTCAAAATACTTCATATCATCTCCGCTTACATCGCATTTCTGGCGACCCGAAAACCAACATCATGGCGTTTATCGTTCCCATAATCTCGAAATGACAATCGCAATTCTGTGCGACTGCCATGAGCCCAACTAGAGCCTTTAATCACATGGTAATCCCCTTTTAAAGGGCCAACTGGATCTTTTTCTGTTTTCATCGACAGACCGCTATTGATCTGATAATAATCGTGGATCCACTCAGCCACATTACCCGCCAAGTCATAAATTCCCTTTGGATTTTGGCCAAACACTCCCACCGGCGCTGAAGCAATATAGCCATCGTTGTAATTCGGTAAAATGGTACCTAAAATGGAAGCGCTACTGACGTCGGCAAAGTTGCCGGCTTTTGCTTTCGGTGGTAAAGCATTCCCCCAAGGGTATTTCAACATTTGCCCGTTAATATACCGACTTGCCCATACCCACTCCGCTTCTGTTGGTAAACGATAGCCATTGTGGTCAAAATTAAACGACACCACTTTATCATCGACGATGTTGTAAACCGGTTGTAATTGCTCGCGACTTGACAGCCAATTACAATACTGAACCGCTTGCAACCAGCTCAGTTGGACGGCCGGTTGATTAACCCCATTTAAACTGTGACTTTTAAAATGCCCCGATGAGTGTTGTTTAAAAAACTGCCTAAACTCTTTGTTGCTGATCTCTTTAACCCCAAGATAAAAAGGGCGAGTTACTTGAACGGTTCGTGTAATTTCATTGGCTCGACGTCCCTGCTCTCGCCTTGATGCCCCCATAATAATGGTATCGTTGGGCTTAAAAAGTTTTAGACGTGTACCAAATTCGGTACTAATAAAAGGTTTTATATTTGCCCAGCGGTGCTCTTCTATCGTTTGAAGGCGGACATTAATTAATTGCGCTGCGCTGGCATTTGGTAAAAAAGTTTTTTCATAGCTGACATAACCTGGCTTTTCAATGCGCACCGACTGCTGTTTACTGGTCATCGCAATTTGCTGATTTGCCCGCCCCATCAACCTTCCATTGACATACAATAAGGCATCGCTTGGTTCGACTTTAAACGTCACTTTGGCGACATTAGGGGAGAGTTCAAAAAACCGACTAACAGTTTCTCCAGAAGGCACCATCAAGCTTGATGATTTTGAACCGTAACCGTCTTTAAAAAGCAATAAGGGTTGTTGTTTATCTGGGGCCACGTTCACGGTAAGCGGGGTGGTACCTAGGTACTGATCGCCTAAAGTAACACTAACCCCTTGCGGTTTGGTATTGACTTTTAAGGTACCAAGTTGCTTAAACAATCGAATATTTTCTATTGTTTGTGGTTGTCCCGCCGTTACATTGACAATGCGTTCAGAAGATTGAAAGCCCAATTTTTCGAACTTAAAGATTCGTTCACCTTGTAAGACATTTGTTGAAAATGGGGTTTGTCCTAACAGCTTATCTTGTTCGTATACAGACACCCCTTCAGGCTCACTGGCAAAATCTATTTGAGCCCAAGCAGGGGTTAAATTAACCTCAAGTTGTTGCTCTCGCCCCTGCCCAAAGACCTCAACATTAATGACCTGTTCAAAATAATTGGTCGCGTTAAAAATGAATTTACGCTCACCTGCAGGTACGTCAATGATACGATTATTGGTAATCGCTACGGGTTCGCCATCAATGTTCACGGTTAATTCTTTGCCATGCTGTGTTTGCAGTACAATATCGCCGGGTAATGGGGTAAAGGTTAAGTCTATGGCTTGATTTTGCTTGTCATTGACCAAGAAGGGTTGGTCAATCTGATGATAACCGGGCAAACTGGCTTTGACCTGATATTGACCAGGTAACATCAACATGCGATCGGCTAAGGTGACAAAAAAACCGCCACTAACTGAAAACGTCTCGGTCTGAGGCGCAAGTTTCAACACCACAGACTTTGCACTAAAAACATACCAAAGCGGAACGGCACCGATCACCACTATAGCTAAAATGATATAAAGCCATGGACTGACTTTTTTTACCTTTTTCGGTTTACGTTTACTCGCTGGTACATAATTGGCTGCAGTAATCGTTGTCGAAGCTTTCGTTTGATCTGAGTCGGTCTCGCTTTGACTGCCTATGACTATAACATTGTTATTATCAGACATATTTGTGCTCACCCATTGGTTACCTTGTCAACACAAGCAATGACCACTCGGTTACCCTGGCTTTTAGGCATTAAGGTGATGTTTTTTCTTACATCTCGATAACCGTCTCTTGAGCCCACAAGGGTATAATCGCCCGGCTCTAAAGTAAGTTCTTTACTGGCAAAATTCCCTAAATGCCCCACCCGATAAAGCCGTACTTGGGTCTTGTTATCCGACTCAATTTTTAGTGCAACGGGTACTTTAAGAGCAGCAAATAAAGTATTTATCTCGTTAAGTTGGCGCGTAAGCTTTACCCCTGGTTGAGCAATTTTTTGGGCTTCTTGATACATAACGTTGGCATGATTAAAAACACTTTCATCCGTCAGTCTATTCGGATTGGCGATGATTTGGCTTAATTCTTGATCGAGTTTTGCTCGCGCACTGGTACGAATTTTTCCAATTTTAGCGGCCACAATGGTATCGTCTTTCGCTAAAATATTTTGATAATGTTCTAAGGCCTGTTGCCAACGTTCTTGGTTTTCATGCTCGCTAGCTTGGTTCAAATTGAAATCAATAAAACTGACCTTATTACGATTACGAGCCTGAGCAATGGCTTGGGCAGGATCGCTTTGTTGTGGCTTTATTTTTTGCGCGGTGTTAAAAGCGGCAATGGCCTTAGCGTGTTGATTTTGGCTCAACAAGCGAAAGCCTTCAGACATGGCTTTTGAGTAGGCTTTGTCTTTTAATGCCTGATCTGTTTCGGCTAACTTTTGCTGGACCAGAGCAGAGTCGGGATCAAGCGTATAGGCTTGTTGAAATAAGTTCTGAGCATTGGTTAGCTCCTGTGCATCTAAAGCATTAATGCCTTGCGTCACCAAAGCAAGTACCTGATTTAATACCGAGCTACGATACAAAGCTTTTCGAGCTCGTTCATCTTCAGGTTTAATATTACTGGCAATAATGAGGTGTTGTTCTGCTAGGGCTGCATTTTTATTGCTAATGGCATCAAGGCCTGACTGCAGATAATAGTCAAATTTTTGTTCAAATTGAGATTCCATCGAGGTCAGGTTATCAAGCACTTGTTGATAAGTGGCGATCGCTTGTTCAAACTTTTGTGTCCGATATAATAAATCCCCTTCGGTGGCCATCGATAACGCCTGTTGATACTCTGTTTCAGCCCAACTTTTAATTTGTTTTTGCTCCAATAATTTTTGTTTTTCTAATACTTTGGCCAAAATTTCTTGTGCTTGTTTGCGATATTTTGCCTGCTGAGCTTCGTGCCAAGGTGAATCGTCAATCGGCTTTTGTAATTCTTGGCGAATAAAATCTTCGGTGTTAACCTTTGGCGAAGTTGATACCGAAGATGGTAACCAAATCATCACCACATAAAGCCCTATGAATAACAAGACAAGCACCACTAAGGTGAGGCTTCGTTGCTTAAATAAGCCCAGCAAAGACGAAAACATTCCAGCTCGCTGAGCTGAAATGTTTAGAGTTACTGTTTCTGTTTCTGACTTAACGTCATCTTTATGAGGGGCTTTATTTGTCATTCACTCTACAACTATTGGCCTAAATTTATTATTACTGTTTACTTAACGTATAGACTAAAAACACAAAGCTTTCACCACCTTATATAGGTGATCATTCACCATTATTAATTTGATAAATATCTTTAAGGATGTCTCGCCACTGCATGTATTGGTTTTCAACGGTACCGGTTAAGGTCACGGTGCGATCTTCAAGTTCAATAACTTGAGACTCAATGCTGGCTTCAAACGAATCCCCTAGCTCTTGTAGCGCTTCTGCATGGATAAGAGCTTCTTCTGAACGTTCCATACCATCTTTGATCAGATACCCGCCAGCGGTAACGCCAATCATGCTGGCAGCTCTAACCGAACCATTTGAATTTCCGGCTCCCAAAATACCAGCGATAATAGCGGCCGCGCCCAGTAATTTTTGATTGGTTGCCGTGCGTTGCATATTGCGCAGCGAAACCACTTCGTTATAGCTTTCTTTGCGCCATAACTTGTACGGCGGTTGCATCTCTTTTGCGTAACTGCCGTAATATTCTTGCAAAGTATCTATAAATAAATAATCTCGTTCTCTTATTTGTTTAATGCGTTGCATCATAGGTTCATTATCAGCGGGCAAGCGATTTATCGTCAGCTCCCCAGCGTCATTTTGTTTGAGATAACTGGAGAATTGCTGCTCAGCAAAAGCGCTGGCAAATTTGAGCTCTGATACTTTCCTTAATTCGCGAATACTGGCCGAGTTTAAAGCGCTTTTATACGCTAAAATGTCATTGGCAATTTGGTTATAGATGTTTTGAAATGGCTCATTGCTGACTTGACTGCGACTACTGTAGGCATAATGACTGGCTTTATTTTGATAGGTCTTACTAAACCAAGCTCGGTTTTTGCTGTCACGTACAGCAATAGATATTTCCAAGGTTTCGCCATCAGATTTAATTATTGTACCATCGACTATCACATCTACAGACGAATGCCCTTCGGGTATGACCCGAACCGCTCCCCACGCCCCGGTTGACTGAATGGTTTCCATAAGCAGATACGGAAAATAACTCGACTCGGCGATACGAATTTCAGAAAATACTGGCACCTCAGAGTCTTCTTGATTGATTTGGTCAAGACCCGGATCAAATATATTAATCCCAACATCCAAGAGCTCCTCTTCAGGGATAGTGTTGGTTTCATATTTTAGCGGGGTCACTTCCGTCGTTTTGACTTCGGTGGTGGTACATCCTGATGCCAATAACACCATAAATGCCAACAACAATAGCGTTGTAACAACACGGGTATGCATATTAATTACCTCGACTTTGGTTTTTGTACTTACGGTATTCTTGCCATAGTTTTTCTCTTAATTCAGGGTCAGGTTCTTGCATTGCAGCCTCACGTATTTGACGCGCCACCAAGTCATCATCATTACCACTTGGGATGTCGGCAGGAGGGGTATAGATGGCGGGTTTTGATTTAAAATCTCCCACCTTCTCAGTTGGCGCACCGACAATGGTCCCGCCGCCAGAATTAACTTGCTCGCCATTACCACTTGGTGGTGGTGGGATCGCGCTTTGTTCTTCACCATTTAAAATATCATCATACAAACTGCCAATATCCGTTGTGCCTTGTTGTTGCTCTAATTGCTCCTCGCTTCCTTTTTCGCTCCCTCGAGTTTGAATGTATTCACGCTCACTTAAAATCATGCCGTCATAATCACTGATACTACGATTTAACTTTTCTTCAAGTCCTGAGATCCGCTCTTGGCGAGTTTTGACCCCACCTATACTACTGGAGTTAGAGCTAGCACCAGCAGGATCGTTAACACCATCACCTTGCTCGTTAGTGCCGGCTTGTTGCCCAGCACGTGTCGCATCTATCACTTGTTCGAGCCCTTCCCACGTACTGCGCTCGGAAGCGGATGTACCTTGTGTGGATGCCGATGACTGTGGGGCTCTTTGCCCCCCCTGTTGTCCACCGCCTTGATGGTTGGGGACTTGCTTACTTGAGTCTTGTGACGGAGCACCACCTTCTACCCCACCAGCGGGTTGAGTAGATTGACTGCTTACGGTTGTTGATTGAGTGCTCGATGATGATTGGTTACTGCTGCTTGCTTGCGCACTACTATCAGATTGGCTGCTGGTTTGCGCCGAAGCACTGGTTTCTTGTTGCTCAGAAAAGTCTATGTCATCTGAGCTGTTGTTGCTCTGCTTGGTTTCTAAATCGCTAACCTCCGCAGAGCTACTGTCTGGGTTTTCTGAAGCACTTTCACTGGCTTGACTCTGGGTTTGACTGCGGGCTTTGGTGTCGGCTTGACTTTGCGACTGCCCCTTTTGAGTATCTGTTTGAGCGCTTGCTGGTGAACTTGGTGAGCGCTGCTCACTTTGACTTGAGCTCTTTGACTGTTGCCTTGAAGGTTTGGACTGCGAGCTCCCTGAGTTCTGAGAAGGTCTACTTGCAGAACTGGGCGAACTTGCTGAACTCGGTGAGCTTGCAGAGCTAGGCGAACTTGGATTCGTTGGTGGTGGCTGCGGGCTGTTCTGTTGTGACGTTGATTTACAGCCTGAAATCATCAACGCCAAGCACATAACAACTCCCCCAATAGCATTTATCTTCATTTATATTCCTACTCTTTGGGTAACATCACTAGCAATTCAAAGTCTTCCATATCAACCGGCTGACCGTTTGCTATTTTGGGTCTGAACTTGGCTTGTTTAATAAACTTTAATATTTTTATACGCGCGCTTTTATCGCCTAAGGTGTAGTCGTTAACCGTACGAATGTTTCGAACCACACCGTGGCGGTTAACGTTAATTTTTAAATGCAATGAGATTGGCATCTCTTTTACTGGTAACGACGATACCGATGCGGATGCATTGGCTTGTGCATTAACCACAACCAGTTCGTCGTCACTGTCGCTGGTATGGTTTTGTTGATTCGGCGGTTGACGTGTTTCAAGACCATAGCCTGTTGATTGCTCACTGTTAATGGCGTCATTTTGGGCTACGGCTTCACTGGCGTCTGCCAACATTGGCGCATTGGCCGTATAGGTTTCTGTCCCATTAAATTGGATGTCGGTTAGGTTGGCGTTGCTAAATTCGACAGCAGAATCTGGTTCGGACGGGTCGCTATAACTCATGTCCCTGCTAGCAAACATCAGTTGGTTTTGCTCAATGTTTTGTTCAACATTTTGTTCAAAGTCTTGTTCATATACCTGAGTATCGTCTGGTCCACTTTGACTCGCCGTTAAAGATAAACCCGGAGCGGAAATGTCAGGGTACTCAATTTCGCCAAAACCAATTTGCGTTTCAATAAACTCAGTGCGGCTCATTTGGCCTAAGAGTAACCCTTGCACTCGCTCATTTAGCTTACCTATTTTATGTAACACCACAGGTTCAGAGAGGGCTAAATCCGCCACATGATGCCACATTGATTGACTGTTTACGTAGTTTTGCGCATCAGCATAGTAATCGATAGAACAATCGCGTTTGTGATTAATTAAACACCAATCGGCACGTTTAAGCAGGACTTTCACCACGTCTAAATGATTAATATCTGGTTGCGACTGCTGGATGTATAACTCTTCTTCTATCAAATCAAGAATGTGAGAAAACGACTTAAAAGCGCGATTCGGATCGTTTTTAAAGCCAACGGCTTGATCCAGACTAAAGTATTCTGGACGACGGGGGATTGCTTCACTTCCAGGCATTCGTGAGAGCAGGTAATTGGTGGTGATTAAGCCATTAATAGGATCAATAAGCTTCAGAGATGTCGGACCATACTTTTCTTTATGGCTGGTTAGAGAATGCTTGTAAAATGCATTGGCGTTAAGCAAATTTTGCAATGCTTGTTCCGAATCATTATTGTAAAAGGACTCGAGTTGCCAATTGGCCATCTCCAATTCTAAGTCCATTCTTTGTGGATCTGAGGGGGGGAAATTTTGCCTATGTAAACGGTATAAAAAAGCATAACGTTGGCCAACTTCTTCCCACTGTTTGTTGGCTTTGTAACTGTCGATAAGCTTCTTAATGATGGGGATTTGGCTTTGCGCATATAGCCCATCATTTATCCGATTTAAATGCAATGAGCGCTTAAACGATTCGATGGCCGATGGGTACTCACCAATATCAAAATACACCTGCCCTAAACTTAATAATTCCTGACTGAGCCTGTCGCCATAGGCACCTTCTTCGGATTCTATTTTTTCAATCGCATACTTTAAATCTTCGACCCGCTGTAACTGTTTTGTTTTTGATTGCTCACCAGGCTCATTGTCGGTGATGGTTGGCTGAACTGGCATTGGGGTCAACTCAGGATCATTATTGGTTTGAACTTGACTAAAAGCATGACTGCTCAAAGAGATTGTGTAGACGCCGCAGACAAAAATAAAAGAGCAAAGGTTATATTTCATAAAAGATTCCCGTCACCGCAAGGAAACGACAAGCCCTGGTATCATTGTCGTCTATGCTTTTTCAAAACTAAATGTTAATAACATTAATGGCTTAGGTTTTTTAATGTTTTTAGCCTTATCTATTGAGTATAGGTGTCGTTCTGGACCTGTAAAGGTGAGTAGGTAAAAATCTATTTTCAGAAAATGAGCGGGAAGAAATGACAAAAAACAGCTTTAGCTTGGGTTAAAATCAGTCCAAACAAGCCCCCAAATTAGGCTTTTTAAGCAAAATTTTGCGCTAAGATTTGCGCTGATATTTACAAGCAGGCATAAAAAAATCCCTGTTACGTTAACAGGGATTTTTAATCTCAAACAGGGGCGAAGGTTACTCGCTTAGTGGACGCATATGAGGGAATAAAATAACGTCCTTAATGGTTGGTGAATCGGTAAATAGCATCACCAATCGGTCAATACCTATACCCTCACCCGCGGTTGGCGGTAAACCATACTCTAGCGCGGTGATGTAGTCTTCATCATAATGCATTGCTTCATCATCACCGGCATCTTTTTCTTCAACTTGCTTTTTAAAACGCTGAGCTTGATCTTCTGCGTCATTTAACTCCGAGAAACCATTGGCAAGTTCACGGCCACCAACAAAAAATTCAAAACGATCGGTAATGAATGGGTTGTTGTCGTTACGACGCGCTAATGGTGAAACTTCCCATGGGTATTCGGTGATAAACGTTGGTTGATCAAGTTTGTGCTCAGCAACTTGTTCAAAAATTTCGCAAAGGTACTTACCAGGACCCCAAACGTTTTCCCCTTCCGGTTCTTTCACTCCGACTTGCTTAGCAATCGCTTTAAGTTCTTCGAAGCGGTTTTCTGGATCATTAATCACGCTTGCATCAAGTTCAGGCGCGTGCTTAATGATCGCGTCCATCATAGATAAACGTTCAAAAGGCTGACCAAAGTCGTAGAATTTCTCTTCCACTACCTCGCCATCTGAGTTTTTAACGGTATTACGAATAATGGTTGTACCCAAAACGTCTTGCGCCAATGTACGCAGCATTTCTTCGGTCAGGTTCATTAAATCTTCGTATGTTGCATAAGCCTGATAGAATTCAATCATCGTAAATTCAGGATTATGACGGGTCGAAAGACCTTCGTTTCTAAAGTTACGGTTTATTTCGAATACACGCTCAAAACCACCCACAACCAAGCGTTTTAAGTAAAGCTCAGGTGCAATACGAAGGAACATGTCGATGTCCAAAGCATTGTGGTAGGTTTCAAATGGTTTTGCCGTCGCACCACCAGGGATAACTTGCAGCATAGGTGTTTCAACTTCCATGAAGTTGCGCTTTGCAAGAAAGTTACGAATGCCACTGACAATTTGAGAACGAATTTGGAACGTATCGCGGGTATCTTGGTTGATGATCAAATCAACATAACGCTGACGATACTTCATTTCCTGATCAGACAAACCATGGAACTTTTCCGGTAATGGACGAAGCGACTTGGTCAGCAAGCTATATTCTTCCATGTTAACGTATAAGTCACCTTTGCCTGACTTGTGCAAAGTACCTTTAACCCCAATGATGTCGCCAATATCTAACGAACCCCAACGGCTTTTGATATCTTTTTGTACGTTCTTTTCTGCGTATGCTTGAATACGCCCAGTCATATCCTGTAAAACTAAGAACGGACCACGTTTGGCCATAATACGACCAGCAACCGCGTAAGAAACCTGAAGTTGTTCCAGCTCTTCCTTGGTCTTATCACCATGCTCAGCCTGGATATCACTGGCGTAATGCTCGCGATTAAAATCATTTGGGTGGCCATTTGCATCACAGTTAGTTCGGATATTTTCGAGTTTACCGCGACGTTCTGCAATTAACTTGTTCTCGTCTCTTACTTGTTCAGTCATGTGTTTATCTCAGGGTTATCTAATGTATATGGTTGAGCGTGTTCGCCATCTGCTCAACGGGTTAAAGACCAGATTTTAAGCTGGCTTCAATAAATGGGTCTAGATTACCATCTAGTACCGCTTGTGTGTTTCGGCTTTCAACACCAGTTCGCAAGTCTTTAATGCGACTGTCATCGAGCACGTAGGAACGAATTTGACTGCCCCAGCCGATGTCGGATTTACCATCTTCTAACGCTTGCTTGTCTTCGTTCTGTTTTTGAATTTCTAATTCATACAACTTGGCTTTTAATAGTTTCATGGCCGTTGCACGGTTTTTATGTTGCGAGCGATCATTTTGACACTGCACCACAGCGTTGGTCGGGATATGGGTAATTCGAATCGCCGAGTCGGTCTTGTTAACGTGCTGACCACCGGCGCCAGAGGCTCTAAAGGTGTCTATACGTAAATCCGCTGGGTTGATTTCAATTTCAATATCGTCATCTATCTCAGGGTACACAAATGCCGAAGCAAACGAGGTATGCCGACGCGAGTTTGAATCAAAAGGTGACTTTCGCACCAAACGATGTACCCCTGTTTCGGTGCGTAACCAACCAAACGCGTATTCGCCGCTGAACTTGATGGTACAACTTTTAATACCTGCAACATCACCATCGGTTTCTTCTAAAATATCCACTTTAAAACCGCGAGCTTCACCCCAGCGTAAGTACATTCGCATCAGCATACTGGCCCAATCTTGGGCTTCGGTACCACCCGATCCGGCTTGAATGTCAAGGTAACAGTCATTTGCGTCCTGTTTACCAGAAAACATTCGTCGAAATTCAAGCTTCTCTAGACTCACGATAAGTTGGTCAAGTTCAGCTTGGGCATCGTCAAGCGTGTCTTCGTCTTCTTCTTCAACAGCCAGTTCGATTAAGCCTTCAATGTCTTCACACCCCGAGTCCATATCATCAATGGTTTTAACCACTAATTCTAGCGCTGAACGTTCTTTCCCCAAGGCTTGGGCTCGTTCAGGCTCATTCCAGACATCGGGTAATTCTAATTCGCGATTAACTTCGATTAATCGTTCAGATTTTTGTTCATAGTCAAAGGTACCCCCGAAGCACATCGGTGCGTTCACGGATATCTTTTATTTTATTATGTAATGGATTGACTTCAAACATTAAAAACATTCGGCTTAAAAGTGGAAAAATAGTCGCGCATTGTACCTTACTCTATTAGAGGATTAAAGACTTTGAATGCAACTGTATCGGCTTTTTATTGTCGATTTAGCCTAAGTTTAGACACTTTGTAAATAATTGACGAGAAGCTGTACGCTTTGTTTTCCTCTAAACTCATTTACATCGAGTTTATAAGCCAAATGCACCCATTCACAACGATGATTTGGCCATTGTTGTAAATCGACATTAAACGCAATCGCATCAATGCTTACGCCATTAAGCTCAACCAACATTTTCAAATGTTTATCGCCAACAATACGTTGTTGGATTAAACGAAAATGATTATCAAAGACAGGCTCAGGAAAATTTTGCCCCCAAGGTCCTGATTCGCGCAGCAGATGGGCAAACTCTAAGGTCAACAATTGCTGCTCTAATTCGCCATCACTTAGGATAATATTGTTGAGCATTTCGGATTCAAGCCATTGCTCAGCGTAATGATAAAAGTGTTGCTGAAAGCGCTCAAAATCGGCTTCTTTAATCGAGAGCCCCGCAGCCATCGCGTGGCCACCAAACTTGGTGATTAAGCCCGGGTGCTGGGAGTCAATATGTTCTAACAAATCTCGAATATGCAAACCAGGAATAGAACGAGCCGAGCCTTTAATTTCGCTATCAGATGCATCATCACGGCCTTTGGCAAAAACAATGGTTGGGCGATGAAACTTTTCTTTTAACCGCCCCGCGACAATGCCTATAACACCTTGGTGCCAATCCGGTCGGTACAAAGCCAGCGCCATTGGCATTTGTTGCTGTTCAAACGATAAGGTGTCGAGCACCTGCATCGCTTCATGCTGCATCCCTGCTTCAATCTCTCGACGGGTTTGGTTTAACTCATCTAATTCTTTCGCCATTACTCGAGCCACATTTAAATCTGTTTCGAGCAAACACTTTATTCCTAACCCCATATCATCTAAACGACCTGCGGCATTAATACGCGGACCAAGACCGAAACCGAAATCACTTGCGACCAATTGTCGTTGGTTTTTCCCTGCCACTTCAATCAACGCCACAATGCCTGGTCGCGTAGCACCGGCTCGAATTCTTTTTAAGCCTTGCGCCACCAAAATACGATTATTGTGATCCAAGCTAACCACATCGGCAACGGTACCAAGGGCAACCAAATCGAGCAGTTGCGCCATATTCGGTTCGGCTAAGCCTTGTTGAGCGAACCAATTGGCTTGTCGCATGGATTGTCTAAGCGCCAGCATCAAATAAAAAGCCACGCCCACACCGGCTATCGATTTGCTTGGAAATGGGCAACCTGGCTGATTTGGATTTACAATGGCATCGGCGTCAGGCAGTTGATTACCCGGTAAATGATGATCGGTAACAATAACCTGACAACCTAATGCTTTAGCCATCTCAACCCCTGCCAAACAACTGATGCCATTATCGACAGTAACAATGACTTCTGCGCCCATTTGCTCCACGGCGATTTGGCTGATCTGTGGGGTTAAACCATAGCCAAAATCAAAACGATTAGGCACCAAAAAATCATGATTGTGACTGCCAAGTAATTGCAAGCCACTCATCATGAGTGCTGTTGATGTAGCGCCATCGGCATCAAAATCACCAACAATGATGATCCGTTTCTTGGCTTTTATGGCATCAAAAATCACGGCACAAGCTTGCTCAAGCCCTTTAAGTTGTTTGGGGTTATGCATTGCTTGGGCTGATTGCTCTAATTGCTCAGCCGACTCAATACCGCGGTTGGCGTAAATATTTTTTAAAATGGGGTGCAGGTTTGCAGGCAGTTCAGAAGTATCAGCAACAGGGCGACGTTGAATGGTTTTAATCATAGGTAATGAGTAATCGCTATTAGGTGAAATAATGCTCTAATCAAGAATCGGTGAAAAAGTCGTTCTATTGGTCATCGATATGTAAGCAATCTAAGGTATCAGCATACCTTAGATTGATCTCACAGCCAAAGACTAAAATTCTTGGTTTCGGTTATCAGCCTAAAGTCTTAGTGCTAACTCCAATTCGCTTAACTAAAATAAGGCTTTCTCGTTAAGGTCTTAGCTTGCATCATAGGTTGACCAAGGGCAAACACACTATCAATGGCCAAGGATTCTCGCTCTAATAACAGCAAATCGGCATCGGCACCTACTTCAATGCGCCCTTTGTGAGCTAAGCCCAGAATATTTGCTGGCGATTTGGTCACGCTGCCAATAGCCATGGCTAAGTCAACTTGATAGTCTTGATGGGCTGTCACCATCGCTTGATGCAAACTGCGTACATTGGCTACTTGTAAGTCGATTAAATGAGATTCTTGATCAAACACAGGTAAACTGCCATTACCATCTGAACTCATTGATATATGATTGATATGAACGCCAGCATCGAGCGCCATTTTTAACGCCAACGGGGCAGCGACTTCACCGGCAGCCAAAATTTGCTCTGTGGTACTGGTGGTAAAGTCAATAAAGCCACCTTTTTTGGCAAACTCTATGCCGGTATTCAATAAAGATTGACTACGGTTTATATGCGTTGGATAAAACTGACTCAAAGGGATCCCTGAGCTTTGACAAACTTGCTCGAGTAAAGCAAGTTCCGTTGGTTCATCTCCGACATGAATACTGACAATGCCAGATTTGCCCGCTAACATGCCACCAACCCGAGCTTGTGAGGTGAGTCTGGCCAAATCATCGACGCTCATTTGACTGCTTCTATGATCGCTTATTGCAACCTCGCCAACGCCAATAATTTCGTCAATCATTAGAATGTCTTTTTCCAGTGATGCGGTAATGGTTTTGACGGGATAATGATAAGAACCACTATAACAATAGGCGGATAAACCAAATTCTTTTAACGCTTTGGCTTTAGCAACTAAGTCTTCTAACGAACGGGTTACCGAGTCTGTCCCCAAAGCGCCGATTAAAGTGGTCACCCCGCCATATACTGCATCTTGAGGTGACATTTCGGGTGTTCGGGTGGCAAAACCACCCTCACCGCCACCACCAGAAATATGCACTAAAGAGTCCACCAAACCAGGGATCAAATATTGCTCTTTGGCATCAATCACGGTTAAGCTATGACTTGCTTCAAGTTCAATATTATGGTCAATGGCAATGATTTTATTAGACGCCACTAGCACGTCTTGTTTACCTAAATATTGCGGTGCGAATACAATCGCATTTTTAAATAGCTTCATCATTTTCCTATGAAAATTGTATGCTCACAGCCACCACCATAGTAGTCGCTGAAAGAAGAATAAGTGCCAATAAAAACTTATAAACAAATTTGGCCCAAACCAACCAGTCGATTTTCGCCACCCCAAGACAGCCAATAAGCGAAGCTGACGTTGGGATAATAATATTGGTTAAACCATCTCCAAGTTGAAACGCCAATACGGCAACTTGGCGTGAGATCCCAATTAAATCCGATAATGGCGCCATTAACGGCATGGTTAAGGCCGCTTGCCCAGAGCCTGAAGCAATGAAAAAGTTAAATACCGATTGAAATAACAACATGCAAAGCGCGCTTAATTGCTTGGGCAAATCGCCAATCGCTTCACTAGCGCCATAAAGAATGGTATTGAGCACCGAAAACTCAGCGGGATTATCGCCACCAAGTAAAATAACTATGCCCTTGGCCATTCCTACAATCAAGGCTGCAGGCAAAAGATCTTTTGCCCCTTGTTGAAAGGCATCGGATACTTGATGAATATCTAAACGTTTTCCGATGACGCTGATAACGCCAATCACACACGCCATTGTAAAAAACTGACTGGCAAGCTCGGGAATGTAATAGCCTCTTGCTGTCACCCCCCAGATAACCCAAATAATGGTGGCTAAAAAGGCCAATAAAACCACGCCATCAATTAATTGAAACGAGGGCATTGTCGATTGGCCCAGCTCACCACTTTGTTGTTTTTCTGCTTTTATCGAATGGGCGTAGCGCATGGTAAAGACAGTGCCAAATACGGTAAAGACTAACCAACAAACCATACGAAACTCAGCACCCGATAACAATGGTACATCGGCAATACCTTGGGCTATTGCCACACTAAAAGGGTTCATCCAAGAGGTGGCAAAGCCAATTTGAGTGGCAACATAGGTGACCATCACTGTTGTGATGTTGTCATAACCTAGCGCGCGCATAAGGGGCAGTAAGACAATACAAAAGGCAATGGCCTCCTCCCCCATACCAAAGACCGCACCGGCCAACGAAAAGAGAATAAATAATATCGGAATAAATAGAGTTTCAGCTTTTTTTACCCTGTAAATCAAGGCCAATATACCATTGTTAATGGCGCCTGTTTTCATTACCACGCCAAAGGCACCGCCGGTGATCAAGATAAACATCATCACCCCAATGGCACTGCCCCATTTACTGCCAGACACCATGCCTTCAAAGGCAAAGTTAAAAAAACCAACCCCGCCTTGCTCGGCAAACAAAGGCACACCTTGGCTGGTGTCATTTAAAGTAAAGCTATCCGCGATTAAGGTCGCTTCTTGTGTTGGGGTTGCTGCACTGAGGCTAAACTTTCCAGCAGGCACCAAATGCGTTAATACGGCAGCGAATACCACCACAAAAAACAAAATAATAAAAGCATCGGGCATCCGCTTTGAACTGCTCACGGATGAGGTATATGTGGTTGTCGTCATGATTATGTAGCTATAGGTTAGGAGCGCTCATTATACACAATAAGCGCTTTTAAAATGAAACTTGATAGTCATAAATCGGCAAAGCCCTAATGGACTTTGCCGTCACGCTTACTTCATGAAATAGGTGAAAGATAAGCGGTAGTTAGCGCCTAAAGCGTCGTGGTTAATCGAGTCAAAACCACGGCTTGAGCCGTAAGCGACAGGGGGCTCTTCGTCAAGCACGTTATTCATGCTCAAGTTGATGTTAAAGTCTGCAAAATCGTACCCCATATTTAGGTTGATTTTGGTCCAACTATCTACATCACGTTCGCCATTACTGTCTAGCACACCTAACTCTTCAAGTTCATCGATGTTGCGACCGCGCATACCAGCTATATCGTCTTTATAGCTGTCGGTAAATTGTGCACTGATGCTTGAATAGAAGTGTTCACCAACCCAACCTAAACGAAGGTTGGCGATATTTTCTGGGTAGCGCCATGTGCCAATTAACGCTTCCACTTCATCCGTGCTTGGTCGGTTACGATCAAACTTTAAGTAATGGGTGGCATCAAAGGCTAAGGTTAGCTTGCCCTCACCAAGGATAACGCTGTGATCGTATTTAAAGTCAAGGCCACTTACTTCTTGCTTACCTGTATTCATTAACTGAATAACATGGTCACGGTATAAAGGTAACTCATAATAACGCGGATCATCATAGTCAATCCAGGCATCTAAAATTTCATTTAAGTTAGCACCTTGATCTTCAATGGTTAAACCAGCTTGGTCGGTAACATCACAAAGGTAGGGATCATAAGACACCCCGATTTCACCTTCAGGAACCAAGCCACAAAAACGAACCGAAGCGTCCGTTAACGCGCGATCCAGTAATTGCGTCATATCGGTATCAACCAGATCTTCATGCTCAAATGCCCAGTAATCAAGTGACACATTGATATTGGCTGTTGGGCTGTAGGCAAAACCTAAGCTTACCGACTCAGACTCTTCTGGGCTTAAGTTTGCATTTCCAAGCTCCAATACGTTCGGGCTACGCTCATCGCCATAGCCTTCACAGTACAAGTCAGCAACCGCTGGATTTGCACCACAGTCATAAGTAGCCGTTGTTGCTCTTAGTTTGACCCCTGCTTGGGTTAAACTTGGCGCTCTAAAGGCGGTTGACCAAGAGGCACGCACAACTAACGAATCGATAGGGCGATACGTTAGTGCCACTTTGGGATTAAAGGTATCACCAAAGTCATCGTAATTATCGTAACGACCGGCAAGTTGCATCTCTAACTGATCGGTTAAAGGCCAGTAAAGCTCGGCAAACGATGCCCATTGTGTGCGGTCGGCTTCAGAGAAAGACGAACCAAAACCAAAGACATCAACAAGGTAGTCATTTTCTGAACGAGCACGCGCATTTAATGATGGTACATCCGTAATTTCTTCTTTGCGCACTTCCATCCCAAAGGCGGCGCTGACCATGTGCTGGTTAAATTCGAATAACTCACCAGATAAGCGCGCATCCCAACCATAAACCGTACTTTCACCGTCACGAGTTGGTTTCTCTTGCGCCCGAGCTAAAATGGCGTCATTGTTTGCATCCCCTTCTAAAAATGGGTTGTACATACCCAGCAAGCTGCCGCTTGCACATGATACAGTATCTCCATCATAAGACGCTAAAGTGCCATCTGAGCACAACTCGCCATCTACCGCTGCGGTATACTTGTAACGATTGTAAACCCCCGCAATAGCGACTTGCTCAGACTCAGACTTTGAAAGAGTGACGCCGGTTTCCCAATCCCAATCATTCCACTGACCCGATAATGTTGACACCAAACGAAACGCATCTGTGCTTACTTCAACTGTTCTTGGGGTAGCAAATCGTGCATCGTATTTAAAGCCCCAAAGTTTTTGATCAGCTTGGGTGTAATATGGATCAATCCAGATCGCATCAAAGAGTTGATCTTGCACCTCTTGTGGGAAAATTTCCAGCGCCGTTTCATTTACCCAAGGGCCGTCATCGTCGTCCAGATCTAAAATAGCTGAAGGTGATGATTTAGCCACAGACTCTGAATGTGAGTAGAAAAAGTCGGTATTCCAGAACATCTCACCAATCTCTTTTGAGTAGGTAAACCCGGCCGAAGCGCTTTCTAGCTCTGGTAATAAAACATCGTCTTCATTACGATAATAGGCACAGATTTGTTCACCATATTCGGTGGTAACTAAATCGGTCTTACAATTAGGGTTGGCAATTTCATTGCCATCTTTTGCTGACCAGTAGTAAATGTTTGGCGTATTTTTAGGTAAGTAAGAGTATGAAGACTCAAGCAACGGCGACTTGGTAAAGTCACGATCTTGAGCGGTAAATTCTTCGCGTTTGTAATAGTCACCAAAAACGGTCAAATTGCCGTCAGCAAGGCTGGTACCAAAAATAAAGTTAATGTTGGTTTTCCCCTCACTAGAGGATTCAAAACTGTCTGCTTGCGAGACATTTAATTCTGCGCCTTGATAGTTTTTCTTTAAAATGTAGTTGATAACACCAGCAACGGCATCGGCACCATAGGTTGCAGATGCCCCCGTTGCCAGTACTTCAACGCGCTCAATCGCGGCAAGTGGAATGCTGTTGATATCAACAAAATTTTGCGTGCCAGCGGCAAAAGAGCTTGCGGCAACGCGGCGACCGTTAATTAAGGTTAAGGTCGCGGATGGGCCTAAGCCACGAAGTGATGCAGCTGCTTGTCCTGCCGGTGTTGAGGTGGAAAGCGCGCCCGATTCTGAGGTACTAAACGAACCATCACCACCACGAGTTTGTCCTAATTGCAGCATCAGCTCTGAAACGCTACTGGCGCCTGAACGTTTAATCGCTTCACTGTCAATAATAACGAGTGGTTGTGCCCCCTCAAGATCGACCCCCTTGATTTGAGAACCGGTCACGGTAATTTTTTCTATTTCGGATGTATTCGTCTCAGCGCTCTGTGCAACCGCTAGGTTAGAGACGCTGATCACAGTTAAGGCGATGAGCGATTTGTTAAACATCTTCATAATTAACTCCCTGATTTATAGTGTTTTTATGTTTTTTAAATTTGGATTCTTAACGTATAACTTGAATAACATAACTATCGATTCAGGTTGCTCAAACATGTTCTTTAATTAAACAGTTAAAGGATTTATCAGCGATCTTTATTGTATTTTTTGATTAAAATCACAGCACACAAACAACGATGCCAGTAATTATGAAATTCAGGATTAAATTAGTTTTTAATTAAAAAGAAAGGCGAGTTTGAGCCAATCCTTGAAACAGAAGTTTCAAGTCTTATTCGTCAAACCACTCAGAAAGATGGAAATTTGAGTCGTTATATGTTGTAAGCGAGTTTACTTTACGGTACATATAAAAAAGGTCTTCGTTCGTTATTCAACTTTATTCAGTTTGGCAACAGTTAAGGTTGAAGAAATAGTTAATAAAATTATTACCCTCGTTGCAAAAAAAAGTCAACAAGGTAATTACATTTTATTTACTTGGATTGAGTTTTTTTGCAAACGGTGACCGAAAATGCGTATAAAATCATTAAAAATAATCATATCTTCGCTTATATTAACGACTTCTCATGTTTCGTATTCAGCCTCCAATGAGCAACTATTTTTAGTCGGCGGTGGTCTAAAAACATGTTCAAGTATGAATCAATCACAGTGTGAAAAAAGTGATAGACAACAGATAAGCCCATCGACGAGCGAGCTAAAACAGGGTAAATCGGGCCCCCTGTTTAAAGTAAACAATAGCAAAATTGAACAGCTACGCGGTTTGCTTATCCCCCACTATCCAGCGCAATACCATCAAGGCTTGTTGTCATTGTTAAAGCAAATAAAAAAACACAGCAAGCAAGCATCACTGAGCAAAAATCAACTAAGATCTTATTTCAAACAATTTGACCTCAAAGGCATGATCCCAGCCCTATCAGATCCTGAATATTATCTATTGCTTGATGTGTTAGAAGTGGCGGTCGTTGATACACAGGCGAATAAACGATTAAAAGAAAAAGTGTTTTTAACCCAATCAAAAGATTCTCATAGCGTTTTTTTATACCAAGAGTTTGTTCGCTTAGCAGGCAAAAAATCGAAAGCGAGTAAACCTAATATTTTGGTCTTAACGGCGTCTGCACGTGACCCTTTTGAGGCGGCAGATTTTTATCAACAAGCGTTTACCCAAGCAGGGGCTAATGCCTACTGGTTACCGCTTGATGCTACCTTACAAGCCGTTTGGCAAATGGATGGGGATTTAGCTCAGCACTGTCAACGCATTGATTCTTATCGACTCAAGCACAACGGTTCGTACAATAGACAAGCGGTCTACCCAGATTTAGTCGAAAAGCAAATCAATACGTGTCTCAATCAAAGTGCGGTAAAGCAACTTGTCGCATCTGTTGATGGTATTTTCATTAACGGAGGTGATCAATCACTGACCAATAAAGCCTTTAAAAATAATGATGGTAGTGACTCCGAAATTCTATCGATTATTAAGCAACGACTCGCCCAGAATAATATCTTAATTGGTGGCACCAGTGCCGGCACTGCGGTGATGTCGGGCGCGAGTAAGCAATACCCAAACACCGTCATGATCACCAATGGACGCAGTGAAGACGCCATTTTTAGAGGCGCAAAAGCCGATGTGCTACCGACCGAAGGCTGTCAAAAGTCAAATCGCTGTGATCTAGATTTACGCCATTCAGATCTGACCTACAATTCAACTGGCGGCTTGGGATTATTTGATTATGGCATCTTAGATACCCACTTTAGTGAGCGTGGTAGACAAGGACGATTAGCCGTATTAACCAAACACACGGGTGCTAAATACGCCTTCGGGGTTGATGAAGCTACCGCTTTAGTGGTGTCAAAAAATAATACCAACCAATCCATTCAGTTAGATGTTTTAGGCAAAGCTGGGGTTTTCATTATTGAAAATAGCGTAATGGACAAACAGGATCAGCTTACAACCCACTATTTAACCGCGCACGACTTTGCCACCCTAGCATCCAATAAATTAACCATGACATTTGCTGATATCAAACAAGCAGTGCCTAAATCAGCACAGCAAACAACCGAAGTGACTGACAATATTTTTTCCCAAACAAACTATCAACAATGGGCTAATAGATTGTGTTTAGGTGAATTTTACAGCGCTAAAGCGGCATTTGATTTTAAACAACAGCGCAAAGAGATCACTTTATCGAGCAGTGCTAATTTTAAAGCAAGCAAAGCCGTGATAAGCGCGAAACAACCGAGTGACGAGCGACAACAGCCACTCTGCTCTTATCAAAATTTGGCTTTATTTTTATAAACAGAAGCCGGCGCTGACCAAGCAACCTAAAAAATTAATAACCTTTTATTAAACACCCATTCACAACCCGATAAATTTGTGTGATATTAACGGGGCATAGATTGATTAAGATTAAGCAAAGGTGGGGAAATGAGCGATGTAGCTGAACGAGCTGAACCAACAATTGGGGCAGCAAAACTGGTTTATGTGCTTTACGTTGCGGGGCTGTTTTTTGGGATCACAGGCCTAGTTGGGGTTATTATTGCGTATATCAACAAGAGTGAAGCGCCAGAATGGTTAAAATCCCATTATCAATTTCAAATTCGAACCTTCTGGATTGGTGCTGTTTTTATGATTGTGGCGACACTACTGACCTTGGTATTGATAGGATGGTTACTGTGGTTATTTTGGATTATATGGTTGGTTGTACGATGCGTGAAAGGCTATCAAGCCCTTGATGCCGACTTACCAGTAGCTAACGTAAAAACGTGGATGTTTTAACCGCAGCGCCCAATATCAAATAATGGGGTTGTTGTTAAATGCAACCCGATTTTTTCCGGCTCGCTTTGCTCGGTACAAAGCGATGTCGGCCTTGGCGACAATAGCGCTTAAATCATGATGTTCTACATCAAGCTCTGCAACGCCCATACTGGTACTAAAGTGTAGTTTAACCCCGTGAACTTCAACCGATAGATTGGCTATTTTAGTGATCAATCGATTGGCTAATTGAAAAGCAACGTCACCTGTTTCTCCAGGCAGAACCAATAAAAATTCATCGCCCCCCCAACGCCCCATTAAATCACTTCGTCGAAGCCAACTTTGACAATGGAAACTAAATTTTTTCAATACTTCATCGCCCATTTCATGGCCATAAGTGTCGTTAATGGCTTTAAAATTATCCAAGTCGACCATAACACAAGACAGAGGCTGATTATGTTTTATTGCGAGGGCGATTTCTTGTTCAATTTTTTCAACCAACGACGCGCGATTTAAGACTTGGGTGAGGCCATCGAAAGTGGCTTGGTGGGTTATTTTTTGCTGCAGTAAATATTTATCGGTAATATCGACAAGCGAGACTAGCACGGCAAATTTACCTCGCCAATCAATTCTTTTAGAGATCAAATTAACCCAAATTTTTTCACCTTGTACGGTGATATTAGGCTTTTCATACTGCAAAGAGTCCACTTCACCACTTATTAACTTGTTATATTCGAGTTTTGCTCTGGCCTGCTCTTCTTTAGGAATAAACGGTAAAATAGAGGGCAAAGACATTACCGTATCGGCAGAGTCACAACCAACCATAGTGGCGTATGCTTGATTACAAAAAATGGGCTTAAAGTTATCATGCACTAATATCGCTTGCATCGAGCTCTCAACCAATTGCTGATACCGCTCTTCTATATCCACGAGTTGTTTTTGTGCTTGGACTAAGTCAGTTACATCAATCACCGCCACTTCAATAGCACCTTGACCCTCAAACTCAATAAACATTTCGATACTTAAAACATCATGTACTTGTTTTGTCGGCCCAAGGTGACTGACCAAGCTAACGCCAAATGGAATGTCTTTTTGCAGTATTTTTTGCTGCCGTTCTTTACATATTTGATGCTGTTGAGCAGGCAATAAACTTAGATACGAGCTCAAATGAAGAACTTCATTGGCATCTTTAAAGCCCAATTTTTTCGCGTAGCCTTCATCCACTTTTAAAACTTTAAAGTTACGGTGAATTAAAGCGCCGTAATAAGGGGCGTGGATTTTGTCAAGATTCCTTAAAAGAGAATTAATGATTGTCATAATGCCTTAGTGATATATCAATAGCGTTAAGCAACAAGGAAAGTATTTTAGTAACACAGACTTAAGTGTAGAATATGGTGTGCTAAATACGTTGGCTAAATGCTCAATTAACTCCCTTTCAACATTTAATTGCTAAAAGGTTTCCTCAAACGGCTAATTATTCAAACTTGGTGATAACAGATCATTTAAAAAAAGATCGTTGTAGTTCTAGAAAACGTCAAAAATATGCCATTATTAAAAGCACTCACATACGAATAGCAACCCACCCTTTTACCCTCAACATATGGGTAATGATGAACATAGAGAGAAAGAGATGAAATTAGTTTTAGCTTTAGCTGTTATTTTTAGCATGCTTTTGACAGCCTGCTCTCCGGCCCCAATTAAAACGTCTGAATTAGCGGGCAACTGGCAATTAGCTTCTTTTACCGGTAATGAAACATTGCAAGTTCAAGGAGATGAACCCATTACGTTAAACTTTGACTCAACTAAACAAAGCATAAATGGATTTGCCGGTTGTAACCGATACTTTGGTCAGTACGACTTATCTGATGGCAAGCTCAGTTTTTCTAAAATGGGAATGACGAAAATGTTATGCCAAGAAAACAATGAGATAGAACTGTATTTTATGGAGCAATTAAAGTCAGTTGCAGGTGCGCAAATACGTTCGGGTAAGTTGCAATTAACCAGTAGCAATGGCGATGTATTGCTTGAACTCACTCGTGGTTAAGATATAGCTAAATGCCTTTATTGGCTGCAGCAGATAAAAAGCACCAAAAGAGCTGACTCTATTGGTGCTTTTTTGAAACAACTTATTTACCATCTGCCGTTTTAACGTATTTGCTTGGCTGATAGCGCAAAACCTTATTGGGATTGATATAAGATTTTTGCCAGTGCTTTGGGTTGGTGGTAACCGGCCAACATAGTGCCATCTTCAAGGATCATCGCTGGTGTCCCTGTCACCCCAATATTTCGACCAAAGTAGAATTGTTCCGCAATAGGTTGTGCACACGAATTTGATGGCAGAGTTTTCCCCGCTTTGCCCATGTCCATTGCCTGTTGTGGTTGTTCAGCACACCAAATGTTTTCAAGCGCTTTAAAAGCCTTACTGTTAATTCCTGCGCGTGGAAAAGCCAAATAACGAACGGTGATACCTAAGGCGTTATAGTCTTCAATATCGGCATGAAACTTACGGCAATAGCCACATGACAAGTCGGTGAATACCGTCACCTGATATTTTTCGTTGGCCGCCGGATAAACAATCATCGACTCTTTAAATGAGTCCATCCCATTGAGGCGAATTTGCATTAATGACTTTTCGGTTACGTTGTTTAGCCCAGATCCGTTAAGCTCAAACATGTTTCCTCGAATAAACTTACTTGCATCGTCATTCGTATAAAATAAGCCACCGCTGGTAAACACTTCATACACTTGAGCCATGGCTGAAGGGTTAATGGACTCAACCTTTAAACCTAACTTCGCCAGCCCTTTTACAATTTTAGACTCAACATCACCGTTAACAGCCGATTTGACATTATTAGACTCTGTCTCAGATTCTGATGCCATCAATACGGCGGTGAAAATGGCAATGAATATTGCGCTCATTAAGATCGCGAGGTGTTTTTTCAACATTATATCTTCCTAGATATGTTAACGTTTTGCTCATTTAATTTTACACAATACCAACCATGCTCTTAACTGTGCTGCAGGCATCCAGGTTCAAAGTAAGTAAATGAACTAGAGCATGGTTTATAACATAAAACTTGCTGATATGAGATGCCTTGTTCACAAAGAGGATAAAATTTACGTAAAACCTTTAGTTTATTACTCAGTTTCTGTTAAAATCGCCGGCATTTAACGACAGGCTTTATCCAAACTATGAAAATCGGTTTATTTTACGGTTCAACCACTTGCTACACTGAAATGGCTGCAGAAAAAATTCAGGCTAATTTAGGTGCATCGATGGTTCAGCTGCATAATATTAAAGACACTTCGTTAACAGCATGTTTGGATTATGATGTGTTAATTTTTGGCATCTCAACATGGGATTTTGGTGAGTTACAAGAAGACTGGGAATCGCATTGGCAAGATGTGAGTCAACTTAATCTGACCGGAAAAACCCTCGCCCTTTTTGGTCTTGGCGATCAAGTAGGTTACAGTCAGTGGTTTCAAGATGCGTTGGGGATGTTACATGACCACATATTGCCACAAGGGGCGACCATCATTGGTTACTGGCCAAATGAAGGGTATGAATTTGAACACTCTAAAGCCCTCACCGAAGACGGCGAGTTTTTTGTTGGTTTATCATTAGATGATGAAACCCAATACGACTTAACCGATCAACGTATCGCACAGTGGTGCGAACAATTAATGGAAGAACTTGCTGAACTTGATTAACCAATCAGTCCTTGTTATTTCGCTTTCAGTTTAGATAAACCTATAGGTAACGGCTATAATTCGTTTCTGAGTTTAATGACTAAACCACCCTTTAACCAATTCTAAGGTACTTTCAATTCATGTTTAATCAGTTTGATCTAGATGATGAACTCGTTGCTGGCACACAAAAAGCCGGTTTCAAAAAACCAACATCCATTCAACAGTTGGTCTTGCCCGAAGCGATGGCAGGCAAAGATGTGTTGGCGTCTGCGCCAACAGGTACCGGCAAAACAGCATCGTTTATCTTACCTTGTGCCCAGCATTTATTGGATTATCCAAGAACGAAACCAGGGTTTCCTCGGGTTCTTATCTTAGCGCCAACACGCGAATTAGCGACCCAAATCTTTGAGCAAGCACAATTACTGACCGAGTTAACCAAGATTAAAATTGGTCTCATAACCGGTGGGGTTAACTACGGCTCACATAAAGAGATATTAACCCAAACGACCGATATGCTAATTGCCACACCGGGTCGATTACTTGAATACATAGAAAACGAACAATTTGATGCCAGAGACATCGAAATTCTGGTATTAGATGAAGCTGACCGGATGCTTGATATGGGCTTTTCAGACAACATAAACCGTATCGCTGGTGAAGCAAGATGGCGTAAACAAACGCTGTTATTCTCAGCAACTTTAGCCGGTGCGGGTATTATTCGATTCTCAAAAGACATTCTCAATGATCCGGTATTTTTAGAATCAGATCCGTCGCGCAAAGAAAAAGCCAAAACTCATCAATGGATTCATTTAGCCGACGATCGTCAACATAAATTGGCGTTATTAGTTAATATCTTAAAGCAGGAACAGGTTAAGCGCGCTATCGTCTTTGCGAATAAACGAGAAACCGTGCAATCCTTGGCAGGGTTGTTACAAAGTCAAGACTTACCAAATGCCTGGCTTGAAGGCGAAATGCCACAAGATAAGCGCAACAAAGCGGTTGAACGAGTAAAAGATGGCGCAGTAAATATTTTGGTCGCAACCGATGTTGCTGCTCGTGGTTTAGATATTGACGATGTCACTCATGTGATTAATTTTGATATGCCACGAAAAGCCGATATTTACGTACACCGTATTGGCCGTACTGGACGTGCGGGTAAAAAAGGCACTGCGATTTCATTAGTTGAAGCTCATGATATGGCATCGGTGGCGAAAATAGAACGCTACATTGATGAACGCTTAAGTCGTCGCGTTATTGACGAGTTACGCCCTCAAAACAAAGAGGCGCGTGTCCCCGTTAAGAAGAATAAAACCAAAAGCACCAAGAAAAATGCGGGTTTAACTAAGAAACAACGCATCGCTCGAAAAGCAAAACGTGCTAAAAAATCTAAGAAGAAAGCGGATAAATAAAATATTTCTGCACCAATCTTTGCATAACAAAAAGGACCTGAATAAGGTCCTTTTTTAATGCCGATGACAACGAGAAAGCCTTTTACGGGGTATTGTAAAACCTTCCTAGAAGATCAATCTTGTCTTTGACTGGCGCCAACATCTTTTGTGCTTAATCTAGCAGAGCAAAAGTGCACCAAAAGGTTAAGGCTAAATTAAGCGACTAATTAAGCCACTTTAGTTTAGAGCTTAAAACAATTTTGACACATCGCCTGCTGGTTGATAACCAGGAATAGATATGCCATTGCTAAGGTATAAAAATGGCGTTCCTGTTAAACCAATTTCTCGACCTGCATCATAGCCACGTTTAATGGCGTCGGTACATGTATTAGGGTAATTTTCCTGGCTGTATTTCGACTCATCGCCACCGCTTTTAATAAAGGTCAATGCTTCTTGTCTATCATCAGCACACCATATTTGTGCGGTTTTAGTAAAGCCTTTGGCTTTTTGATTAAAGTAACCGCTACGTGGGTATGGGATATATTTTACTTCGACACCGTTTTCTAAATATTCATTAATTTCATTATGAAGTCGTTGACAGTAACCACATGTCGGATCAGTGAACACGTAAAGGCTACCTTTTACATCCCCTTGCGGTTTATAAGAGATAAAATCATCGTTAGAAAGCTTTGATATTGCCGCACTGGCTTTTTTCGCCATAAGGCCTGAGCGAGCTTGGGCAGATAAGTTAACCATTTCTTCTAAGTTGAAAACATCACCGATAACAGCATATTTGGCATCTTTATCTAATATTAGGTTTTGCCCATCAATATTCACTTCATAAAAACCCGATAATGAGCTTGGGGTATCAATTTTTCTAATAACTTGAATATTTCGAACTTTAGAAAGATTGGGGTTGCTTTTAATTGCCTGTTTAACCGAATCAAACTCGGATTGAGAGTCGTTTGCATTACTAACAAAAGCCGTGGCCATAAGTGCGACAGCCGCAAATTTAATTGCTTTTTTCATTCTAGGTATACCTCATTATTTCTTTTTAAAGCGTTTACTTGCGTATCCACTTATCATTTTCACTTTCTAACTTAGACAATATTACTGCCCCATCTATTCAACATAGCAGATAAAACCAGTCCGTAGAGCTATTTTATTTTTAAGTCTATTATTTAAAACAAACAATTAATTAAGATACGTTGTTGAATTTAGTCTAGACACTGCCAGAGGAGTATGACGAAATGAGGCTGATTTTTCTAGTAAAGATTCTTTCGTTGATATCTAGATGAGATAAATTATGGCGCAGGAGAACTTGACGTGTTAAAAAATAATTGAACTATCAACTGGATGGTTCGCGCCAAGAAAGACTTTAAGACTCGCCCCATTCATATACATCAATTGCTTTTCTAGCTTCAGCAATGGTGCAATTGGCCATGATAACCAGTTCGTTTACACTAATTTGAGGGTTGCGTCGAACCAAATTCAGTAATTCAGTTTGGGTGAAATTACCTTTGTTTTTTTCCAGTAACGGAATAAGCCATTGCCAACTGGCCTCGTCGGATTGGTGGATCTTTTCAATGATCTCACTCATTTGCTCGCGCGTTGCCGACAATCGCCAATTACGAGAACGCCCAATTCGAGACAATTCACAGCCAGAGCTACGAATTAATGCCTTTAACTCAAAGGCTCTTAATGCGCGACGTAAAAAGGAAGGCAATAAAATATGACAAACGCTCGCCACAAAATCCTCTCTCTAGCGATAAAAACCTTAGTATATCAAGCAACATATAAACAAAACAAGGTAGGATACGTTAGCCAATGAGAGTGCAATAATTCGACAAAATGCTCTTGCCAAGTTTGGTTACCAGAGTCGAAAAAACTCTATCCACGCAAAGAGTGCAAACAACAAAAACAACATGCCACTGACCCTATGCAATGTGTTGGTCGATATTTTTGTCAACAATTTTTGTCCGGCAAAAACTCCAAGAGCGGTTGTTAATGCCAATGCCAAAGTCGATGTTAGCCAAATGGTCATCGGAGGCTGAGTAATGCTTAAAGTCGCTATGGCCAACTGTGTTTTATCACCAAGTTCTGCGACAAAAATAAGCAGTAAAGCACTGAAAAAAATGCCTTTCGTTACTTTCGCTTTAACGTCTTCATCACCCTCTTCGCTACTTAATAAACTATGCAAACCAAAAACAGTAAAAAGTAATGCCGCTACCGCCGTAATAACATTCATCGGTAACACAGTGGCCAAAGTTCCCGCAAAAACAACCGCTATCGCATTTAACAACATAAACGCCAATAAAGCCCCAAAAAATACCGGTTTAGGCTTATGCTTAGCCGCTAGGGTCATACAAACAAGCTGACTCTTATCGCCCATTTCGGCCAAAAAAATCAATAAAAAGGAAAGTACTGCCGACATATATTTAACAATTACAACGAAGGTAGGTTAAGCGGCATCGTCTGGGATACCATGCATTTGAAAACACTTAACGAGTAAATCTTCTTCAGATTCAACGTATTCGGGATCAGGCTTAATACAATCGATAGGGCACGCAATCACACATTGTGGCTTATCATAATGACCAACACACTCAGTACATTTATTGGGATCAATTTCATAAATTTCATCACCCAAAGAGATTGCAGTGTTTGGACACTCAGGATCGCACATATCACAATTGATGCAAGTGGCTAAAATTTTTAATGCCATTTATCGGACTTCTCTTAATGTAAACGCATGCTTTTATCGTGATAAACACTATCACGACACAAGCCGACAATTAAACCTAATTTTAATGAAACATAAAGCTAACAAGGGCATTATTGTAACAGATCAAAAAGACAAAACAGTAACACAAATTTTGAAATTGAAATTTTATGTAACACGTTAATATCGTTAAATCTAAAAAAATTTAAAAACAAAGTGCAACCAGCGTTAAAATTTAAAATCCCTCATATGCTATTTTAACGGCTAAAAAAACAAGCTCTTTAGTTGTCACACCCAAGAGCTTATTATGGCTTTAACGATTTATTGAGCTTAACTTATTGCTCTTCTATTTCTTGTTTCTTTTTTTTCAATTCTTTTTCAAGTTTCTGTTTTTCTTTACCCGCTTCTTTCGCTTTTTTGTTGGCTTCTTTGTCTAAATCCTTTTCTTCTTTACGCCATTCTTTGTCCAACTTGTCTTGTTCTTTTCGATACTCCCTATCGTACTCGCCACTTTCTTTGCGTGCCTCACGCTCTGCACGGGCTTTTTCTTTACGATATTCTTTATCGTATTTCCGTTTTTCCTTGCTCGCTTCGCGTTGCGATTTTGTTTTTTCTTTTTGATAGTCTTTATTGTATTTATCTTTTTCTTTTTGAGCCTTGCGCTTTGCGTCGGCTTTTTCATCTCTAAATTCTTTGTTGTACTCTTCCTTTTCTTTAATCGCTTCTCGTTTAGCCTTAGCATTTTCTCTGTTTAATTTTTTTTCTGCTTCACGCTTGGCTTTTTCTACTTCTTGTTTACTCTCTTGGGACGCCATACTTGAGCTTGCAAAGGCCTGCGAGGGCGCGGAGTAAAAATTAAAACCAAAAGCCAAAATAATTAATAGGTACGCTATTTTCATATTGATCCACCATTTACCAATGAAAAGAAATTTATCGTTACGTCTAACAGCATAGGACAATATAGGCTAATTAACATACCCGCTCCGGAAAAACACAAAGCGAGATAGAGCTGACTTTGGGGTTAGGTTGTAAAAGCAAGGTTTAGAATTTAATGTTAGGCAGGTTTTTGGTGTTGTTGGCAAAAGTCAATAAAGTCATTGATGGTCATCGGTTTGGCAAAATAGTAACCTTGAAAATGTGTAAAACCTAAAGACACTAGTTGCTTCAATTCGGCTTCTGTTTCAACCCCTTCAACCACGGAGTCTAACTGCAACGACTCAAACAAAGTAAAAATAGACAGCAAAACATTATACCCACTTGAGCAAAGCACTTGCGAAGTTAAAGATCGATCGACCTTAGCGCAGTGATACTTTTCGTCTAAAAGGTAGTTAATCGACGCATACCCCGACCCAAAATCATCAATGCTAACCCGACAACCAAGGGCTTTTATCGCATCAAGTGCGAGGTCTTGGTTGTGAAATTGAGCTTCTTCGGTGATTTCTAACTCAACTTGATGTGGCCTTACTTTATTAACGATGAGTTGTTGTTTTAAATAACTGACAAAACGCTCCACATCAACCAACTGCCGTGGTGAAACATTAATGGAAACAACAAAGTCATCGTTATGATCAACATTCAGTCGTTGAAAGTTTGCCAATGCTTGCCGAATTACCCATTCTCCGGCGGAAACCATTAAGCCAGATTGCTCCATTATAGGGATAAATATATTAGGCCCAATTGGCTGGCCATTAGGATGCCATCGCAATAACGTTTCTGCCCCATAAAAACGCTGATTAACGACATCATATTTAGGTTGGAACACCAATGAAAAATCAAGATAGTCTTGTCGAGAGCTTTGGCTTAATTTCTTTTGCAGACCTCGCCTTGTCGAGACCGTTTGACTTAACGCTTGATCAAGTTCAAAGATATTATTTTCTGCGGTAAACTCCGGACCGTAAAGGACAAAGGATAAATCAGAGGTTAGCGGTTTAAATTTTGGTTTATGGTTTATCAGACAAGGAGACCAGACAAACTTTAACCACAGCACTTGAGTGCTGGCGCCTGGATAGATGGCTTGATTAAAAGCATGTTGAATATCACTGCTAAATATTGTCAATTGCTTTGATGTAAGGGGGTGTCCTTCAATTAATAAGGCGTAATTATTTCCCCCTAAATAATATACATACACCTGGTCTGGCCCAATCACTTGGTTGATAACATCGCTAAACACCGCCGCTTTTTGCTGTAACTTTTGTTGACTCAGTAAATCGCCATGAAAGTTATGCCCTTTGATGTTGATATAACAAATTCGGCTGCCATGGGTATTGTGCTGATAATCTTGTTCTAACTTTTTAAAGTTGGGTAGCTGAGTCACAAAGTCTAATAACGATAACCTTTGGTAGTACTCTTTACGCCGGTAAAAATAATACACAATAGCCGTTGTGAGAATCACAAACACCACAATTGTCGATATCGCATAAACCCTGCGTTGCTGCATAGCAAAGGCTTCTTTATCTTTGCGCCTCGCTTCTCGTTCGTTAGATAAAACTTGATTTCGTCGCAAGGCATTTTTGGCCGCTTGTTGTGCTACCACTTTATTTTGATAGAGCAATACTTGGGTAGCATTTGACAATACATCGTTGGCTTCATTTATTCGACCTTGAGCCTCTATTAAACGGGCGTATGTTTTAAGTATTCCAGCGCTATTGGCTGATAAACTGTCCGCGGGGTTTAATTTATCCAAGTCAAAATTAGCCAAACGAAAGTGTTTCATAATAGAGCGTTCAATGGCTTGCAAAGCTTTATTGGTATTGCCTAATTGTTCATAATATAAAGCCAAATATTGGAATATATTCGCCGCATGCTCTCTTTCGACACGCGAAAAATAGGGCTGAAGTTGGTCGTAATGACGTTTAAACGCCGGCCAATCTCGTTGACTATATGAGAGAAAACTCTGCCAATATAACCACTTAGCTTTGTAATAAGGTGACATAAGTGGCAGGCTTTCGCCATTACTTAGGTATGAAAGGATTTGCTTATTAACCTGTATCGCGAGCTCCTCCTCGCCGAATTCCCATAAGGTTTGTGAAAAATCAACCCCCAATAAGGCGGTGTTATTAAAATCTTTGTTTAAAAAAATTTTTGCAATCGCTTTTTGAAACTCTTGGTATCCTTGTTCGGTATTTCCTGACTGGACATAGGTTCTGGCCAAAATACTTTGAGCAAAAATCGCACTTAAATGATTTTCTGGCTGAGTTGCGATGATATGATTAAGCAGCTCGATTGCCTGATCTGTCAAGTTAAGCTTTAAATAGGCGGTTGCCAAACTGTTTTGCAGACCGCTGATGTAGTGCTCTGTATACGCACTTTTCCCCTTGGCATTTTCACAGGCTTCAATGCCTTTTTTACTCCATTGATAAATGCCAAAGTAACGCTGCTCTGTATACAAATGGACTAGATGCTCTTCAAGAATGAAAAGGTATAATTCAACCAAGGCATTTGAGTCATTGGGAGCGATTAAATTTAGGGCTTCTTCATATATCAGTTTGGTATTATCAGATTGTATCTTAAAACTTAATCGACCTAAGTGATAAAGCACATAAGCCGTATGATAACGCCCTAAGCGCTGCTCTGAATTCAAAATTTGTTGATACAACGCCATAACATCGGGGTCAAACTTTAGGCTGTATTCTGTCCCGACAGTTTCAGGGTTTTGTTGCTGAGAGGTGTCGTATAAGAGTTGTTTATCTAGGTTTTGTATTTTTTCAAGTAGGTCATTTTTTAGAATCAGTGCGCTTTTAGACAACTTAGGGGAGATTTTCGCTTCAAGCTCCGGGGCGATAAATTCTTTACTCAAAGGCGCGGTCATGATGCTGAGATAGCATAAAACAGTTAGTAAAATAGACTCTATACGCATAAATTAATGGTTAAAGCTTAATTTGAAGTTAAATGAGAACGGCTTTATTTAAAAAGTACTATCTTAACATTAGTTGAAAAAACCCTTCGCGCATTGTTTTACAATGATTTTTGTCCTTTATGGTGCTTGGTTACGTTATTGACAATATGTAGTTACGCACAATGGCACCCTAAAGTTTTCTCTGCTATCTTCTGCAAAAGGCTTCGCTGTAGAGCGGACTTAAGATAACAAAAAACCGCTCATTGAGCGGTTTTTTACTGCAGATCTTTATCTTGTCATTAAGCTTGGTTTTGCGCAAAAGGATGGCGGGTGTTTTCACCTTCATTTAGATATCGCATAATAATGCCATATTCTAAATCAAGCTCTGTATCTAACTTGATTTGCACAATATGCCCTGAGCCTTTAGCGTCGGTGACTTCTTCACCTTTACGGTTTTGCATGTACTCAAGTACGAAGCTTAAATTACCTTGTGGTGTCATCAATTCAATAGCATCACCGGTTAAGAATTTATTCTTAACTTCAATTTCAATTAAACCGTCTTCTGTACGACCTATCACTTCACCCACAAATTGTTGTGAGTCAGATTTTGAGTAGCCGTACTCATAATTTTGTAACTGATCATGACGGTGACGCGCTAAAAAGCCTTCGGTGTAACCGCGACTGGCAAGATGCTCAAGGTTGTCTTTTAATTTTTCATTAAACGACTTACCGGCAAGCGCGTCATTAATTGCCTGCTTATAAATTTGGGCGGTTCGAGCACAGTAATAGAACGACTTAGTTCGGCCTTCAATTTTTAATGAATGCACCCCCATTTTGACCAAACGCTCTACGTGCTCAATTGCCCGCAAATCTTTTGAGTTCATGATATAGGTACCATGCTCATCTTCAAATGCCGGCATGTATTCACCAGGACGACCTTGTTCTTGTAATAAGAATATTTCGTCTGTTGGTGGTTGTTCAATCACTTTTTGCTCTGGTGTCCAAATTTCTGCATTTTGTTCAGGCATTGCAATTTGTGGTTCAACCGCAATCACATCGCCATGTTCGTCTTCTTTCGCTTCATGAGCATTATAAGACCAACGACAAGCATTGGTGCAAGTCCCTTGGTTTGGATCGCGTTTATTGATATAACCCGACAATAAACAACGGCCAGAGTACGCCATGCAAAGCGCACCATGAACGAAAACTTCAATTTCCATTTCAGGTACACGCATACGAATTTCTTCAATTTCATCAAGCGACAATTCACGCGACAAAATAACCCGCTCTACCCCCTGCTGATGCCAAAACTTAACGGTTGCCCAGTTTACAGCATTCGCTTGTACCGACAAATGAATTGGCATATGCGGATACGCTTCACGAACCATCATGATCAAACCAGGATCACTCATAATAAGCGCATCGGGTTTCATCGCGATAACGGGCTCAATATCTTTTAAATAGGTTTTTAATTTGGAATTATGTGGGGCGATGTTACTCACCACATACAGTTTTTTCCCAAGCGCATGCGCTTCATTAATACCAATTTCAAGATTGGCTAAATTAAATTCATTATTACGAACCCGTAAGCTATAGCGAGGCTGTCCCGCATAAACGGCATCGGCGCCATAAGCAAATGCATAGCGCATATTTTTAAGGCTACCAGCTGGTGATAATAATTCTGGGGTAAACTGTGTCATACCAACCCTATTTTTTTGGAATTTGAAAAGTGCGCTATTTTAATCGGCTAAAGCCGATGGCGCAAGACACACACGGTTAACAAGCGTGTTAATTTGTAACTAAGATAAGGACAGGTGTTGCCAGTCCATGCTAAGACTGGCAACCAAACGAGTAAGAGCTAAACACTACTCTTCTAGGTAGGCATTGGTAGCGAGATCAAATTGCGCTAATAAATCATCAATAAAACGATTTATCTCACCGGTCATTAAGGTAAAGTCGGCGTCAATTTTAACCATCATATCGTCTTTTGGGATATCTTCATTTTGTTCATACACACTGTCGTGAAACTTCAAACGTTTGATACTTAAATCATCACATAACACACAAGATAAAGTTTGATCCCAATCGAAAGCGATTTTAACCACTTGTTTGTCGGTATTTAAGTGAGCCAAAATTTCATCTGACAATAAATCTTGGTTTTTACAACGAATAATAGCGCCGTCATCGCCCATCGCTTTAAGTTCACCTTCAAAGCCAATAGTGTAACGTTCTGGTAATGTTTGTTCTAATAACCAATTGGTCATCGTGGTTTCGGCACCAGCATCAGGGGTAAAACTGGTCACAGGTAAAGAGCCTAAACATTTACGCAACAGGGCTAAAAAGTCTTCGGCTTTCGCACGTGAACTTGAATTAACCACGATAATGTTTTTCTCAGGGCAAATATACCCTTGGGTGTCGTTAATACGAGAAAAGGCGCGAGGTAACAACGCAAATGTAATGTCTTCTTTAAATTGCTCTTTTTCTTTTTTCGTCGCTTTACGACTTTGCTCATGCTCAAGTTGTTCGACCTTCTCATCTAAGGCTTCTTTCACCACTGACGCAGGAAGAATTTTTTCTTCTTTACGAGCCGATAACAAATAACAACCATTGGCATGGTGTAATAGGCGTTCGCCATGTTTACCTAACGCTGTTGACCAGCCAAAACGTGACAGTTCGGTTTGACCACAAGGAGCAAACACATGTTCTTGTAGTGCTTTTTCAAGCTCTTCTTCAGTGTGAGTAAAAGGACGGGTAAAAGCGAAAATATATAAATTTTTAAACCACATGGGGCGTACTTCCTTATTAAGGCGCTACATTTAAAACTCTAGCGGTAGATAAAATGGTTAGATGAGCGAACTAGATCAGGCTATCGCTCACATTCAAGATTTGTTTTCATCATTAATGGCATCATGATAACCAAAATACCGCTTGGGAGTATATCTATTTTTAGGATAAACCTTGAGGAAAAGGCTAAATAATGGGGTTTTATTGCCACCATCATTATGGTGGTAATAAACTGAGTATTACGATTGTTTGCTAACGTTACACCCTGTTATTACCCTAGTTCTTCGGGGATAGCAACAGCGTCTTCAAGATGAAATAAAATACTAAAGTTACTGCCTTGCCCAAATACGCTTTCAATATGAAGATGAGCGCGATGATTTTGCGCCACATGTTTAACAATGGACAAACCAAGTCCGGTGCCCCCGGTATCTCTAGAACGAGATTTGTCGACCCGATAGAAGCGCTCAGATAAGCGCTCGATATCATTGGGTAAAATACCGCATCCATCATCCGACACGTTAAAGACACAATGCTTGTCATCTTTGTACCAACTTAGATGAATTTTACCACCCGGTTCCGTGTAATTCATTGCATTAACCAATAAATTTGTACAAGCACTTTTAAGCTCAGAGGCCACTCCCCAAATCCCGAGATTGGAGTCTATATCACTGCTGATTTGGTGTTGTTTTTCTTTATTAAGCCATTGTGCATCTTGTAAGAGTACATATAAAATTTCTGGCATATCAATAGGACTGCGAAGATCTTCATCGCTGGAGCTTGACACTTCCACTTTAGATAACACCAGCAACTGTTCAACAAGCCTGTCCATTCGGGAAACCTGCTCTTCAATTTGCTTAAAAGAGTACGACCAATGTTTGGGCAAATTAACATCTTCTTGTACCATTTCAACATAGCCTCGAACAACGGTTAATGGTGTTTTAAGTTCGTGTGATACATTCGCGACAAAATCTCGGCGCATTCTTTCAAGGCGCTTCGATTGGCTGACATCTCGAGCCAGCAATAAATACTGTTTATCGCCATAGGTCATAAACCTAAGCTCTAACTGTTGATTGTCATTATCAGGCGCCAATATTGAGCAAGGTTCTGTAAAGTCATTTTTATTGAGGTATTTGGTCAGTTGTGGCGAGCGAATTAAATTATTTATACGCTGACCTGAATCCATTGGCCAGCGAATCCCCAATAATCGACGAGCCTTTTTGTTTGCCCATCGGATCGCAAAATCAAGGTCTAATACAATGGCGGCATCAGGAAGTGCTTCGGCGCCATCTCTAAATTGTCGAACCTGATACCCCAGCTTTTTTTGTTTTTTACGGTAGCTTTTAATACGGCGATAAATACCGTCATAAACATGGCCCCAAACACCGGTAGATTCGGGCGGATGCAGTAATTTTTTATGCCATAACCAGTTAATCAAACCAATTAAATGGCGATAAGTCCAAAGTAATGTTAAGCCAAGTGAAATGCACAATACCAACCAAACATGGCCGACCCAAAAACCAATAAGCAAACTGGCCAATATGATAAGCAATCGTTTGGTTATAAATTGCTTTAACGAAAAGCGATATATCATACAGCGTTATTACCTAATGAGTTCAATTGGTTGAAAAACGGTAACCAGCGCCGCGAACAGTTTGTACAAACCCTTCATGCCCTTTACCCGTAATTGATTTTCTTAAGCGCCTAATATGTACATCAACCGTTCGATCTTCGACGTATACGTTAGTCCCCCAGACATTATCCAGCAATTGTTCTCGTGAGTACACACGTTCAGGATGCGTCATAAAAAAATGTAATAATTTAAATTCGGTTGGCCCTAAATCAATGGGCTCATCATTGATAGTGACCCGATGAGAAACGGGATCAAGAGTGAGACCTTCAAATTCTATTTTTTCTTCTAAGGCAGTCGGTGAAACCCGACGAATTACCGCTTTTATCCTTGCAACTAACTCTTTAGGAGAAAACGGTTTTGTCACATAGTCATCAACACCGATATCAAGGCCTCGAACTTTGTCATCTTCGTCTGTGCGAGCAGAAAGCATAATAATGGGGATTTTACGAGTATATCTTTCTTGCTTAATGTGTTTAGCAATTTGCAAACCACTTCCACCTGGTAGCATCCAATCTAACAGCACCAAGTCTGGCAATGGGTCTTTTAAATGCGCCATCGCTTCTGAATAATCTTTCGCTTCAATCGTATTAAAGCCATTTTGCTCTAATACAAACACAATCATCTCACGAATTGGAGCTTCGTCTTCGACGACAAGAATTTGGCGTTCCATAATTCAATTCCTGACAAAAATACGCAATGTATCGTATTTTGCCTTGGTTTCATGACACTTTTATGACATTTTTCAAAAAGGGTCATGTTAAATTCACATTATCTAACACTATGCAAATGCACTAGGCTTGTCAAAGACTTGGCAGTGACCTAGGTAACACTTTAGACAAAAAAGCCACGCCTTAGTGGCGTGGCTTTATCAACATCAAAACACATTAAAATTTGTATTCAATACCCGTTGAAATAAAGCTGCTGTCTTCTTCACCGGTTACTGATTTGTCATTGTCAAACGACGTAGCCCACGCAAATACTTTTGCATTTTTCGCTAATTTGTAATCTAAACCTAATGAATAAGCGACGTAGTCGGCTTTATCACCAAAGTCTTGTTCTGCCGTTTGCACTTGACCTTTTACCGTAACCTTGTCGATTTTGTATGCACCAGACACCAAGAAACCTTTGGTTTCATCACCCGAGCTAACTTTTTCATGCTGATGGGCAATGAAACCTAACATAAGATCACCAACTTTGGTGGCTGCGTTAAAACGCATTGCATCTTCGCCGTCAACGTCATTATCTAAAGCAATTGAGGCATACCAGTTAGATTTTTTAAGGCCTTTGTCACCGTAGAATACGGCCGCAGAAATACCTGCATCACCATCTTGGTCTTTATCACCTTCGGCAACATAAGTAATACCAGCCGAAAAATCATTATACACAGGGCTAACATACGTTAGTGTTTCACCCATACGGTTTTCACCTTTCCAAAGGTTTTTAATATCACCTTCGTAGTCACTGAATAAATCGATTTTACCTTGTGATTGCTTAAGCATGGTGTCGTTTCGACCAAACAATACTTTACCAAAATCACCTTTTAAACCAACATATTGGTTACGACCTTTGATGTTGTCATTTGAGTCATCTGACATTTCAACCTGTACTTCTGCTTTATAAACAACGCTTAAATCATCGTTTACTTTAAGCGCACCGTCTACGCCTACACGTGAAGCATTTGACTTGATTTCAGTTTCAGACTCTCCACCTTCATCAGAAAACTGCAGGCCAACGTTTGCTTTACCGTAAAAATTAATTTCGTCTGATGCTAAAACTGGTGCCGAAACCGCTGCCACTAATGCTAGCGTTAGTGTTGATTTAACTAAGTTCATAATGTCTATATCCTGATATATGAATTAAATATGTATAAATTAAATTGGCTGTATTTTGGCACTAGTTTATGACAGTTTTGTGACATAAGGACAATAAAACAAGAGAATTTTTTGCAAATAGTTGCGTTAAAAAAATTTCAGTCGAATGATTGTTCAATAAAAACATTTGAGAACGACCCTAAACAGCTAACTGATTCATTTTTATGCAGATATGTTGTGGCGGTTATTTATAGCGTCTAACGACAGAACCGATTTTTTTACATTTTAAATCACAATAGTGAGCAACAATAGGTCGGTATATTGTTTTCTTATGCCATGATGTTTTAAATTTCAGCTTAAGTTTAATCGCATTTAACCTATGTTGATTGCTCTATGATATTTGGCTTAATTTTTTTAATTGACCAAAGCGATTTCTTAAACGTTTACAATCTATCAAAAGACAGCAAAGCCGATAGATAATTCAACGGGATTGGCCGTTTTACGTTTTTAGAGTCGGAAGAAATAAAACGGCCAACGTCATAAATCTGTCATAAAAAAGCCCTATGATGAAACCATCAAAACAAATAATTTATTCAATTAAAAGACGATTCACGGAGAATTAAATGAAACTTAAAAGCTTATTGACAGGAATTGGCATTGCGGCAATGACGATGACCAGCCAAAGTGCGCTTGCGTTAGATAAGGACTTGCCAGTTTACACTAAAACAAGTGGTATTTCGGGTAACTTGTCTTCTGTTGGTTCAGATACTTTAGCAAATATGATGACCTTTTGGGCTGAAGAATTTAAACGCAACTACCCAAGCGTAAACATTCAAATTCAAGCTGCGGGCTCTTCAACGGCGCCACCGGCTCTAACCGAAGCGACGTCAAACCTTGGCCCGATGAGTCGTAAAATGAAATCAAAAGAAATTCAAGCATTTGAAAAGAAATTTGGTTACAAACCAACACCTGTTCGTGTTGCCATCGACGCCCTTGCGGTATTTGTGCACAAAGACAACCCGATTAAAGGTTTAAGCATTCAAGACGTTGACGCTATTTTTTCAAGCAACCGTAAATGTAAGGGAAAAGAAGACATCGACCGCTGGGGTAAGCTAGGACTAACAGGAGATTGGACCGGTAAAGACATTCAATTATACGGTCGTAACTCTGTATCAGGCACCTATGGTTACTTCAAAAAGAAAGCCCTGTGTAAAGGTGACTTTAAAAATACCGTAAACGAGCAACCGGGTTCAGCATCTGTAGTACAGTCTGTTTCAGCATCCCTAAATGGTATTGGCTATTCAGGGATTGGTTACAAAACCTCTGGTGTTCGTGCTCTGCCTTTAAGCAAAAAAGGCACAGACTATGTTGATGCGTCGATGGAAAAAGCGATCAGCGGTGAGTACCCTCTTTCACGTTACTTATATGTGTACGTAAACAAACACCCAAACAAACCACTAGCCCCTAAAGAAGCGGAATTTTTGAAAATGATCCTTTCGCAATCGGGCCAAAAAATTGTAGAAAAAGATGGCTACATTCCACTGCCTGCAGAAGTCGCGATAAAAGAATTAAACAAACTGGATATTGCTCTTTAGTCTGTTAACTATTGAGTGCATCTTGTTAATGCCTCAAGTTGATACAAGGTTTGGCCAGGCTTTCGCCTCCAAACCTTTTTTTTATTTAATAATATCAACAATTAAGTCATCAGCGATACCTTCTAATGCCGAAATTAAAGCATCCACGTCTTGCTCAGTACCTAACGCTATATTAGCCGTCGCTTTAAATATCGTTTGCCCAGTATGAGCAGCACTGCCTTGGCTACTCACAAGCTTAAGCATATTGCCCCCTTGTTTGTGTACCACAGCTGAAATTTCACCAATAATACCTTGTCGATCATTGGCGGTGATATCAATACGAATGGTTTTAAGGGGCGAGCTAACCGGCTCTGCAATTTCTAGCTGAACTTGCAAGTCTTGCATTTGTGCTAAATCAGCAACTAACCCTTCGGCATCTTCATCCGCGACACAAACTTCTAAAATACCAACGAAGAAACCCGATAGATGACGCATGCTGCTGGTTTGCCAGTTACCTTGGTGGGCTTGAATAATTTTAGCGAGCGCATCCACAATGCCTGGCTTGTCTTTACCAATAAACGAAATTACTACATGTCTCATACATCACCCTTTTATTGTTCTTACTTAAAACAGGTTTTTCGGATTTATTTTTAATACCGCGATTTAAGATCTGTAAAATAAACCACCCTGCCCTCTTAAATATTAATAACAGAGCTCACCTTTGTTCGCAAAGTAAATCTTGCAACCGTGTGAGTAATTTCAAGATATTGCATTTTGCGATGGTAATATGGGGCAAAATTTTTTAACCTTGTGTCATCAATCTTTGAGGAAACACTATGAAATTAACAAAAATTGCAACTGGGGTTGTTCTTGCTACCAGTTTATTCACGACTACGTTACTAACCGGCTGTAATGAACAAGCAAAAAAAGAGCCACTTGAGCGCACCTTAACTGCCGACGCTCAAAACCGCTTAGACATATATAAAGAAGTAACGTTAAGTGCCGATTTGAATCACTTAAGTGCGAACCAAAAGAAGATGTTAGGCATATTAATTGATGCTTCTGTCATTATGGACGAACTGTTTTGGCAACAAGCATTTGGCGACAATAAAGAGCAATTTTTAGCGTCAATAAAAGATGAAAAAACGCGTAAATTTGCACAAATAAACTATGGCCCTTGGGATCGTTTAGATGGCGATAAACCATTTTTAACCGATACTGAGGAAAAGCCACTTGGCGCTCGTTTTTACCCAAAAGACATGAGCAAAGAAGAGTTTGAAGCCAGTAATTTTAAAGGCAATAAGTCGTTATACACCATCGTACGTCGAGATAACGACAACAAGCTTTATTCTATTCCATACTCAGAAGCCTATGCCGAGCAAATTTCTCGTGCAGCCGCCTTACTTGAAGAAGCGGCAACATATGCTGAAGATAAAGAGTTTGCAAACTACCTAACTCTGCGCGCTAAAGCATTTCGGACTGACGATTACCAAGCTTCAGATTTTGCTTGGATGGACATGAAAAACAACCCAATTGATGTGGTTATTGGCCCAATTGAAACATACGAAGATTTATTATTTGGTTATCGTGCCGGCTTTGAGTCTTATGTTTTGGTCAAAGATAAGAGCTGGAGCGAACGCTTAGCCAAATACGCGGCATATTTACCAGAATTACAACGTAATCTGCCTGTTGCCGCAAAGTTCAAACAAGAAGTGCCTGGCTCTGATGCCGATTTAAATGCTTATGATGTTGTTTATTACGCGGGGCATTCAAATGCTGGTGGCAAAACTATCGCGATTAACCTACCAAATGATGAACAGGTACAATTAGAAAAAGGGACCCGTCGCTTACAACTTAAAAATGCAATGCGCGCTAAGTTTGATGCTATTTTATTACCTATTGCTAATGAGCTGGTTAGCCCCGAAGACAGAAAACACGTTACCTTTGATGCCTTCTTTGCAAATACCATGTTCCATGAAGTGGCACATGGCTTAGGTATAAAAAATACCATCAACGACAAAGGGACCGTTCGCCAAGCATTAAAAGAGCATGCGTCAGCCCTTGAAGAAGGCAAAGCCGATATTTTGGGCCTTTACATGGTTAGCCAATTACTGGAAAAAGGTGCCATTAGCGAAGGCGTATTAAAGGATTACTACACCACTTTTATGGCTGGTATTTTCCGTTCTGTGCGTTTTGGCGCATCAAGCGCTCACGGTAAAGCCAATATGGTGCGCTTTAACTACTTTGCCGATAACGGTGCATTCACTTTAGATGAAAACGGTTTATACAAGGTAGATATGGATAAAATGACCAAAGCCATTGATTCTTTATCTGAACTGATTCTCACTCTACAAGGTAATGGTGACTACGAAGGGGTTGATAAGTTGGTGGCAGAGATGGGGCTAATTCGTCCCGAACTAGCGGCTGATTTGGCCAAACTTGAGAAGGCGAATATCCCCGTTGATATTACCTTTAAACAAGGCAAAAAAGTGTTAGGTTTATAAGCCCAAAGATAAATTTGTAAGTAAATTATTAATCCAAAAAGCCAGAATTTATACATTCTGGCTTTTTGTTATCTGCTCTTTTAGTCTTATTTAAACCAAACTTTTCCACCCATCATTTTATAGGCCGGAGTGCCTCGAATAAGGGTTTCTCGAGCAAACTGACTGTCACAATTAGGACAAGTACATCCATCTGCAGTAAAGTCTTTGCAGATTCGTTCTTTAAAACATTTGACTAAAGCACCCTTGCCACCTTTTTTATATTTAAAAAGCTGTTGCTGGCATTTACTGCAAAATATATCAACAGCTTTTGTTGGCGCTTTTTTATTTGGTTTAGCCATAGACGAAATATTTAAGTTTAAAAAAGACTCACAATATTCACGAGTCGCATTGTTAAAAGGCAGTCGATGTAAAATAATGCCTTGTGACGCCAGCATTTGTTACTCAATAACATTAAGTGTCACAAAGTCAATAAGTTGAAATCGACCATCGGCTATTATACTTAGAGTAACACACTGCACAAGTTGCTGTACTCAAGAGATGTCGTAGCGCTTGGACAAGTCTTAGACAATAAAAAAGCCTTGATAAATATTTTATCAAGGCTTTAGTAGACAGAATATCAAATGTTTACGTTATAAGTGCCAAATACGCATCTATATTACACCATGGTATGGATACTTAACATTGGTTTGAAGCATTAGTATCTTGAACCGCAGAGGTACCATAAATTGAATAAACGTGTTTATTTTTTAAACATGTCGAAGTAGGCCCTGCTTCACTGGTAACGATGACCACACCATTACGTTTTGCTTCAATATCGCTTTCAGTAAGACCCGCCCAAGAATAATCATCTGTCGTCGAACAACCCGCTAAAAAGACTATTAAAACAGTAACTAATAATTTCACTTAAGTTCTCCCAAAATAAGGTCAATCAACCTCATTTAAGTATAGTACATACTGACCAAGTTTCAGCGTTACCCGAATAAACCACTATAAGGTTATTGTCCTCTTGCCAATAAAATATGGCCCCCTCAAAAAACGCCACTCAAACCTGTTCATAAATCAAACAACTAGACGTTTCCCCTGCTCTATATCGAGATTAAGTACCGACTTATCGTTTTTACATTGATCTTACAACAACCATTCTATATTAAATCGTCTACCAACAAGATAATAAATGCAGTTGGTTTATAAAAAAACAACAATAATCATAGAAAACAAAAATAACAACGAGGCATAAATGCTAATAAAATCAAAAGCTAAAAAATTAAATAGCTTACTCATCTTATCATCAATTTCTTTAGGTACCTCTGTCGCTTATGCACAGCAATGTCAAGCTCCCATCTGGAGTGATGAATTTAATGGTACCCAATTAAATCAACTTAACTGGGAAGCTCAAATTGGTGACGGTTGTGACCAAGGCGCTGGCATGTGTGGTTGGGGAAATAGTGAATTACAGTCTTATCAAGCTGAAAATGCCGTGGTGCAAAATGGTCAACTAACCATTACCGCAAAAAAACAACGGATCAAAGGGACGCAATATACATCTGCTCGTCTAAGAACAGCGAATATGCCTGGCAGTGGTGAATGGAGCTTTGGTCGTATTGAAGCCAGAATGAAGGTGCCAAGTGGCCAAGGTATGTGGCCGGCATTTTGGATGCTACCAACCGATCCTGTTAATACTTGGCCGATAAGTGGGGAAATTGATATTTTCGAATCAACAGGTCAATCATCGATGCTTGCTTTTGGGACCATTCATTATGGTCAGCCTTACCCCAATAACTCTCACACCGGTGGTAGCATATTAAAGCAGCCAAACAAATGGTCAGATAACTTCCATACCTACGCCATTGAATGGGAGGCCGATGAAATACGTTGGTACGTTGACAACCTTTTATACTCAACCAAAACTATTGCCGATGTTGCTCCAGAAGATTGGCCTTTTGATGGTCGTAATAATTTTCACATTTTATTTAACCTAGCCGTTGGTGGTACATGGGGTGGTGATGTCGATGATTCAGCGCTACCACAAACCTTAGAAGTAGATTACGTTCGCGTATATTCTTCAAGCCAGCCAAGCTTACAGGGTGAGCATTTAGTCGCGCCGGGTTCAACACAAACCTACACCCTAAACAACGGGGCCGCCACTAACTGGCAAGTAACCGGTGGTACTATCATCAGTTCAAATAACAATTCTGTTGACGTTATGTGGGATCAAGCAAGTGCTGCTAGCAACCAAACCGTGACCGCAGTAACCAGTGCCTGTTCTGTGCAAACAGATATCTATGTCGGCCCTGAACTAACGACAGAAACAGTTCTAGAAAACTTCAACGGCAACAGCGCAATGACCGTAACATCGAGCAATGGTAGCTATGATGTGAGCAATGGCGTACTAACCTATACTCGTGATGGCGCCAGCCAATATGATGTCATTGTAGCAAGCACGGCTGCAATTCCTGATGCAGGCCAATTTGTTACTGGTAGCAAATCATTTAGCATGGACTTTAACAACACCAACCCGAGCCTTGTTGGTAAGCAGGTGCTGATTCAATTAGAAAACAGCAGTGTTGCAACACCAAGTAACTACCCTGGTGGGCGTCACAGTAAATACGAAGCGTTCATAGAGCACGCTAATGGTTGGCAAACTCTGCAATTTAAAATGGCCGATCGAATTGATACTGCTACCGCCGATACTGCGGTAGATAATGTGATCATTCTAATCGACCCTAACACCTTCACCAATGACACATACGTTATTGATAACATTGAAATCTTAGGCGAAAGTACTGGTCCAGTGAATACCCCACCTACAGCCGCGTTCAACAACAACTGTACCGATCTTAACTGTAGCTTTAACGCAACAGCAAGCTCAGACAGCGATGGTAATATCGTGAGCTACGCCTGGGACTTTGGCGATGGTAACACCGCAACGGGTGAATCTGTAAATCACACATTCTCAAGTGCTAACACCTACACTGTGTCACTAACCGTAACCGACAATCAAGGTGCTACAGATACCATTGAACAGCAAGTTGTCGTAACTTCGGGTGGTACTGAAGATGCTGTTAGTTCGGTGGTGAGTTCCGTGGTTACAGGTACTGAAGGCGCTGGCCGTGGCAAGAAAAGTGGTACGGCAACCGTAACGCTTTTAGATAACTTAGGCGCACCAATTGCTGGCGCGCAAATTTCAGGTAACTTTAGCGGTACATGGAATGAGTCAGCACAAGCTGTAACCGATGCAAATGGTGTCGCTGTTTTTGCAACATCCAGTGCGGCGTCAGGTGCGGTTTCTGTTAACTTCTGCGTTAACGATGTGCAAACAACCCTGCCTCTAGATGTGAACGCAAGCACTGGCGTGTGTTTATAATCTAGTTTAAAAGATGTCAGAGGATTTTTTCTCTGGCATCTTTATACCCATTTTCTTTGTCATCACACAGAACGCTTATTGCTAACGTTGCATTGTTATTAATGGCGTATAGACTAATTGGAGACAGTCATAATTTTCAATTAGGTTTATGACACCTATTACCGCTATTTTAATTCTCACCTTAATTTCCGGCCTTGCAATGCCACTTGGTGCATGTTTAGCCAGCGTAAAACTTTTTAAAAAATCTTGGTTAGAAAACGAATATCGCCATGCGGTTATCGCTTTTGGTGGCGGTGCTTTACTGGCTGCGGTGGCGTTGGTTTTAGTACCCGAAGGCATCGAAAGACTCGATATCTTTAAAAGTACCTTGTGTTTTGTCTTAGGTGGCTATTTTTTTATGCTCATCGATATTTATATGAGTAAAATAAAAACCTCTGCCAGTTTACTGCTTGCGATGTTAACCGACTTTATCCCCGAATCAATTGCGCTAGGTGCAACCTATTCAATTAACAAAGAAAGCGCCTTATTACTCGCCTTTTTGGTGTTTTTACAAAATATTCCAGAAGGGTTCGCCGCCTCTGATGAGTTAAGAAAAACCAGTCGTTTCAGTCATAAGAAAATCATTACACTATTTATCTTACTCTCCCTACTTGGCCCCTTATCAGGCATCGCAGGTTATATTTGGTTAGTTCATTACCCTGAAATTATTGCAGAAATCATGTTGTTTGCTGCCGGCGGAATTTTATATTCGGTATTTCAAGACATTGCGCCGCAGGTCCCGATGAGACAACGTTGGCTCCCCCCTATCGGTGCGGTGTTTGGCTTTATGCTTGGCATTGTGGGTTATATGCTGACAGTGGCATAAATTAAAAAAACAACAAAACCGAAAAAGAAGCGCCAGATTACGCTCTTCTTTGTTATTTATTTAAGTACCTTAGACAAGGTGTTTTGGTAGTTTTTCCATGCCCCTACGGACGTGTTGTTAATGCTCGTTCTTACCTGTGTGCTGCTTGCTGTTGCAACAGGGGCTTGGTTCGTACTTAAGTCTAAAAATTCGCTTTGCCAAGGCTCATCAATAAATTCAAATAACGCCTGCCCTTGCGCTATAGGGTTATTAACAAGGGCTTCATACTTAAGGCGATAGACGTTTTCGGGAAAAGTGTGCTCAAAGAAATCGAGCAACTGATAATAGCCCTGACAATAGCGCGCACAGTCGGTTAAATCATAACTGTAACGATAATACGCAAAGTCACTGGCAAACAGTTGGCGATAGTTACTCACAACCGTATCTTGATAATTTCGGTCTAAACAAATAATTTTAGCATTTGGCAAGGCTTGTAAAATAAAGCCTATGTAGAGAAAATTGATGGGCATTTTATCAATAAAACGCTTACTATCACCGGTAATGGCGCGAGTTTTCGCTAAATAGGTATGCCCTAAGGTTGGCCAATCAATTGACTTAGCCGAATGTACGGTCTCCGTATCGAGCAATGCACCTGATTGACTGGTTGATAATTGCTTAAATGCCACAGAAAAGTGCGCCATTTCGCCTGCAGACATGACCTGGGGTGCTTGAGATAATAAACGTTCGACCAAGGTGGTCCCCGTTCGGGGCATGCCCACAACAAAAATTGGCTCAACACTGGTCACCGAACCAGGTTCGCTAACGGCCGATGATTTAAGCGCCTTAGTAACTTTCTCGAGGGCTTGAAACAACGCTAAATCGTTATCAACATGGTAAGCTAATTCGGCTTTTTTTCGTTGCTTGGGCGCGTGTAAAACGGCCAAAGCCTGATCGTAATCTCCCTGATATTCAAGTTTACGCGACAATGCATGCGCCACATAAAGTTGGTCATCGATATTTTCTATTGTTGCTAACTTTTCAGTTAAGCTAGCTATCGACGCCCCCGCATCTGGAGCAAGTGCTGCCAATGCCCAATGACCAGCATAGGCTGTCTCATTAACGGCCAACAATTTTTCATAACACGTTTTTGCGGCTTGAAAATCGCCACAATATTTATATGCCGAAGCCAAATGTTCGTATAACGATGATGGGGTGTTTTTATGTTCTTCAAACACTTTAGCCGCATTTTGAAAACAACAAAGAGCCTGTTGATGGCACCCTATTTGACTGTAAATAACCCCTAAGTCATCCCACTCTGGCCCCGATAATTTAGGAAGATTATTTAATCGCGAAAGTTCACCGGCTTGTTCTGCGTATTGTTTTGCATTGACATGATCATGATTTAATAGGCATAGCTTTGCCGCTAATACGCCATACTTTGCTTGCGGTTTAATGGCTTGAGCACGTTTTATCAGTTCTAGGGCTTTGGTTTTATTGTGATGTTCAAAAGCAATGATTGAAAGCAGATAATAAGCATCAGCGTTGTGCCTATCTTGCTGCAAAATACGCAGTAAACAATGATGGGCTTGTTGATAAGATTTCTTTTGTAGAGCCTGCTGCGCTTCTACTAATAGTTGTTCAATACTGGTCATTGCCACTTATACGTTTAAACCTTGTCATCTTAAAATCGAATTTCGTTGTGTGGTTAAATTTACCATAAAAATAAGGCACCTTATATTAAAGGTGCCTTATAGAGGTGCTAACTAAAATTAAAGATCAAAGATGTAATTAAAGCGAACACCTAGGGTACGAGGCTTGGTAATATAGTGGCCATAAACTCGTTCAATTTCGGGCAACTCTTTATTAATATATTGGCCCATGCCTGCCCACGACTTGTCACGTCGCGTCGAAGTGAATGCGTACTTGTCAAAGACGTTGTCAACATACAAGGTTACAGACCATAAGCCGTCTGACAATTTTGCCGATATATTGCTAAGAGCATAGCCAGGTAAAATTTCACCGTCAGCTTTTTGTCCGACTTTTGTTACCACATCACTTTGCGCGGTTAAGCCATAATAGACATTTAATAACTTATTGCCCAACACTTCGGTTTCATAATCAACCCCCATAGAGAATTGTTGCTCTGGTGCCCCTGGTAAACGGTCACCATCAGCCCCGTTGTAGTAACTTTGCACTTCGGTACTAACGTCATTATATTGACCAAACAAATAAGGTACATCTGAAGTTAATTGGGCTTTTGCATAACCATACGTCGCATAGGCGGTGATGCTATTGGTTAATACTCCACGAACAGCTAACTCGATCCCCTTAGAGTTAGCTGAGCCAACGTTTGAGGTAATAAGTTCTTGGCCGTTTTGAGTCGTAGTTTGAATTTGTGCTTTGTCCCAGTCAACATTAAATACGGCGGCGTTTAAGTGCAAACGGTTATTAAACCATGAGCTTTTAACGCCCAGCTCGTAATTGGTGGTTAAGTCAGGCTGATAATCCATTTCATTGGGTAAGGCACAAACCTGAATCGAGCCGTCTTCAGCACAAGGCGCGATACCATTTGACCCGCCAATGCGGTAGCCTTCACTTACCGTAATATACGCCATTACATCATCATTAAACTGATAACTGGTGTTTACTTTAAGCAATTGACCATCGTCTTTTGCACTTGAAGCTTGTAATTTAATATCACTTACCGAGCCTATTTCACCATTCCAAAATGGTGCCCAGTTCCCCGACAAAGACTCGACTTCATACTCATAAAAACGTGCGCCCGCTGTAATTTGCCAGTTATCAGTTAATTGATATGAAAGCTCACCAAATAACGCTGACTCTGCCAATTTTTGCTCGTTTAAGGCAATGTATTCTAAGTCGTACTCAATGTTCTCATAGACGCCATCAAACCAATCATCGGTTAATCCAGGGGTATACTCACGATCATCCGAACTGGCATCTAACTTGTTGTAGTAAAAACCAGCAATCCATGACAGCTTAGAGTCCATTTGTGATACCAAACGTAGCTCTTGGGTAAATGATTTATGCTCACCCGTATCTGAGGTATAGGCGGTAAAAGCAGGGAAATCTGCATAACCACTCCATATTGAACCAAACAACAAATCACTTTGATCGCGCTGCCCTGCTTGTTCATGATCCGTTAGTCCCGTTGCTGACACTAGCTCGGCAAAGCCCAAATCGAGCTCCATTTCTAAGCTGAGTAATTCGTCCACCTTTTTATTTGGCTCTTCAACGCGGTACGCTGAATCGTATTCACCAATGTACGCACCAAGCGGGTTTTCTGCCGCCATAGCATTATATTGAACAATGGAGTTACCACCATTGTGTTGTTTTTGATAAAAATAACTTAAGGTAGCATCAAACCACTCATTCGGATTCCAACGAAGCGCAACACGCGAGGTGGTAATTTGCTCGTCGTTAACATCCTTTTTGCCACAAATATTTTCGTCAACCTGAGCGCTGTCTTGCCAATTAGGATCCGGTAAAGAGACACCCGGCTGACAAACCGCAAAGCGATAGTCAACATAACCTGGGGCATCAAATTGATTCACGTTAATTCGAAGCGCTAGTTCATTATCAATAATTGGGGTATTAACAATCGCCCCTACTTCACCACCAAAGCTGTCACTTTGCTTTATTGAGAATGTATCACCGCTGATGTTCGCTTCGCTAAAATCGAGTTCGGGTTTATTTAACAAATAACGAACCGCTCCACCTAACGTCCCCGAACCGTATAAAGTACCTTGCGGGCCAATTAACACTTCAACACGTTCAACATCGGTTAAACGAAAATCCACGGTCATTGGTACTTCACCAACATAGGTGGCTACCGTACCGCCATCGGCAATACGATCGGATGTATTGGTATTTAGCCCGCGCACGATAATTGATGCACCTTCACGGCCACCTTGGTCGGCAATGGTTAAACCAGGCACCCAACGTGCAACATCTTCAACGGCGCTAATGTTTTGATTTTTCATCACATCAGCATCTAAGGCCGATATATTCATAGGTGCTTCTTGAATCGTAGACGTTCGTCGAGATGCACTAACCTCGATGCGCTCAATACCAGCGACCGATTGTTCAGTGTTCTCATTGGCAACAGCGACAGTTGGCGCGGCTAACACACTGCTTAGTGCCATACTTAAAGCAGTTTTACGAAATAACGGCGATTTATTTTCCGTCATAAGTCTACATCTCCAAAATTTATATAGTGTCTATTAACAAGCTGATTTTTATTATGATTAATTTATTTTTGGGCTATTAATTTTGCTCTAATAAAAGCAACACCTTAGCCTTGCCTAACCGGTTTGGGCTAAACAAACATTTTTTCAGGGAGTAAAACGACAGGAAGCGTGTGCGATTCTTTCGACATACCAAGATTTGGCTATATAGCCATGCTCTTATCATTAGACGATTAAACGCCCAAACAAAGAGGTTTGATGATACCTATTTAAGTCATTTTTATCGCTAGATGGCAGTGGCTCTAATAAAGAACCAGTAATGAATAAATATTCGATTAATCGCCATAAAACACATCCTGGCGGTTTGATATGAGAGCAAAAGTGACTACATAACACCCCAAACATTAGTAAATTTATTAGCCAACTCACTAATGAACGCGGAGCATATCACAGCTTTTATTGATCTAGGTAGTAGAAATTCGACTTTTTTGCATATTTATCTATTCATATTTTGCATTTATTTGAAAATAACCCTTTAGATCAGCTTTGTATCAAATATCTAAAGATGAATACAAATGCAAAATAACCATTTTCTATATTTAGCCAATATTCGGCTAATTTACGGCTCATTTAAGCAGCTGAAAAACTTAATAACCAAAAGCTAAACTACGCTATTTGTGTTAAAACCACTTCTATTGTTAGTGTTGTTAGTACGGTAAAACAATTAATAGCCTTTCAATTTTTTAGCATAGCTAATGGTTATATAACGTGTGTTGTAGTTGGCTAAATACTCTTTACACCGAGCGACTTTTAACAACCTCATACGCGAATTTAGCATCATCTTATACACTGTATGTAAGCACTCTTTTTTGTGTAAACAAGCCTAGTCGACTCTAATAGAGGCAAGCGTATATGAGCCACGCCCCCCCAAACTCTCAAAATGAACATTTTGCTTTTGACTCATTACAAGCAATTCGCAATCGTTTGCTGGATTTAACAGGCCGTAATCGTTTGCTTAACTTTCGCCATGGCCGAAGTGGTTACATTCGCTTGATTGACGCAAACCCCAATCAATTAGCAAAGCAATTACTCGAAGGAGACACCTTCTCCTTTCGTGCCATACCCGAGCCTAGCAAAGATGAACTTATTACATATGGCTATATTGAGGTTGATGAAGATGGCCAAGAGCGTATTTTAAAACCGGCACCAACGGTCAAAGAATGGGCCGATATAAAAGGTCTTAATAGTGAATTTGATTTAGCCAAGCACGCAACAAAAAACAGCGGTACTCAGCCTGTACTAGATCATGATAAAAACATACCGTCATTACTGTTCGCCAACGCCTTAGAAGGTCAGTTAAGGCGAATTCGCGCTAAAGCGAATTCAGCTATCGAAGAAACTGGCGCCAATATTTTGTACATAGCTTTTGGTTTTTTGCAGTGGTTTGAACAAGAAGCCAACAGTAAAGCAAAGCTTGCTCCCTTGTATTTACTACCGGTAAAAATAGAAAAAGCATCTTTAAACAAAACACTTGGCGTTTATAACTACACCATTGAGTACACCGGCGAAGATCTTATTGCCAACCTATCCCTTCGAGAAAAACTTAAGCATGATTTTAACTTACCACTACCTGAACTAGAGGATGACTTATTGCCACAGGATTACTGGCAGTACATTGAAGAACAGCTTTTACCCCATAAAGCCAACTGGCAACTCAAAGGTTATTGCACCCTTGGTATGTTCGATTTTAGTAAACTGTTAATGTACTTAGACCTTGACCCTGAACGCTGGCCTCAAACTCAGGCCAATATTTTGCACCACTCTATTGTGCAATCGTTTTTTGGTAAGCAAATAGACGCCCCACCCATGCATGGTTTTGCAAGCGAACATTTGTTGGATGATATTGACAACATACACCAGCAATACCCGTTAATTTATGATGCCGACAGCTCGCAGCACAGTGCTTTGATTGATGCATTACAAGGGAAGAATTTGGTGATTGAAGGGCCACCAGGGACGGGCAAGTCGCAATCGATCACCAACTTAATTGCCGCCGCTATGGCTCGGGGCAAAAAAGTGTTGTTTGTCGCTGAAAAAATGGCGGCACTGCAAGTGGTTAAAAAGCGTTTAAGTAAAGCGGGGTTAGGCGATTTTTGCCTTGAACTACACAGTCACAAAACCCACAAAAAACAGGTATATAAAAATATTGCCAAGCGCATACAAGCGCAAAGTCGTTATCAGTACCCCGACCACATCGACCTAAACATTCAACTGTACGAAAAACAAAAGCGTCAGCTTAACCAATATGCGACGCTCATTAATCAAATGTGGCAAAACACCGAAAAAACCATTGGCCAAATTTTAACAACCGCAACACGATATCGCCTGCAATTTTCACACTTTGATGTAAAAAACATCAAGGCTACCAACAGTCCAAGCTTTAATATTACCCAAACATCAATAAGGCAGACAGCTGATGCGTTAGATCGTTTTATTGATGTTCAGTTACAGTTAACCAAACAATTAGGCGAGCAAGCACAGCTGAACGAACACCCTTGGTACGGGGTAACCAATAGTGAATTACAACTGGCTGATTGTGAGCGCATACATACTTTATTAACCCATTGGTCTAGGGCCATTAATCAACTGCTGATAACTCTAAAGCAGTTTCAGCAAGGACTTGGCTACCAAAATTCAAGTGCTAACAGCGCCATTATGAGTGATAAAGCAACGAGTCAATTACTCGCCGACTTCGACAGCTTAAAGCTCATAAAATCGACTATAGGAAGCGATAGCAATACCAATACCAAGGCCCTGGCCAATTTAACACCAACAAAAGCCGAAGTTTTACAAACCCATATTGAGGATTTTGAGCACTACCAAGCTGAGTTTAATCAGTTAAAACAAACCTTTAACATTAATGTTTTGCAAAACCAGAGTTTGCGACATGAGTTAAAGCAAGCCGTTGATACGCTGAGCCAATATTTGCAAACATCGGTTAAGTTACCGCAATGCGTAATGAGCATTAATTCTTTACAACAATTGCCAAAACTTGCAGAGCAAGTGGCAAAAGATATAAGTGTTTTAGCTCAGCAAGAGCCGGCACTTACTCACTATAAAACGCAAACCTTAGCCGACTTACATCCTCTTAATCGCTACTTCGATTTAATTAGTGATCTTGATAATCGCTTAATAACACGTCGCCACGCCTTGTTTGACAATGACCAACTAGATAATGACTTGCCCAACCTTTTTGATAACTTTGAAAAACTTAACCATTTAAAACAGCAATTAACGAATGTTTTCACCCTTGATGATTTACCATCAACCAAGGAACTTAGTCGTATCGAAAGCATAATTAGCAATGCGAATTTTTTTTGCTGGTTTAGTCGTAAATGGCGAAATGCGAGAGCGTGTATATTATCTTTAGCAAAAGACGATAATAGGTCATTTAAAGAACTTTGTTCGCACCTTCAGTCATTATTACGTTATCAGAGCGAAGTTGAAGCCATTAATGAAAAAGAGCGTTGGTCGACACTGTTACAACACGAGTACCAAGGGCTCAATACCCCCATTAATGACATTATGACCATGAGGGCGTGGTATAAAAAAGTGCGCTTGGCATTTGGCATCGGCTTTGGTAGAGATATTGCCTTGGCTAAATCACTTTTTAGCTTAGACAGCCATATCTTAAAAGGCATGAAACATGTTATTAACACCAGTACCACCGCCCTTATGACTGAGCTTTTTTCAACTTGGCAAGAGCTTGAAAAATATATTAATACCAATAAGTTAAATCAGATACAAGAGGGTTTAACCCATACAGACATAATCACCACGGCGAACACATTAACTGAGCAGTTATCGACCATCCGCTTTGCTTGCCAAGCAGATTTAGCTCACTCAAATCTCGCTAAGAACTCTGATAGCTCAGCTAACTCAGCCGATAAACTCTCTTTAGCAAAATTACATTCGCTCGTTCAGCGCCTTGAACACCTTCATGCACAAGAGCAAACTCTGATTAACCAAACGATTGTTGGCGAAATATTTGCTGACACGGTAGTTTTATCACCTCAACAAGATTGTCAAACGCAATTAGCCGATATAAGCAAAACACTTAAGCTGTATCGTCACATTATGGCTTTACATACCTTAGAAGTGCGTGACTATGTTTTACAAAATATCAGCATGAAAGCACTTGAAGATTTAATAAGTAACCAGCAAAGCATTTCCCAAGCCCACCAACATCATCTAGAGCAGCAAAAGCTTTTTAGCGATGCGGTTAAATTAAACGCCAGTTTTTGGTTAGAGTCTGATCGCGATTTAACGAAACTTTTAAAGCGAAATCAACGCGCCTTAGCATATTCGCGTTGGCTTGGCCCTTGGCTTGATTTTTTACGCCTAAAAGGTCGCCTTGATGAACTTGGTCTTCATAACTTGCTTAAGGCTTTTGAGCAAGGTGAGTGTGAACTGAAAGATTTAACCAGCTTATATAAATACAGTATTTACGACAGCCTCGCGGTTGAAATCATGCGCAACATACCAGCATTAGCACAGTTTTCAGGCGCCGAACATAACGCCATAATAAAGCAGTTTAGCGACATCGATGACCAGCTAAAGCCGTTACAGCAACAAAAAATTGCCTACCAAGTTGCCGAAAATGGCATAAGAGCAACCCAAGCAGGTATTGCTAGCGGTAAAGTCGGTGATTACACCGAGATGGGCTTAATTAATCACGAAATAAATAAAAAAACGCGGCACGTGCCGATTCGACAATTATTAAAACGCGCCAGTCAGTCTTTGTTAGCGTTAAAACCTTGCTTTATGATGGGGCCTCATTCGGTCGCTAAATATTTACGCCCTGGCGATATTGAATTTGACATCATTGTTATGGATGAAGCCTCACAAATAAAACCCGAAGATGCGTTAGGCACCATTGCTAGAGGTAAGCAACTTGTTGTGGTTGGCGATCCTAAACAGCTGCCGCCAACAAGCTTTTTTGACCGAGCAATTGATAACGACGATGATGACCTTAGCGCCATAGAGCTCTCAGAAAGTATTCTTGATGTGTCTTTACCTATCTTTCACGCTCGGCGCCTGCGCTGGCATTATCGTTCTCGCCATGAAAGCTTAATCGCGTTTTCTAATCAGCAATTTTATGACGACAACCTTGTGGTGTTCCCCTCTCCTGCCAGCCATAGTGATGAATTTGGGGTTAAATTTACCTACATTCAAAATGGTCGCTTTATCAAGCAAAAAAATAGCGAAGAAGCCAAGGTTATCGCGCAAGCGGTTCGAAACCATTTACTAAACCACAGTGACGAGTCACTCGGGGTTGTCGCCATGAGTGTGAAACAACAAGAGCAAATTGAAAATGCCGTAGAGGCATTGACCAAAAGCGATGATGATTTTGCCAAAGCAATCGCGGTAAACGAGCAAAGCGATGAACCATTATTTATAAAAAACTTAGAAAACGTACAAGGTGATGAGCGCGATGTCATTTATATATCGTTTACTTATGGGCCTGACAAAGCGGGCGAAACGACAATGGCGCAACGCTTTGGGCCAATTAATTCAAGTACTGGTTGGCGCCGTTTAAATGTACTATTTACCCGTTCTAAAAAACGCATGCATGCCTTTAGTTCGATGACCCCAAACCATATAAAAATAAAAGACTCGTCAAGCCATGGGGTGCGTGCTTTGCAACAATTTTTACAGTTTGCCCAAAGCGGACAACTGAATAAACGCCCGATAAATACAGAAGCCGACAGTAACGACTTTGCTTTTGCGGTTAATAAAGCATTAAACAATGCCGGATTTAACACCACAACCAATGTTGGCGTTGCGGGCTATTTTATAAACATTGCGGTGCAAGCAACACAATCCCCAGGTCATTTTTTAATGGGCATAGAATCCGATGGTAAAGCGTATTTTGATGCAAAATCAGCCAGAGACAGAGATAGATTACTCCCTGCAGCGCCAAAGCGGTTAGGCTGGCATTTAATGAGAATTTGGAGCCCTGACTGGTATAAAAACCCAGAAGCGCAAATTCTGCCCATTATCGAAACACTAAAAAAACTTGATAGCGAAATAAGCGCCAAATTATGCAAAACAGTAAACAAAACAAATAACAATGAAAAAGCGCAAATAGAAGAGGTATTACAAAACGAGCAACAACAAATGGAGGTTTTAAAAACAATAAGCGAGGCATCCTACTCATTACACGACAAACTTGTCGCGCTAGAGCAGTACCTAATAAAAACCCACCCTGACAATATCGCTAAAGCGAATCGTCTATTACGCCCTGCAATGATTGAAGCATTATGTGAATTTACCCCTAACAATGAGAGCGATTACTTTGAGCGCCTGCCTGAGTATTTGCGCATTGCTACAGCGCCAGAGCATCATAAATACCTGCCTTTGGTTTTCACTCTGATAAGCGAAACGGAAACTGAAATTGAAACTGAAAGCAAAGCTGAAAATACAAGTGAAAAGTAAATGAAACGCGAAAGTTAAACCGACAACAGCCAAGCCAGTAAAACGACCAACCTCTGCTAAGGGTAATAAAAAGCCAAACTTGCCTTAAAAGAACGTATCAAACCTAAAAAAAACGCCCTATATAAATAGGGCGTTTGCATTTAAGCAGATACTGCCAAAATATGTTACATCACTTTGGTAACCGTTAAGGTTGAGTTAAGCGGATCAGGTCCTGTTACGGTAAACAAGTAGTCGCCTGCTTCGCTAATTTCAATCATGAAATTAGTTTGCGAGTCTTGAACCAATGCCTCAGAGGTATTAAGAAACACTTCGGCATCTTCAGCAGCAACGGCCCCAAGGTTAACCGTTGACCAGTCTTGTGAAGCCACTTTAAACTGATAACTCTGCGCTTCTAAGCTTAAAGTTAAGGTATAGGTGCTGTTGCCCACGTAGGTCATTGCATCATTTTCAGACCATCCGTTCATTTCGCCTTTCACGTATACTGTGGTTTCACCAAACATTTTGGCACTGTATACACTTAATACTGGCTCTTGTTGATTTGAAGCGTCGAAGATAAAGGTATATTCGCCGCCAACAAAGTCCATAAACAAATTGTCGTTTGAACCTGGTACGAGCAATTGCTCCTCGCCTGCAAGGACTTCGGTATCATCAGATGGTGCCCCCATGTTAACCGTAGACCAATCAGCCGATGCCACTTTAAAGAACTTAGTTCCTGCTTCAATGGTGGTGGTTAATGAATATTTACCATCCCCAATGTAAGTGAATGGGTTAGACTCACCCCAACCATTCATATCACCCCGAAGCAGCACAGTAGTACCGTAAAATGGTTCTTCATAGCTCACCGTTAACACTGGCGCATCTGAAATGGATGCATCAATTGAGAAGGTATAACGAGTCTCTTCAGTAATTTCAATCATCAAGTTATCGTTACTGCCAGGCACTAAGACCAGATTGCTGTTAATGATCACAGGATCTGCACTTGGTGCACCTAGGTTAACGGTTGCCCAATCAGCCGATGCCACTTTAAAGTAGTAGTTACCAGGTGCGAGATTGAGCACAACCGAGTAAACACCATCGCCTTGATACGTCATCGCATCCGTTTCGCCCCAGCCATTCATATCCCCTCGAATGAGTACCCTAGTATCACCGTAAGGTACAACATCAGGCGCGCCAGCCGTTGCAAAGGCCGATAAGCCTTCACCTTGTTGCTCACCTTGGGCTTTAACAAACACCGCGGTGCTTAATGCTGGCACATGGAAAGTGCCTTCACCATCGCCTTCGGTATAGCTTGCACTTGCGACCACCCCATCAACAGAGGCTTGTTGAACACTATGCAAGGTAAAATCTGATGCTGTTGCCACTGTGTGAGAATGATCCATGTTGCTGGTATTAACCACCACAACAATGGCATCATGCATAGGGTCAATATCGTTTAAACCAATACCGTCATCAATGCTCATCACAATCAAACCTTGGGTTTGACGCTTACCAATATTATGAAATCCAACACGTTTGATAATGTCGTCAGCACTGGTTAAACGAAACAGTTTGCTCGATTGACGAATTTGTAAGAATTCATTAAATACCTTACTGGCAAAGCTGATTTCATTAATGCCAACGTGGGCCATAGGGTTAGATGCGAGCGACACTAAAGTATCGTCACTGCGACCACCTTTATCTAATGGCAAACCCACATTAAAGTTGTTACTGCTAAAGCTAAAATCTACTTTGTTGTACCAATCGCCGGCATCATAGGTATTTCGGTCTAATGATTTCGAGCGCAGGAAGTCACCACCCATTTGTAAAAATGGTACGCCTTGCGATAAGAGAACGATAGATTGAGACACGTTTTGTGCGCGTACACGCTCATCCATACTCATGCTAAATGGCAACACAAACTGCAATTGATCCCAAAGTGATTCATTGTCGTGCTTTGACACATAGTTGATCACATCAGCAGGATCTTTAGCGTACATACCTGGGTTGTAGGCACTGCCCGTTGCATCTACGCCGGTAAAGCTTTTTAGCACATAATCGGCAAGTGAACCGGCCATCCCTAGTTTAACGATGTCTTGTTTGATGTACGGACCGTCTTCGTAATCTTTATTAGAGAATATTTCACCGGTGCGAATACCTTCACGTAGACGATCGTTAAAGGTGGATATTTCAGTACCAGCCATATTAAATTGATTGGCTTGCTCAAAACCTCTGTCGTCACGTGTCCAGCCTTCACCATAGAAGTAGTTATCTTCGTCAATGGCACGAACCGCATCACGCGCTGCGAGCATTTGCTGCTTAGAGCCATGACTCATAATGTCAAAACGGAAACCGTCGTATTTATACTGCTCGGTCCACATAAGTAACGAGTCCACCATAAATTTGTCCATCATTCGATGTTCAAGCGCGGTATCGTTACAACAAGTCGACTGCACAACAGCCCCCGAAATTAAATCACGGCTGTGATAGTAACCCGGAACAATTTTATCGAATACCGAGTTATCCCAAAGACCGGCTGAATTGGTGTGGTTATACACCACATCTAGTACCACGCGTAAGCCAACTTCATGTAATGATTGCACCATGGTGCGCATTTCTTTAATGCGGGCAACACCGTCGGCATTTGATGCATAAATACCGTCTGGTACATTAAAGTGTTTCGGATCATAACCCCAGTTAAAGCTATCCACTTCGCGAAGTACATTGATTAAGTTGGCAGCGTCATTGCTGTATGGGCTATAACTTTCAAGTACAGATTGTAAGGTAGCGTCAGCATCTTCAACCCCACACACCTCAGCGTTAGATCTCACCGCACAAAGATCGCCAACCGTATCGGTTAAATCAACAATCGACTCAGGATCTTCATTAATTGAGGCAATGTCATTCGCTGGCAAGATGTGCATATGGGTAAGACCGCTAGTTGCCAGTTTCTGTAAATGCATAACCGGCGCACTGTCTTTTTCAGAAAATGCGAGGTATTTACCGCGATTTTGCTCTGAAACCGTTGCATCCATTGCACTAAAATCACGAATATGCGCTTCGTAAATTACCGCATCTTCAGGGTCAACAACTGTTGGTACCGCATGTTCCACCCAGCCATCTGGGTATAAGTCGGCATCTTCTAAGTTAACAAATTGCGAGTACATGCCATTGGTAGACAAGCTGACCGAATAAGGGTCGGTCACCAGCAAAGTTTCAACCATTTGGTTTTGCGGGTGGTATACCGTTACTTCAAATTGATAAAACGCTCGGTCCATGCTGGCATCAGCGCTGTAGTGCCAAATACCGGTCATGGTATCTTCGCTCATAGCGAAACTGCCCGTTTCAACTTTGTCAGCATCGTATACTTTTAGAACCACATTCTGCGCGGTTGGGGCCCAAAGTGCGACATCAATCATCCCGTTGTTGTAGCTTAACCCTAGGCTTGCTTCATCAGCGTCCATATCGCCTGAGGTGTACAAGTGATCTAATACTTTATCTGCTTGTACGAAACTGGCCGCAACGGTTTCGCCTTCACTGTTATAACCCACTAAGACTAACTGGCTTTTTAACACCGCTTTGGCATCATCCATGCTCCAGTCGCCTTGATAAGCTGGCCATTCACTTACGCGAGGCGCAATCACTTTTTGCTCGTCGGTTAAATCAACCGCCACCAATTCTAAGGTAGTGCCGTTAAACATATCGTTTTCATCGGCTTCAATACCCGCGCTAGCTGAGTAATGAAGTTTTACGCTGGCAATATCGGCATCTGAGTTCCACACCAAGGTATTGCCATCAATCCAGTGCGCGGCAAAATCGGCGGCTTTAACAGGTTGCTTACCTAACGAGACAACCGGGTATTCAAATACCGACGGCTCACCATTAAACGTAAAGTTCATCCGAGCATAGGTTGGATCGTCTTGACGTAATGGCATTTGAAAATCGCCACTGCCAAGGGCTTTACCCGCATCATCGGTACCAATATGCACAATAAAGTTACCACACTCGGTGTAGTCTTCTTTCATGTTTAAGATGTAATAAGCACCGTAGGTTGGGTCAATACCTGCGTATTGATGACCGTTCGCCCAATCTGACTCATCGTGGGGCGGTGCATAGGCATCACATTGGTCGGTATTCCAAGTATGCAAGCGATAGCCGACATAATCATCTGGATTATCGGTGCCAAGATTAAAATAAAGCACAGCTTCATTGTCAGCTGGAAAATACACTGGCGCTGGCGCATTTGGGTCAACCCCAACCACACAGCTTTCATTGAGTGCATCAGGCACTGTAGGAGGTGGACATTGGATGGGCTCTGGCGCCACACAAGATGTGCCGGTAGCATCAGGTACTAAAGGCACATCACAGGTTAAAAGGGTTTCCCCCGATTTAATATCACTACTACCGCCACAAGCAGTAAGAAATAGTGACATTAAAGCGACAATTAGCAAATTCGCTAAGGTTGTTGTCGTTTTCATTATTATTATTCCTTATTCAATCGTTACTTAGGTTTATCGAATTAGCGCTTGGCTAGAACGAATAAGTAACACCTAAGTAAAATTGGCGACCAAAATACTGGGTCGTACCGGAAAACTGCTTACTACCGAAGTAACTTTGGGTTGGTTCATCTGTTAGGTTGTTTACTTGAAACAACGCCCCCAGTTGGTCGGTAAGGTTATATGACGCTTGGTAGTCAATAACCACTTCTTCATCAAAGTTAGCAATTTGCTGATTTACACCCCACTGCTCTGAGACAAACTTGTCACGATAACGAGCACTTAAACGGGTTTCAAAATCTTGATACTCCCAAAATAAGGTTGTCGTTAATAAGTTTTCAGATAAGCCCGGTAATGACTGTTCAACAGAGCCGCCGGCTAAGTCGGTGACCAGTTCAACATCACTTTTGGTATGTGAGTAACTGAGGTTTAAACCTAAGCCAGACCATAAGTCAGGTAAAAAGGTAAAGACTTGAGTGTATGAGATTTCAAGCCCTTTAATGTTTCCGCCTTCTTCATTGTTGATGGCTGTGCTGTAAATACCAACAGGGTTAACCTCGCTAACAACACCCGTAGTTTCGTTTTCAATGGTATCTGGCACATAAAAACCAGCGTCTTTGAAATCAAAATCATTCACCGTTAAGTTTTGAATAAACGACTCGATATCTTTATAGAATACCGCCACGGCAACCGCACCTTCGGTTTCAGTGAAATAGTACTCATAAGAAAGATCGTATTGTGTAGCGTAGAAAGGTTTTAAAAATGGACTGTTATTACTTGAACCCGACACTTTACCATCGTCTGCTACGGTAGCACTTCGATCGGCCGCTAAACGGTTAATTGGCGGACGTGACATCACTTTAGCTGCGGCAAAGCGCAATTGTGAATCTTCGGTGATCCGCGCATTTAAGTTAATTGATGGCAAGTAGTCGGTATATTTGATCCCAATGATTTTGGGTGCATAGTTTGAATTAACCAAACCGGCATCGTCCATCACATTTTGGGCGCCAGCGGCTAAAACCCCTCCGACGTTGTCAAGTGCGGTCGCGCTTTGGTCAGTTTCCACCATGCGAATACCCACATTACCCGTGATGGGCGTATTAAATAGTTCAAAATCAAGGTTGGCCATCACATAGGCCGACAGTACCTTTTCGTACACTTCACCACTTTGTAATACCGACCACGAAGTTGAATTATTAATCACCCCATCTTCATCTGCCCCCCAAGTTTGAACGGGTTGTGGAATGTCATTACCAAACCATGCAGAAAGTGCTTTGTCTAAATCAATCGCTAGGTAACTTGGAAAGTAATTAAATTCGCCCTTCCAATCAACCACGTCAACCATGTCATTGGTTAAACGAAGAGGAGGATTACTGCTTGAGAAGTTATTATCGGCACCGTATTCATAAACCGAGCGATCACTGCTGTAGTCTCGATCGGAATAGCGAATACCAAATTCAACCGAAGAAATGTAATCGTTATCTAAGTCATAATTAAAATCTAAACGATAGGCTTTAAGTTCATCGGTATTCTCATATGGATAAATACCGTACTTGCTAACCATAACTCGGTCGATATCGGTAAATGCATCTTCTTGGTTAAAACCAATGTCTGGCAAGTCCAAGCCATTAAGCAAATATGAAATTGAGACATTTTGATCAAGCACCGGATTAGCAACCGTCGCATCTTCAGCAACCAAAGACCATAGTAAGCCATTTCTAAACTCACTTTCGGCGCTTGAGTAACTTACATCCATACTGGCATTTAAACGTTCAGTAATTTGCCAATCAAAATTCACCCCATAACTTTCTACTTCATCAAAGTCTTGATTGTCATCATTTACCAGCTCAACGCGGGTATTATTACCTTTACTTTTACGGTTGATGGTTCCACCAATCATGGAGTTATTAACCACCACAGGATTGGCTATGGCTGCGGTTTCACCGTCAAACTTGACCCTAAAACCACGGGCAAAGGATTCGCTGTCAAACTTCGATACAAACGCATCAGCTCGAACGACAAAGGTGTCGTTTGGAGCCCATTCAAGAGCACCGACATAACCATTACGGGTTTCTTCACCACCGAGATGTTGTAGCTCAAAGCCTTCACTTAAGTATTCGTTTTCTGGTGCATCAGCAGGCCCTTCAACATCGTTGGCCAGAAAATCAACATCTTGGTCAGCGTTATAGGCAAAGCCAATAAATTGCGTTGCCACCCCCGGCTGATACAAACGGGCATAACCTAAAGACATACCCAAGGTTTCATTTAGGAATTTACCTTGATAAGAAAAGCTAAAACGATGACCCCATTCTTTCGCATCTGCAACTTCTTGAGCTCGGTCGTTGTACATACCGCGCACATTAAGATTAAAGGTATGTTGCTCCTCATTGGCAAGCGGACTTGCGGTTTTTAACTCTACCGTACCAGCAACACCACCTTCAATAAGCGAGGCTTTCGATGATTTATAAACCGCTGCAGATGAAATGAGTTCTGATGGGTATTGGTCATATTCAATAGATCGATTGCCTGATGTAGACACCTGTTCGCGACCATTTAATGTGGAAGAAACAAAACCGCCCCCAAGACCACGAATATTGATTTCAGCCGCCTGACCTCCAGTACGTACTGCGGCAATCCCCGGTAATCGAGTTAAGGCATCGGCCATCGAGACATCAGGTAAACCACCGAGGTCATCGGCTGAAATTTGTTCTGAGACCGTATCGGCCCAACGTTTTTGATTGATTGATTGAATGAGAGATCCTTTGAAGCCGGTGACTTCAATGATTTCCATCTCATCTTGTTGATTCTCTTCTTCTGTCGGCTCCACTTGTTCGGCAAGTAATTGCCCTGAACAAACCAACAGACCGCAGGCCAAAAGCGCACGAGAGACTCCGTTTAGCTTAAACATATTCTATCCCCAAGAAGTTATCCGTATGATAATTTTTTACAGTGCTTCCAAGCTCTTATATTATTTTTATGCCTTACATCATCCACAAACAGATGTTACGGCATTATTAACATAGCAAAATAAACAGGGTAAAAAATAGTCAATGCATACGTATTCATAACATGCAAAATACAAACAAATAAGGGATGTTAGAAATTAAAAATACATGAGTAAAAAGGACGTTCAGTAAGGCACTAAAAACACCATTAACGTTTATATAGATTGGCTTAAACCTACAAACGAAAAAGCCCGCAAACATGATGCTTGCGGGCTTTTAGAATATGGCGGTGACGGAGAGATTGAGCTCTCGACTCTTGGTATATCACCTACCCCCCTCATAAATAAAGGATTTATGCTAGATCGAATATCCCCTTTGTACCAGCGGGTATTTCAATTATGAGACAATAACACTATGTTAAGTAATACATAACCAATGAATTACTTAACAGGAAAGTCACAACCCGTGTAATCTATTGATTTATATTGTTATACTAACTTTTTACTAAATAAAAACTCATAGATTATGCGCAGACCTAAAACCATCAGCAACACCATCTATAACAGAAACATCACCTTTGAAAACTTGATAAAATTCATAGAAAGAGTGCGGCTAGATGAAGATTTAGTACAAAATGAATTCGTTGCAAAAATAGATATAACACTTGTTGACGGTGAAGAGTACAGTTATAAATCATGCCACGAATTTTTTGCGGAAACGTCTAAGCCTGAGCAGGAAACAATAAGAAAGTCTAAAATAGTAGGTTTTACCTTAGATATTTATGATCACATGAGTCTTCGGTTTGGGGAATACGGTTCCTCGATTGAATACAACTCAGCATCTTCCAAAGGGCACGCCCTTTTTGCGAGTGCTAATGACACACTAGAGCTCAGATTAAAATCGCTACAAACTTTTTTCGAAAGTAAAATCGGTAATGGTACTTTGGGCATTATTCTGATACTGTCTATAGTCCTTTCTATTTACCTTGACAATCCTTTCAAGAGTATTGTGGTCATTATTGTCTGTTATGTTTTCGTTAAGGTGTTTCCCCCCATCTCACCGCGAGTAGATATCATTATGAATAACTCAACGGATAGCTTCATTGTTAGGAATAGCGACTCTATTATCATTACTTTAATATCCATCATTATATCTTACGCAGCTGGCTACTATACCAACCTGTGACCTTGCAATCACCGATGATACCACTCTGTTACCGGCCTTGTGACCACCTACGCTAAATTGGCGTAGGAATAAATTTGCAACATTACAATAAATAAAGGGGCTCGGTGACACATGCGTCTCATTCTCGAATATATTTAAACTAGACAGGCTTTGGATTGTTCGAAAAAGGAATAAAAAAGCCCGCAAACATGATGCTTGCGGGCTTTTAGAATATGGCGGTGACGGAGAGATTCGAACTCTCGATACGTTTCCGTATACACACTTTCCAGGCGTGCTCCTTCAGCCACTCGGACACGTCACCTTAATTTGTTCTAAATGATTTGGCTGAGCACGCCTTGGCGTGGTATCTCCACTTGGCAGCCTCTCAAACAAGTCATCTTAATTTGAATTGTCTTGTGATTTTATTACCGTGTTGTCTTCACGCATTAGTAAATGCTGTATTTACTAATGAGCGCGTATATTAGGTAAATTTTAGTCAGGGCGCAAGTGCAAACAGTAATTTGCTAAACTGTTTGCACGTTATTTACGCACTTGTCGCTAGGTGTTATTTTTTTGCGGAAGTTTAAGGCTCGCTGAAAACTCTAACATGCGATTTAACGAACGCAGAGCACCGTCTCGAAGGTCCATATCAACAAACACTTCACGGCCAGTAGGATCGATTAACGCATCGTGAATGCCTTTTAAACCATTCATAGCCATCCAAGGACAATGTGCACAGCTGCGACATGTTGCGCCCTCACCTGCAGTCGGAGCTTCAAAGAACTCTTTATCTGGACACAGTTGCTGCATTTTGTAAAAGATGCCGCGATCTGTGGCAACAATAAATTTCTTGTGTGGCATTTCTTGCGCGGCTTTTATGAGCTGGCTGGTAGAGCCTACAGCATCTGCAAGGTCAACAACTTCGGCAGGTGATTCTGGGTGAACCAAAATAGCGGCATCTGGGTGTAAGGCCTTCATGTCTTTTAACGCTTTGGTTTTAAACTCATCGTGGACAATACATGCACCATCCCACATGATCATATCGGCGTCGGTTTGTTTTTTGATGTATGAGCCTAAATGCTTGTCTGGGCCCCATAAAATGGTTTCGCCCTGTTCGTCTAGGTGTTCAACGATTTCAAGCGCACAAGATGAAGTGACTATCCAGTCAGCTCGCGCTTTCACCTCTGTTGAGGTATTGGCATAAACCACCACCGTGCGCTCTGGGTGTTGATCACAGAATTTATTAAACTCTTCAATAGGACAACCTAAGTCTAATGAACACGTCGCTTCAAGCGTTGGCATAATAACCGTTTTTTCTGGGGTCAAAACTTTAGCTGTTTCGCCCATAAACTTAACCCCTGCAACGATCAGAGTGGTTGCAGAATGTTGATTACCAAAACGAGCCATTTCTAACGAGTCGGCAACACAACCACCGGTTTCTTCCGCTAAGGCCTGAATTTCAGGGTCGGTGTAGTAGTGAGCCACTAGTACTGCGTTTTTCTCTTTCAGTAATTGTTTGATTTTGTCTTTATACTCGGCTTTTTCAGCATCGCTCATCGGCGCTGGCTTGGCAGGAAAGGTATAATCAAAATCTACGGCTAAGGTGGTCTCTAACATACTTCTGAAACTCGTGAATAGGTTAAATAGAATTTAGGGTGATGTATTATATAAGATTTACAGCCATAAGTGTAGCAGGCCTTATTAGCTTTGGGCGCAAACACGACAAGGTTCTCGTGTTTTTAGGTGAGCAGGATGAAAAGTTAAAAACTAACGTCTTAAAAAACTTGAACGCATTAATGAGCTAGCGGTTAAAAGCTTGGCTTTGGGGGAATCTTTATAAATGGGATGATTATCAGAAAAGTGGTCGGTCGTGAAGGATTTGAACCTTCGACAAATTGGTTAAAAGCCAACTGCTCTACCAACTGAGCTAACGACCGACATATAGATTTTCACCTTCTCTATAGGTTAGAGAAAGTGGTCGGTCGTGAAGGATTTGAACCTTCGACAAATTGGTTAAAAGCCAACTGCTCTACCAACTGAGCTAACGACCGACATTAGGTATATAAATAATCTTGTTTAGGAAAACGTCCTAGCCAATTATTTAGTTCACTTTCTAGTAAAAGAAAGTGGTCGGTCGTGAAGGATTTGAACCTTCGACAAATTGGTTAAAAGCCAACTGCTCTACCAACTGAGCTAACGACCGACATATAGATTTTCACCTTCTCAATTTGGTTTGAGAAAGTGGTCGGTCGTGAAGGATTTGAACCTTCGACAAATTGGTTAAAAGCCAACTGCTCTACCAACTGAGCTAACGACCGACATATAGATTTTCACCTTCTCAATTTGGTTTTGAGAAAGTGGTCGGTCGTGAAGGATTTGAACCTTCGACAAATTGGTTAAAAGCCAACTGCTCTACCAACTGAGCTAACGACCGACATTTTTCGCGTTGTGGCCTGTGCCTCAACGCGGGGCATATAATACTGATTATAGGATTTAGTGCAACAACAAATTTGTGTTTTTTTGAAAAATAATTCCACTTGCACAAAAACAAAGCAAATAGTTCAACTTATCAGCGCAAAGTGTAACCAAATGTAGTTAACAATGTTGTTAACCTTCATAAATTACAGATTTGCTAAACGTGCTTGCGCAAGCTGGGCTGCTGAAGAACCTTGGTATTCGCTAATCACCCGATTGTATAAATCCTTGGCTTTTGCAATATCATTCTGCTTTTGAGCCACCATGCCTAATTTAAGCATAGCATCACTGCGCTTATTGGAATTTTCAAAATTATTAATAACATTATTAAATTCAGTCGCGGCTGCGGCTAAATCACCTTTGTTAAATAATAACTGTCCTAACCAATAATGAGCATTAGCAGAATAGGTAGAATTAGGGTACTTGCTGTTAAACGACGAAAACTCAGCAATAGCTCTGTCGTACTGCTTGTGTTTAAGCACTAGATTAACCGCATGATCATAGGCTTCGTTTTCAGTGAAGTTATCTGAATAGGCTATGCTACTGCCACTATTTGAAGGCGTTATTGGGGTAACCGTAGCCGCAGGTGCTGCGCTTAAGCGTCGATCAATTTCTTGATAGATTTCACGTTGGCGTTGCAAAATTTGCCTAATAGTATGAGCTTGCTCTTCGGTTAGTCCACGTAACTCACTAAGCTCTACTTGCATAGCATCTACTTGCATTTGCAAGTCATTAAGAGCACGGTTACGAGCTTGCAGAAGGCGTTGTAAGGTGGCAACGTCACTCTGTTGTTGAACTTGTTGATTAATATCTGATACCGGTGCAGGCTCAGCTGCTAGTGCTTGAAAAGCACCAGCAGCGACCATTAAACCTAATAAAAGCTTATTTGATTTCATCTCTTATCCTGGTTTATTTAACTAACAGACTATAAAGTCTAAATTAGTAAACAAGAACTGCGCGACGGTTTTTCGCGTAAGCAGCATCTGTGCTAGAGCTGATTGCTGGCTTTTCTTCACCGTAGCTTACAGTTTCAATTTGTGATGGTAAAGCACCTGAGTTTTCTAGGTACTTTTGTACCGCTTGGGCACGACGCTCACCTAGAGCAATGTTGTACTCAGGCGTACCGCGTTCATCCGTATGACCTTCAATGATCACACGTACGTTAGGGTTCGCTACTAAAAATTTAGCATGTAAGTCTAGAGTTGCGGTAACTTCTGCAGCTAATTTTGACGTATCGTAGTCAAAGTAAACCGTATTTTCTGTTTGTAACTGCTCTTGTTCTTGTTGTTTAATTGCTTCTAAGCGCGCAACTTCAGCAGCTGCTTGAGCTTGAGCTTCTGCAGCTAGGCGTTCTTTTTCAGCTTTCATTGCCGCTTCTTTTTGTGCAATTTCAGCTTGCTCGTCAGTCGTACCGTTTGAAGAACATGCAGCTAAAGCCATTAGTGGAAGGGCTACAGCAAGGCTTTTTACAACTTTATTTAAGCGCATTTTTTTTCCTTTTATATTTTTCTAATTTAAAGTTTATGATTTTATAAAAAAGGTGACCACGATGGTGATTTAACCTGCCCATGTTTTGCAGGCAAGCGAGCTTTAAATCGGCCATCAACAGAAACCAGTGCCAATACCTTACGATCATTGTGTGAGGTAGTGTAAATAATCATGCCACCATTAGGGGCAATACTGAGCGACTCGTCTAAGTGCGTTCTGGTTAACACTTCAATTGAGCCACTACCATTTAATTCTTGCTTAGCGAGTCGGTATTGACCTTTGGTTCGGTTTACCATAATAAGCTGGCTACCGTCTGGGGTAATCGCTCCGCCAAGATTCATTTCACCATCAAAGGTTAAACGGGCTTCATTTCCGTTGGTTAAATTTACTCGATAAATCTGTGGTTTACTACCCCGAACAGAGGTAAATACTAAATATTTTCCATCTGGCGACCAATTTGGTTCGGTGTCAATATAAATGCTACGAGTTACACGACGCAATTTTTTGGTCGCTAAATCCATAATATAAATTTCAGAGTTACCGTCTTTCGATAAAGCCATCGCCATTTGCTTGCCATCAGGAGACCAGCGCGGAGCACTATTTATGCCCTTAAAACTGGTTAACAGTTCGCGTTTGGCAGTGTAAATGTCTTGGATATAAATTTGTGCCTGACGATTTTCAAAGGTTACATAAGCTAATTTTGTACCATCTGGCGACCAGGTTGGTGACATTAACGGCTCTGACGAAGTCAGCAGAACTTGCTCGTTGTAACCATCGTAGTCAGCAATAACCAATTGAAACTTTCTACTCCCTTCATCTTGCACAACCACGTACGCTATTTTTGTTAAAAACGCGCCTCGGCTTCCCGTTAACTTTTCATAAATACTGTCGGCAATTTGGTGTGCTTTAGGTCTAAACAGCGATGCCGAAATATATTGATTCGGCACGGAGTCAATAAGTACTTGCGAACTGCCTTGTACCAGTTGGCCATTTTCAATAGACTGACCATCAACCCCCATCATTTGACCTCGAATAACATCAATCAACTTAAATGATACCAAGAACTTACCTGGTAATGGTTGTTCAATATTGCCCATAACCAAGGCTTCAACGCCAAGGTCTACCCATGCTTGGTAATCTACCTCGGCAAGTGTTTTCGGTTGTTGTGGCATATTCAGTTGATTAATCGGATTAAACTTACCGCTGCGCAATAAATCATCACTGATAATTTTAGAAATATTTTCAGGTAAGGCCGTCTCACCGGAATAGGTAAATGGCATGACCGCAATTGGTCTGGCCGTGTTTACCCCACCAGTAATGACGAGTTCAAGTTCCGCATGAGCCTGTTGGATAAAGGCCATACATAACACGAAAGGAAAGATTAATTTTTTAAACATAATTCTCTTTATTTACCGGTTAATTAAATTTTGGTGCATAAGTTAAACTGATATTTTCTAATTTCTCAAATACCAATGGGTCTTTAGAAACAGGTAACGTGCCAGCTTTGTTTACCGCTTTCATTGCTTCTTGACAGACAACTTGATCACCTTGTATTGCCTGAACATTAATAACAAAGCCATTACTAGCCAACTTAATTTTAAGCTGACAAGACTTACCACGCATAGTAGATTCATCTTGAATGAAGTTACGCTCAATGGCTTGGGTAATTAACGCACTGTACTTTTCAACTTCGGTCATCACTTGTTGCGAGCGCGCACTTTGCCTTGCTGCCATTTCTTCTAACATTTGCTGTTCAAGTAAGCGCTGCTGTTCTGCGCGTTCTGCTTCTGCTTTTCGGCGTTTTTCTTCTTCAATTTTCTTACGGCGACGCTCTTCTGCGGCTTTACGCTCTTCTTCTTCGGCTTTTAATCGCTTAGCTTTTGCCTCGGCGGCTGCTTGTTCAGCTTGCCTGCGTTCTTGCTCTTTTTGTTGAAGAAGTTTTTGCTCTGCTAAGGCTTTATCTTTTGCCCGCTTTGCGTCAGCTTCTGCTTTTTTCTTTTCATTCAGCTTTTTCAGTTTATCACGTTCAAGTTGTTTTAGTCGTTCCGCTTCTTGACGGCGTTTTTGCTGTGCTTGCTGAGCTCTACGCTCAAGCTCTTTAATGCGATCGTCTTCGCGTTTTTGGACTGCTGCTTTTTGCTGTTTTATTTTATCCACATGCTGTTGTAATTTACTTTCGTCAATAACAACGGCATCAATGACCTGCATTTCTTTTTTCGGTGTGGCTTTTACTGGCGGGGTAAAGTCGGCATTCATCATCAGCACAATGCCCATCACAAGATGAATAACCACCGCAGCAGAACCTGCAATAAGATACTGTTGCTTCACCGTTTTTCCATCTGGAAGATAGGTGAAAATCAGCATGCATTTACGAACAAAACCACCAATAAGGTTTTTTAATACCAACATGCTACATTAATTCTCCGGTGATTCTGTCATCAACCCAACCGATGGTACGCCTGCGCCTTGCAGTAAAACCATCAACTGAATAACAGAATTATATGGCACATTACCATCGCCATTGACCACCACAGGCGTATCTGGGTCGACCACTAAGCGGGCTTTGACCAAAGTTGCTAGCTCGCTAGGTTCAAGAGGCTCACTTTTGGTATCGCCTACATTGAGATAAAAAAGCCCATTAATGTCGACGCTGGCAACCAATGGGGTTTTAGAATCTTGTTTTAACGGTTCAGATTCGGCTTTGGGTAAGTCCACTTTAACACCTTGGGTAATTAACGGCGCTGTTACCATAAAAATAATCAGCAGCACCAACATAACATCAATGTAGGGAACCACATTGATTTCTGCCACGCGTTTTCGTTTCACTCTTGTGTACATCATGCTGTTATTACGCCTGTGTTTTTGCTGGCATCACGGCTTGTCGTTGTAAAATGCTTGAAAACTCTTCTAAAAAATTACCATAGCTGTTTTCAAGCTTTTCAACCGTATGAGAAAAACGGTTAAATGCCATAACCGCTGGAATGGCCGCAAATAAACCCATCGCTGTCGCAATAAGGGCTTCGGCAATACCAGGCGCAACCATCGCTAATGTTGCTTGTTGTACTGCACCTAAGGCAATAAATGAATTCATAATCCCCCAAACAGTGCCAAACAGACCAATATAAGGGCTAATAGAACCAACCGTAGCTAAAAAGGATAAATGGGTTTCTAAGGTGTCAACTTCTCGTGATAGAGCAACACGCATCGCTCGATGGGTTCCATTAACAACCGATTCGGGCGTCACATTTTGGCTTTTTCTAATGCGGGCAAACTCTTTAAAACCGGCGACAAAAAGGCTTTCAATACCATCAACATGGCCCCGTGCTGAGATCTCTTTATATAAACGAGATAAATCGGCACCAGACCAAAATTTATCTTCAAATTTTTGCGCTTGCAATTTGGCTTTATTTAACGCTTTACTTCGCTGAATAATCATGGTCCAAGAGGCAACGGAGAATAACAATAAACACAGCATCACAGCTTTAACAAGTAAACTGGCCTGTAAAAATAAATCAAAAAACGAAAGTTCAGCGTGCACTGTTTAATGCTCCTAAAATGGTTTTTGGAATTGCGCAAGGTTTTCCGGCTTGTAAATTGACACTGGCAATAAGCACTTTTACCTCACACAAAAGTTGAGAATGTTGATTGAAAATTTGTTGGTTAAAAACAAGACTGGCTTTTTTTAACGATGTAATGGATGTTTTGATGGTTAAAAGATCATCCAATTTGGCCGACGCTTTGTTATCCATTTCAACGTTTCTGACCACAAAAGCGAGATTTTGTTCAAGAAAATATGATTGGTTAATACCAAGCTCCCGAAGCCACTCGGTTCTAGCTCGCTCGGCAAACTTTAAATAATTTGCATAATAAACGATCCCACCCGCGTCGGTGTCCTCATAAAAGACTCGCAATGAGTAGGTAAATTGTTGAGTTTGTTCAGGCATTGCACTACATACTTCTTATTGGGTGCCCTTATAGTAAGCGAATTTGAAACCCACACTCAAGTAGTGAACCGCAGGCTTTACATATTTTTTAGAAAATAAATTCAAAATCAATAACAAAGCACAGTGAGGTACCGCCACTTGTAAGGATTTGGTTAACTAATGTTTAAAAAAAAGATAAGCCTGCAAAGAGGTAAGTTTAGCTTATGTGTTAGGGTAAATTATTTTAACTCAACAAGACAATTACAAATGTTTTTTGCTACCTTAAAACGGATTATCACTGACTATTAAACAATCAAAAAACAGATAAAAATACCGACAATACGGTCATTTACCGTTATTTATTAATTTTTATTGCATAAATCCACAGCCTTTAGAAACACCTTGTTTACGCATTAGATTTTATAATGGATGGGCGCAATTTATTTCGTTTGTTCTGACTTAATCTCAGACCTAAAATGCGCCCCATATTCTGAACTTGTTGAGATATTGTCTTAGCAAATTGTTCCTGGATTTATTTAACTTCCTTATTACGACTTAAATTGTTGGGCCCGATTATTTAATCGGGCTTTTTTTTACCCCAAATTCCCCTAATCTTTGCTACCTTTCATCGCATTAGCTATTAGCGAACCAAACTAAAATGTTTACTTTATCTAACTTTTTAAACTGAATTCGATTGCGGGTTAAGGTTTTACCGCCGACCACCTTTTAATTTATATAAATAAGCAGTAACGTATAGGTAACATTGTTCACAGAGCTAACAGAATGCAACTTTCAGACAAACCGGTTATTGAACAAGCTGTTAATTACATTCAACAAAATAAGCCTTTTTGGTTATGTACCATATTAAATACCTATGGTTCAGCGCCACGCCCAATCGGTTCAATTTTTGTTACTGATGGCGGGCAAAGATTTGGTTCTATTTCTGGCGGTTGTCTTGAAGATGCCTTTGTCGAGATGCTCAAACAAGGTAAGTTTAACCAACCAACGCAACTGTTTACGTATGGTCAGCATGCTGTTAGTGCGTCTATTTATCGAGAGTTGCCTTGTGGGGGGACAATCGAGTTATTGGTTGAATACATACCGCCGGTCACCAAACACCAAGAACATTTTCAGCAATGGCTGCAATTTGCCGACAAACAACAACCCTTTAGCAGAGTCATAGAATTAGATGGTGATGCCAAACATGTATCGTTGTTAAATGATACCCCAGCGCAGCAAGTAGTAACGGCACCACATCAAGTCACCCTAGCCTATGAACAGGTGATCACTTTATTACTCATTGGGATTGGGCAAGTGACAGAACAATTAGCGCGCTTAGGCATTTTGGCAGGCTATCAAGTAAAAGTTTGTGATACCCGAAAAGGCTTATCTGATAGTTGGCACTTTAATAAAGCTCGTGGTGGTGTCGACATTATTTGGATGTCACCAGACTTGTTTGTCGAAAAATACGCCAACGGTCGCAGTGCGGTACTCGCTTTAGCTCATGATCCGAGTATTGACGATGTAGCCTTGATGAGTGTGTTTGACACCAGCGCATTTTACATTGGTGCCATGGGGTCGACACGAACCAGTAATGCTCGAATTGAACGACTACAACGGATCTGCGACATTCCCTTGCAGCAACTAGAACGCTTACATGCCCCTATTGGCTTAAATATTGGCAGTAAAACACCCGTTGAAATTGCTATTGCTACCTTAGCAGACATCATACGGGTTCAACATAAAATCAATAAAGAGGCATTATAACAATGCACATTGCTTTAGTTTTGGCAGCAGGAATTTCGAGTCGATACGGCAGTGATAAGCGTTTATCATCCCCTGAACATTTAACGAAACCTTTGTTATTGCAAACCTTAGAGTCGGTAAAACCGCATTATGATATGTTGTTTGTTATTCAAAACGCACAAGACCAACACATTGCCAAATTACTCGGCAACCAAGATGTGTTTGTCCTGACCGCCCCGTCTTCACCTATAGGTTTAGGCCACAGCATTGCCGCTGGCGTTCAACAGATTCAGAAATTATTGCCAGCAACCTCAGTTCAAACGTTAACCCTACTGCTCGCCGATATGCCTTTTATTCAGCCGTCAACAATGGTTAAACTTAAACAGTTTGCTAAGCCAAATCGCATTATCCGACCGAGTTATCAAGGTCAACCTGGACACCCTGTCTGTTTTGGTGTTGATTATATAGATGATTTATCCAATTTAACCTACCCTCTTGGGGCTAAACCCATTATTGAACAACACAAGCAAAATCTTGTAGAAATAAAAGTTAATGATGTTGGGGTCATTAAAGATATTGATACCCCAGCAGATTGGTTAACCAGCCAGCAATAATAAACGATGCGAGTTTTATTTAACCCCACGTTGTTGGTTTAGATTATTTGAAAGGGTTGAGGGTTTGTATCTTTTTAGATTATTCCCCATCGAGTAAAGTTACAATAGAGAGCTAGCCCCAACGAAAATAGTGTGGGGCTATAATAGTGTGGAGCTATAATAGTGTAGAGCTATGAGCCATCAATTCGCATTTAACATCGCCGTTATACAGCCGTTTTATAGAGACCTGCTAATACGGCTTAATTGATAATATTGTTAAACAACAAAGCAGGTAAAATAAATACCGACGCATAAACTAAAGAGCCTGTCGCTATCACCGCAAAGCTGTAAAAAATTGCCTGGGTAAAAAATATTTGTGGCTTGACGATCGCGCTTTGTGACCAAGCAAGCCTAAAAGTCATTACCTCGTGTTTTAACTGATGAAATAAGCGTTGAATTTTACTGAATAATTGACCCAAAAATAAAATAAAAACGCCAATGATTATCTCGCTTGCCCCTATATTGAGCATAGAAATTAATTCAGGCCAAAAGGGAGCGACTAGAATCATAAAAATGACAATAATAATTTTTTTATAGTTACTTAACCCTGACCACATACTTCCCCCTTAATGCGGACTTTAGAACGAATTCTTTTAGGTTGATTACCACAAAGATAACCGCCTGAAACCTATCATTTGTTCACTCATAAAGGGTAGTAAACAATTTCCTTTACATCAATTTTTAAATCAAACTTTACCACCACAAAAGTCAAGCACAGCAAGGGCTACAGGCCAACCCTCATCAAAAACACGTCTAGCTATCATTTGATAAACAATTTTTTTTGCAACTCAAACAAGGTGTTAAAAGCATAACGATAGGGGAATATATAAGTTAAATAATATCGTTTTTCATACGATAAAAAATTATGCACTTTGAAAAAGAAAAGACATTATATTGGATAAAATACAGGCATCCGCCGCAAAGCGGTGGTTATAAAAAGACAGAATGCCCCAAATAGTCAAAAAATTGGGACAAAGATAAGTGCAGAAAATGAAGCGACTTAACCCCTTAACTTTATCAAAACCCAAGGAGCAACGAAGTAGGATTGTCGCAATCAGGGCCTTATCTTAAAACGTCTACATTCTCGCTGGGTGAGCAAAAGCTTTATGTGGTTAGGATAAGATTGCTGCTAGCGAGTCACTACCCATAAAGCATGAATAATTCCGGGTATGAACATCAACAAACAAAGAAGTATATTAATAAGTAAGTCTTTACCAACACCTGCCTTTATAAATACGGCAACCGGTGGTAAGAATATGGACAAAATAATTAAAATCAATTGATTCATTGTTCTCGCCTATCGTTTCGTTAATGAATGACACTGTATGAAGTATGAAGAAGCAACCAATACAAAAGGTGCTATTGTATTGCCCTATTCTCCATTATGAGAGTGTGGTTAACACACCATTTCCTATGGTTAACGACGAAAATTCGTGAATACACGACAATCAGCTAAAATCCAACACTTTCTGGGACTAAGTTTAGTACAAGTTAAAAAATAATTTACCTATACCCCCTCTTCTAAGTATGTATTGAACATTAACTGGCTATATTTCTATTTGGCATTAGCCGTTTAACTTTAGCCTTTTAACTTTAGTCATTTAGCATTAGCTGGCTACATGTATCATAGCTGAGTTTTAAACCACGGCTCACCTTTTTATCCCCTTAGAAACAACAAAATAACAGCAGATAAATTGTGTCTATAATGATAAAGACATTAGCCTTTAAAACTACTTTTCAAATGATTGCTCTAGATCAAAAATGCAAGTTAAACTAATGATTTAGATGCTTCTTTGTTGATTTTGATAAGACTATACTTGATTGAATTTTTTAAAGTCTATTGGAGTAAATGATGAAAATTTCTGTTGTTGCGTTAGCAATTTCAACAACGCTACTTCTGGGCGCCTGTAGTGATAATAATCAAACCGACACTACTGAACGTCTAGATCCTCAAAAACAGGAGCAAGGTATCAAACAAACGAATCCTCTGCTGATCGCTAGTACATTACAGTACCAAACCCCAGATTTTGATGCGATCAAAGATGAACATTTTATGAGTGCTTTTACTCAAGGGATGGCCGAACATTTACAAGAAATTGACGCCATAGCCAATAATCCTGAGCCTGCAACTTTTGACAACACTCTGATAGCAATGGAAAAGTCTGGAGCTCTGCTTACTCGTGTGTCTCTGGTATTTTCTAATTTAGCGGGCACCGACAGCAACGCAGAGCGCCGCGATATTCAAAAAAAAATCGCCCCCTTGCTGGCCGGTCACTATGACAACATCAATTTAAATAGTAAATTATTTGCCCGCATTGAAACCCTTTACAACCAACGTGAGCAATTGGGCTTGGATCCTGAATCATTGCGGCTGCTTGAAGTATATCATCGCAACTTCGTCCGAGCGGGTGCTAAATTAACCGAGCAACAAAAACACGCCATTCGAGCGTTAAATGAAGAACATTCAAACTTAACCACCCAATTTGCCCAAAACCTATTACAAGAAACGAAAAACATTCAAGTGATTGTTGATAATCTTGAAGAGCTTGATGGGTTATCAGAGTCACAAATTAAAGCGGCTGCAAAAGCGGCTGAGGCATCGGGTCTTCAGGGTAAATATGCTATAAGCATCACGAATACAACACGCCAGCCTATATTGGCTTCTATACATAATCGCGAACTGCGTAAAAAAATATGGCAAGCATCGGCCAATCGAGCCCAAACAGGTGCTACCGACAACCGCAAAATAGTTGCTCGATTAGCCAATTTACGCGCCGAAAAAGCCCAACTGTTGGGCTATGACAATTGGGCAAGTTACGGCTTAGAAGCTCAAATGGCGAAAAAGCCACAAGCAGTTTTGGCAATGTTTGGCAGCATGGTACCTGCGGTCGTTGAAAAAGCCAAAAAAGAAGCCCAAGCCATCCAAACGATGATAGAGATGAAAGGCCATTCGTTTAAGCTCGAACCATGGGATTGGGCCTATTACGCCGAACTAGTACGTCAACGACAATACGATTTAGATGAAAATAAAGTAAAACAATATTTTGAATTTAATCGTGTATTACACGATGGCTTGTTCTACACCATGAACCGTTTGTTTGGCATTAATTTTAAAGCTCGTCCAGATTTGCCCGTTTATCATCCAGACGTAGAAGCTTATGAACTATTTGATGTAAATGGTGACAGTCTTGCTATTTTCTATGCCGATTATTTTGCCCGTGACGGTAAACGAGGCGGAGCTTGGATGTCAGCCTTTGTTGGTCAATCTGGCTTACTTGAACAAAAGCCGGTGATTGTTAATGTAATGAACATCCCCAAAGGGCCTGAAGGCAGTCCGACATTAGTAAGTTATGACAATGTGACCACTATGTTTCACGAGTTAGGTCATGGTTTACACGGCATGTTCTCTGATGTTAAGTACCCAACATTGGCAGGGACCGCGGTGTCACGAGATTTTGTTGAATTTCCATCAACTTTCCAAGAGGATTGGGCCGCGCAACCAGAAATAATCGCAAACTATGCTAAGCACTATAAAACCGGCGAGTCGATTCCAGCGCAATTGCTTGATAAAGTGATTAAATCTCGCAGTTTTAACCAAGGTTTCGATACGCTTGAATATATGTCTGCGGCTTTGTTGGACATGGAATACCACTCAATTTCCAGCGCCAATAGCATTGATGATATAAATGCCTTTGAAGCCCAAGCTCTAGCGAAACACGGCGTCGACTTACCCGCAATTCCCCCTCGTTATAAATCAACTTACTTCTCTCATTCTATGGGCGGTGGTTATTCTGCAGGTTATTATGCCTATATGTGGAGTGAAATCCTTGCCGCAGATGCCTTTGAATTCATTCAAAACAATGGTGGCTTAAACATTGAAAACGGGATTGAGTTTCGAGAAAAAATATTGGCGATTGGAAACTCAAAAAAACCCATGGAAGCCTATAAAGCATTCCGTGGGCAAGAGCCATCGACCGATGCATTATTGATTCGTCGTGGCTTAAAAACCAAACTGTAGTACCTTTGTTGTTACTTGAGTCGGATAAAGCACGTCATTAGGCGTGCTTTTTCACCGTTAAACAACCCAGTTTCGTACAAACCGTACTGCCCTCAAATTTTCTTTAAAATGGCACGATAATGGTGCGATAATAATAGGCCATTTTAACTTATTTCCAACCGGGTAACCATTTTTGCTTATCTTTTAAAATCCGCCAATCGATATGGTATTGGTTGTGGCTATACACGGCTTCTAATACACACAAACTGACTTTTTCGGTTTCATCAAATCGAACTTTAGTCACAATAAAATGCTTTTCTTTATTTGTTGGACTTACCGCTTGCCATTTACTGTGCAATAGTTTTTTGGGGTTGATTTGGTTCATCAAATTTTCGTCGCTTTAAGTAGATTGTAAAAAGCTGATAGACTGCACCATAAGTTGAAATTTGCCTTGTTGTTTTTGCGAAATTAAAAAACCAATTTGGGCGATATCGCTAAATTTTAACGGCGGTGCATCTGTAATGATACGACCTCTAAAGGTGGCAATAAACTCCTGTTGGTGAAAGTTTATTCGTTGCCAAACCCCTTTTTCGGTGGTGAAATTGACCCTGTAGGCAATACCGTCAACGAGGTTATTGGTTCGGATGCGAAACTGATAGGTTTTACCATCGCCTTTAACGAGTAACGAAATTTGCTCACTCGGATGAGATAAGCGCATAGGACGACGCACCGATGCAAACCCACCATAGTTTTCAAGGGATACATAACCAGAAAAAATACCGTTTTGCTCCCTGACCGCAAAATGACTTTGCGACTCCCCACCCATAACCGTATCGTTGATCACAAACCAGTTGTCTTGCTCACTCGATTGGGTAAAAAATATCTCAGACGCTTGCGCAGGGTTTAAAGATGTCATCATCAAAATAACCAATGTATGTAAAAAATTTCGCGACATGTTGGCCTCACAGTTTATTCCCTGCAAAAGTTGCCCATAAATAATCCGTTATCTTTATTGCTATACGCCAATGACACACATATAGATTAGCTTAGACTGAACGAACTTTGGCGTTCATTCACTTAAGATATTTTTGGGCACATTGTAACCCTGTAAATGACAGCATTTTGACGAGAAGTTAAACCATGGCTCAGTACAACAAAATATAGCAACGGCACACGTTGGCATATGCTCAAGATGATCACAGTGCAGTAAATTAAAACATTCGGTGATATCGGGGTTATGAGTTACCAACACTATGCTTTGAAAAGACTCTGGGGTGGTTTTTATGCACTCTAAAATTGCTCTAGCGCCGTGAAAATAAAGTTGCTGTTGGGTGATGACGTCGCTCTTGCAGGCTTGCACAAAAGGCGCTAGCCCTAGGGCAGTTTGCTGCGCTCTCTTAGCAGGACTTGCATACAGAGCTTTGGCATAAATATTTTGTTGCATTAGCCATTGCCCCATAAGTTTAATGCTTCTTTTGCCTCGACTATTTATAGGGCGCTGGATATCGGTTAAGGTTGGATCTTTCCAACTGGACTTTGCATGTCGAACCAAGCAAAAAACATTCATTTTATTGGGCAAGCTTATAAACGACATGTACCTGAGTTTTTAAGGTGATGTGCTCAGGTACAAAAACCCCCTTATTCGGTCCGCCCTCATTGCTCATTAGGGCCGTAAAGTTGTTTTTATCAAAGCCAAATGAGGCAAAAAAATCGGCAAACGTGCGATCTTGGCTGATCCCATAAACAGCATCAACTTTGGCGCCAACGGCAGCGGCTATGTTATCTGCGTTGATCCGCGCGTTATTGCCCGCTTGTTTTATCAGTTCATACTCCAATTGTTGCCGGTCTTTTAAATCAAATTCAGTATTTAGTCTCTCGACATGATCACGATTTAATAAGAAGTCGATAATTTGGGGGAAATTATCTAAACGCTGTAAACTCACTTCAAAGCGCTGAGTGACTTCATAGCCTTGGATGGTAATTTGATCATAGGTGAGATTTTGAGAACGTCTGGCTTGTTTAGCAATACTAAACGATTTAATGTCCTTATCATTGACCCCTTGTTTTAATAACATAAACAAGATTTTATTGGCGGTGTTGTTAACATTATCAAGGGCAGCTTCTGATTCAGCTTCAATGCTAGTAACAACAAAGTTTAATGTTGCTTTGTCGGGTTTAACCTTGATCTCGGCCTGACCCGAGACGGTAATAAAAGGAAATTCGGGTAAAGCATTTGCCATCACGTTAGAGCCGCAAAGCAAAGCACCGACAAAAAATAAAAACCTAATCATACCATCCCCTACTTTAGCTGCTTGTTTAAACCCGCAAACGCATCTCATATGCCATTTACTTATACGTTAACAGCGTTTGGCCACTATAAAATCAATACCAAATTATAAGCATAGCAAAAAGCGCTTCAAGCATAACAAAAAGCCCCGACAATAATGTCAGGGCTTTTGGTTATCAACTTAAGTCAAAAACAATTAACGCTTTGGGATATCTAAACCAAAGTGCAAATAGGCATTATCGCTAACGATACGACCGCGTGGCGTGCGTTGTAAAAAACCTTGTTGAATTAAAAAAGGCTCTATAACATCTTCAATCGTTTCGCGCTCTTCACCAATGGCTGCGGCGATATTGTCTAAGCCAACGGGGCCACCTGAAAATTTATCAATGATCGCTAATAACAATTTTCTATCCATTAAATCAAAGCCTTGGGTATCAACTTCAAGCATGTTTAAGGCTTTTGAGGCGGTATTCTGGTCAGCCTGACCATTATTTTTAATTTCTGCATAGTCTCGTACTCGGCGTAATAATCGATTGGCAATTCGCGGAGTACCTCGAGAGCGCTTAGCCACTTCTAAGGCGCCTTCGGTCGATAAACTGACATTTAGAAAATGAGCAGAGCGACTGACAATGTCCGTTAAGTCTTCAACCTTATAAAACTCTAAGCGCTGGACAATGCCAAATCTATCTCTTAACGGCGAAGTTAAAGCGCCGGCGCGAGTCGTTGCACCAATTAACGTAAACGGGGGTAAATCAAGCTTAATAGAACGCGCTGCAGGCCCCTCACCTATCATGATATCTAATTGATAGTCTTCCATTGCCGGATACAGAATTTCTTCCACCATGGGGCTTAAACGATGTATTTCGTCAATAAACAACACATCGTTTTCTTCAAGATTGGTTAATAAAGCCGCCAAGTCACCAGCTTTTTCCAGAACAGGACCCGATGTCGTACGAATATTTACGCCCATTTCATTTGCCACAATATTGGCTAAGGTGGTTTTGCCCAAGCCTGGTGGGCCAAAAATCAATAAATGATCTAAGGGTTCGCTGCGTTTTTTAGCCGCAGCGATAAAAATATCCATTTGCTCTTTTACATGATCTTGACCGGTATAGTCAGTCAACATCTTTGGCCGAATGGCACGATCGATGGTTTCTTCTTCTCGTGTCATGGTCGGCTGTATCAAGCGGTCGGCTTCTATCATTGTTTACTACCAATAGTTAATAAGATATTCAAAGGCTATATTACAGCATCGATTTTAACGCGTCACGAATAAGTTCTTCGGAGCTTTTATCACTATCAAACACCGATTTCACCGCTTTTTCGGCTTGCATTTGTTTATAACCTAAAGAGGTTAAGGCCGTAATGGCATCGTCTTTGCTGCTGGCGGTGGTGATTAAACTTGGTGCTTCACCAATGTCATCAATAGAAATCGCATGACTACTTGGCATTGGCAACTCTTGCCCCCAATCTTTAAGCTTATCTCGCATTTCAACCAGTAAACGCTCGGCGGTTTTTTTACCGACACCTGGTATTTTTACGATGGTGCCCACATCGTCTAAATTCACACATTGCACAAACTGCCCTGCCGACATATTGGATAAAATAGCCAACGCCAGTTTTGGCCCGACCCCATTAACTTTTATTAATAAACGGAACAGCTTACGCTCAGTTGTATTGGCAAAGCCATAAAGCAATTGTGCATCTTCACGAACAACAAAGTGGGTATATATAACGGCTTCTTGCTCAAGTTTTGGTAAATGATAAAAGCTGGTCATTGGTAAAGTGACCTCGTAACCAACGCCTGCGCATTCAATGACGATTTCGGGGGCTTGTTTTTCGACTAATATGCCGCGTAATCTACCTATCACGATGTATCCTAGGGGGTAAACTTATAAAAGCACACAATAACACTGTATAAATATATAGTAAAGAGGAGGGTAAACAAAAGGAAATAAGATAACGGGGGAATGGATGGGTCACAAAATAACAGCGACAAAGGCTGTAAAAGCTACCGCCAACTTGACCGGTAGCTTAAGCATATTAAAGCACGAACCTAAAAGTCTAAGTTAATACCCGCAAAGAAACCTTTGGCTTCGTATTCAAATGGGATGGTGACATCGCCTAAGTCTTCAATTTCAAGCTTTTGCGCACGATAGCCAGCCAACAAGTCAAAATTTAGGGCGTATGCACCAATTTCATATTTGATCCCAACTTGTAAGTCTGAAATGCTGTTATCGTCGTAACTAAAGCCATCGCCTTTGGCGTATAAAAATAACGGTGTCGCCGGAATCCCCACTTCTAACATGGCGTATGCATGAGGAATAGCACCATCAAATTCTTCTTCAATCAGCTCTTGTAAAATACGGGCATTTTGAAATAGTGATGCACCGACACCAATATCAAATGTTACCAGATCATTATCAAGAATTTCATAGTAAAGCGTAAAATCAATTTTATCGTAGGCTAAGTCAGAAGAATCGACCGTTGAATAACCGGCCTTGATATTTGGCACAAGTGGAATTGGGTGTTCAAACGAGGCCGAAAAAGCGGGTTGGCCTTTATCGCCCATATCGTCACCGGCTAATTCTAGGTTTTGCTTCCAGTAAGTTGCTTCGAATTCAGCGCCCAACAGCATATCGGCTTGAGCTGCAGATGAGGCGACTAAAATCGCTGAAGCTAATAGTAATTTTTTCATAATTTCCCTTTTTATTTTTGTATGTAATTATTATTAACAGCAAGTGGTAAATATTACCGACTTTTGAATCCGTATCTTTTTAATAAATGCAGTGCATTATAGCGTTTTTATAACCAGATAATTTAACCATATTGTTGCTAGAAATGCACAACTAATGAGGTAACATCCGACCTAGGTCAAATCAAATTATCGCAATCGACCTCGAACGGTTTTCTTCGCTTGCCCAGCCATTTTTACTAATGAGTCAAAACTGTGACCGTGACAAATAGCCACCGCTAATGCATCGGCCGCATCCGCTTGCGGTGTGCATGGTAATTTTAAAAACGTGGTCACCATATGCTGAACTTGCTCTTTACTCGCCGCGCCTGTGCCAACGACAGCTTGTTTTATTTGCCTTGCGGAATATTCGGCAACGTCTAGTCCCCGATTTGTTGCGGCCACCATCGCCACGCCGCGTGCTTGCCCAAGCTTTAAAGCGCCGCCTGGGTTTAAGCCCATAAACACTTGTTCTATGGCAAACATATCGGGTTTAAACTGAACAATAAGCTCAGACACTCCAGCAAAAATAATTTGCAAGCGCTTAGACTGATCATCACCGGCACTTAAGGTTTTAATACAACCACTGCCGAGATAATTGAACGTGCGTCCTTTCTTTTCAATCACACCGTACCCCGTTAAACGAGAGCCTGGGTCGATGCCAAGTATTATGCTCATATCAACACAACATCATGTTATTTTTTATACCATAAATAAAAATGGCTGATTATACAATCAGCCATTTATTCTAAATTTTATCAACGCAATAAGGTATTTAACCTTATTTTTCGTCCTCATTTTGCTCTGCGGCAATGGACTGAATACCCAATTCAACCAACTGAGCTGGGTTGGCGTTACCAGGAGCATTGGTTAATGGACAAGCTGCTGTCGTGGTTTTAGGGAATGCCATCACATCACGGATAGAGCTTGCGCCAGTCATTAACATCACGATTCGGTCAAGACCAAAAGCCAAACCTGCGTGTGGCGGTGTACCATAACGTAAAGCTTCAAGTAAGAAGCCAAACTTCTCTTGCGCTTCTTCGTCGCTGATCCCTAAAATTCTAAAGACAGCGGCTTGCATTTGTGCATCGTGAATACGAACAGAGCCACCACCTAATTCACAACCGTTTAAAACCATATCGTAAGCATTAGATAAAGCGCCAATTGGGTTAGCTTCTAGCTCTTCTGGTGTCATATTACTTGGTGCGGTGAATGGGTGGTGCAATGCGTGTAATGCGCCCTTGTCTTCTTCAAACATTGGGAAGTCAACAACCCATAATGGTTTCCACTCATCCGAAACGATACCTAAGTCTTCACCCAATTTAAGACGTAATGCTCCTAAAGCTTCGGTTACCACATTGTAGCTGTCTGCACCGAAGAAGATAATATCGCCTGATTGAGCGCCCGTGCGTTGTAGTAGCTCAGTGACGGCGGTTTCTGGTAAAAATTTAAGGATAGGCGACTGAATGCCTTCCATTCCGGCATCAAGGTCGTTCACTTTCATCCAAGCCAGACCTTTAGCGCCGTAAATCCCAACAAACTTAGTGTATTCGTCAATGTTCTTACGAGAGAACTTACCTGCTCCCCCTGGTACACAAATTACCGACACTCGACCTTTAGGGTCGTTTGCAGGACCAGAGAATACTTTAAATTCTACGTCTTTTAAGATGTCGGCTACGTCAACAATCTCAAGAGGGTTACGTAAATCTGGCTTATCAGAACCGTAACGTTGCATCGCCTCGGCGTAGGTCATGTGCGGGAATGTGCCTAAATCGACGTTCAATAGCGATTGGAACAATTCACGGATCATGGTTTCAGCCACATCCATCACTTGCTCAGCACTCATAAACGACGTTTCTAAATCGATTTGAGTAAATTCAGGTTGACGGTCAGCACGTAAATCTTCATCACGAAAACACTTAACGATTTGGTAGTAACGCTCCATACCCGACATCATCAACAACTGTTTAAATAGCTGTGGTGATTGTGGCAAAGCAAAGAAATTACCTTTTTGCGTACGACTAGGCACCAAGTAATCGCGAGCCCCTTCGGGGGTAGCGGCGGTTAAAATGGGGGTTTCAATGTCCATAAAGCCCTGCTTTTCTAGAGAAGCACGAACTTGTGATGTTACTTTGGCACGAAAACGTAAACGCTCGGTCATTTCTGGACGACGTAAATCAAGGTAGCGGTACTTAAGACGTTGCTCTTCTGAATTCTTTTGATGATCGTCCAAAGTTAAAGGCAACGGGGCAGCTTTATTTAAAATAGTAAGCTCTAAACCTAGTACTTCAATCGCACCGGTTTTCATATCTTTATTAACTTGAGATTCAGGACGGGCACGTACTTTACCGGTAATCTGCACACAAAACTCATTACGTAATGTGTTAGCCGTTTCTAAAACCTCTTGTAAATCAGGATCAAACACCACTTGCACAATGCCTTCGCGATCGCGCAAATCTAAGAAGATAACGGCACCGAGGTCACGACGACGATTAACCCAACCACAAAGAGTCACTTCCTGGCCAATGTGAGATTCATTTACCTCACCACAAAATAAGCTACGCATGTTTTTGTATCCTGAATTTTTTAATCAATTATGCAACCGTATTAAAACCGATTTGGCGCATCGGCGATGTTTACCATTGCATCTAAATTTGCAAATTTTAAAGGCGGTTATTATAAAGCAAACGGCAATAAAGTCACCTCCAAGCGAAAGCTTTCGCGCAATTATTGCTAAGTTTTAAGTCAAAGCCTAAAAAAGCAAATAAAAAACGAGAAAATAGAACAACATCAAGCCAGATAATTTCTCTATAACGTTATTTTAAGATAAAATAAAAAGATTACCTTTTATGAATTAATCAGTTAAATGACTACCTCAGATAAAGATCTTATATTTTCAAAACCACAAGCTAAAGTCGCCGATTTTCGATTTGACGAGCAAGTTGTGGAAGTGTTTCCCGACATGATCAAACGTTCGGTACCCGGTTATAACACCATTATCGACACCATAGGTCAATTAAGTAACCAATACGCCAAAGACGGTACCAACATTTATGATTTGGGCTGTTCTTTAGGGGCGGCAAGTTTGGCCATGCGTCGTTCCATTGTTGATAAACAATGTCAAATTATTGCCATCGACAATTCGGATGCGATGGTCGAGCGCTGCAAGATTCACATCAATGCGTTCAAATCGGACACCCCTTGTGAGGTTAAAAAAGGCGATATATTAACGGAGCCAATGCAAAATGCGTCGGTTATCGTGCTAAATTTTACCTTACAATTTATAGCCAAAGAACACCGAGCAGAGCTCATCCAACGCATTTACGATGCCCTGATCCCTGGTGGTATTTTTATCTTGTCAGAAAAAATTTATGACCAAGATCCGACCTGTAAATCTCTGTTAAATGAATTGCACCATAACTTTAAGCGCGCCAATGGCTACAGCGAACTTGAAATTGCGCAAAAGCGCACAGCCATCGAAAATGTGATGCTCCCCGATACTCTAGAAGAACATATGAAACGCTTACAAAAATCTGGTTTTGCCCATGGCAGCACGTGGTTTCAATGTTTTAACTTCTTTTCGCTTTTTGCCATTAAATAACAAAGGCTTCTGTTTTTATGACTCTTTTTAATTCTTTTTACCAGCAAATTGCTGGCAATCGTCTTTCCCATTGGCTCACCAGCCTACCTGCCGAACTTGCTCGCTGGCAAAAAGAGGACCTGCATGGCGACTTTCAAAAATGGCAAAAAACCTTAGATGCCTTACCGAACACAACGCCATCAAGCATTGATTTAACTGACGAGGTGCGTATTGGTGCTGCCAATGACATCAACTTAGGTGAGCAAAAGCGCATCGAAAATTTACTGATGAACTTTAAACCATGGCGCAAGGGTCCATACCATGTGCATGGTATTCATATTGATACCGAATGGCGCAGCGATTTTAAATGGGATCGATTAAAGCAGCACATCAGTGACCTATCTAATCGCTACGTTTTAGATATCGGCTGTGGCAGTGGTTATCACTTATGGCGCATGCGTGGTGCGGGCGCTAAATTTGTGGTTGGCATCGACCCTACCCAGTTATTCATGATGCAATTTATGGCGATGCAACACTTTATTCAAGATGACCAAGTTAATTTACTGCCATTGGGCGTTCAACACTTACCGGAACTAAAAGCTTTCGATACCGTTTTTGCCATGGGGGTTTTATATCATCGCAAATCACCAATTGATTTTTTACAGCAATTGAAAGCGCAATTAGCCCCTGGTGGTGAACTTGTTCTTGAAACCTTAGTTATTGAAGGTGACGAAAATACGGTATTAGTGCCTGGCGATAGGTATGCAAAAATGCGCAATGTTTGGTTTTTACCAAGTACCAAAGCGCTGACGGCTTGGATGGAACGTCTAGGGTTTAAAAATGTCCGAGTGGTTAACACCGACCAAACCGCGTTTGAAGAGCAGCGCCAAACTCGCTGGATGGAAACCGAATCGCTTGAAGACTTCTTAGACCCAAGCGATCCAAATAAAACCATTGAAGGCTATCCTGCCCCGCTTCGTGCGATCATTGTAGCCAACGTTTAAAAACCGTCCTAAGCTCTAAGCTAAATGGCTATTTTTGTATAATTTATAGTCATTTAGCTTTTTTTTATTGGTCATATTTTGTATGGTAAGAATTACATCATTAGGCTAAATAAGGTGCTCTGGATGAATCAAGCTTGGCAATATCGACAACTGGATATTCAAAATACCCGACTTCAGGATCATCGTTCGCCATTTCAGCGTGACCGTGCTCGCATTTTGCACTCTGCGGCATTTCGTCGTTTACAGTCAAAAACTCAAGTTATGGGCGTGGGCATGAGCGATTTTTACCGAACTCGCTTAACCCATTCATTAGAAGCTGCACAAATCGGTTCAGGCATTAGCGCTCAATTGCGCTCTAAATACCCTAAGCAATGCCAGCAACTCTTACCTCAAGAAGACTCGTTAATCGAATCGTTGTGTTTAGCACACGACATTGGCCATCCCCCTTTTGGCCATGGCGGTGAAGTGGCCTTAAATTATATGATGCATAAGTTTGGTGGCTTTGAAGGCAATGGCCAAACCTTTCGTATTGTGACTCAATTAGAACGCTACACCGAACATTACGGAATGAATCTGTCTCGGCGCACTTTGCTAGGGCTGATAAAATACCCACAATTTATCGACCGACTGAGCAACCATGAGCCCAGTGAACCGGTAAATTTTCGCCAGCTTAAAGCCAGCGATTGGCAACCGCCAAAAGGCTTATATTTAGATGATTCGACCGCTTTTCATTGGGTTTTAGAACCCCTTTGCGATAGCGATAAAGAGCTGTTTCAAACCATAAAGCAAAAGAAAAACACCCACCATAAAACTCAGTTTAAATCGCTTGATTGCTCGATAATGGAATTGGCTGATGATATTGCCTACGGCATTCATGATATGGAAGATGCCATTGTAACTGGGGTGGTGAGTAAGCGTAGTTTTGTCAGTGCAGTGACTGAGAAGTTAGTCGACATTGGTGGTCAATGGGTCGAGCAACACGCCAACACATTGGCCGAGAAATTATTTAGTAATCAACATCATCAGCAAAAAGATGCTATTGGTGCCTTGGTTAATTTTTTGATCACCAGTATCGAGCTAGTCGACATAAATCAAGCCGATGGCTTTGAATTTGAGCAACCTTTACTGCGATTTAACGCCCGTTTACCCAAAGAAGCTAATGCGGTGTTAAAGGTGTTTAAAGACTATGTACTTAATTATGTGATCAAGCAAACAGACATTCAACGACTGGAATACAAAGGCCAACAAATTGTTATGGAGTTATTCGAAGCCTTTGCCAGTGATCCACAAAGATTACTACCGCCAGCAACTTGTGAGCGCTGGCGATATGCGCAGGCTAATGGCCTTAACCCACATAGAGTTATTGCCGATTATTTGAGTGGCATGACCGACGAGTTTGCGACCAAAGTTTATAACAACTTGTTTATTGCCGATGCCCAAGGCGTCAATGAAAACCACTGTTTTTAATGCCCTCTTTACTAAGAGAACAAGGCGCTAGAGCGCTAAACCCGCTACGATAAAGGCTCATTATTATCGAGTCTTTACTTTATTTGGGGGTATAAGATTGAACGGCTAAATCGGTTTGATTTTATCGATCACATTAGCATTCTCACAGCTTTGCTGAAATTCATCGGCTAATCGTTCACTTTCACTGATCACTTGTTGCCAATAACTTATGCGTTGATGATCGGAGAGTTCGGTAAAGTCTTTACGATCAGGAATTTTGCCATAAGGCAATCGAGCAACAAATTCAGCTGTGGGCGCTAATACCACCACATTATCGAAATGTTCAGGGTTGGCAAATCGATGTTTGACAAACTTATCAAACCAGCCCGGTTTAAATTCGTTATAAAAATGCGGATAAAGCACTAAGTCGTTATCATCGGTTTGAGTGGGGCTTGTTTGCGGCAAGAACGCTTGATCAAAATGATAATCGATAATACCACCGTCGCGATACATGCCTGGTCCCGCACCTGCAATATGCTTTACCCCATTCACCACTAAAGGAATGGCACCTGTTGCTAACAGAGCATCTTTGATATTGTTTTGCGTATAATTCACCACTGCAGAAGCTATGCCGTCTTTATAGTCAAAAGGAACATAAGAGGTGTCAGTTGAAAAAATAACCCTCTGGTAATATTTGCCCAGATGCTTGCGATGTATTTGGTTGCCCAGCGCAGAAGCCATTAAACCAATAAGTTGCAATGGCTTAGGCTCATACCGAGTCAAACCGAGTGACTTGGCAACAATGGTATTGGTTTTTATAAGCGGATTTGAAACGATTTCATTAGCGCCATTAGCCCCTAAGACGTCACCCAGTAATTCTTCACTTTTTTGGGTAACTTGGTGAATGGTCGAGTTTTTGGCATAGGTTAAATGCGAATACCCGTCAATCAATCGGTTGATTGCCTCTAATGGCTGTTCTTGAGCGTAGCAGGAAAATCGCCAAGCCCCTGCCGACGAGCCCAGAGTGTATAAAGGAGTTTGTCGCCGTTGAAAGAACTCACCACAAAAGTAACGGTCTAAGCCGGCTAATACAAACCATTTGGGGCCTCCACTGGCCCCAACTAATAATTTAAATAGGTCGGCGTTTAAGCCTTTTTCAGCGATAACGGACCGCGCCTGCTTTCCCGCTAAAATTTGTAATGCGTGACTCACCACTCTTCCTTTTGCCTATATTTTTCACGCCATAATACAACCTCGCAACCGCTCAATACAATAATTGTTCATTAATCTAGGCGAGCGGGTGGGAGAGATTATGGTTATTGCTGTTTAGGGTTTTTCGGATAAAAGTTATCCGGTAGCTGATTTACGTGTTCAAAAAATCGAGTATCTTTGTATGGCAGTTTCATAAATCCAGAAATGCCTCGGCCTTTTATTTGCGGTAATAAGTCGAGAATATCTTGTAAGCATTGCTCAAATTCAGCCTTTTTATTGTGCTCGAGCAGCATAAAATAACTGTGAATTTTGAGATGCTTTTCAAGCACCTCAAATATAATACAGCCTGTGTGTTGAATTTCATTCAAGCGGGTGATCACGGCCATTACCTGATCAGGTAAATGCAAATATTCATCAGGATCTTTGCCATCTTCAAAATAAGAATGTAATTGTGCCGAGGTATCAATCTCAGCCATTTTACTTATTTCAAAGGCAATGCGTTGCTGTTTATCCGCTTTAAAAGGTTGCTGTTCACAGTTGCGTTCAAAATGTAGGGTGTTGCGGGCATTAAACAAACAGGACTTAAACATCCCAATGCGAAAAATTCCTTGCGCTAAAGTCACCATATTATTAACCGCACTTTTAAAGGCATACTCTAAAGACTGATCAAATAAGGTGAGGTTAGAGTCAACATACACCCCTTCTTTCTCCCAGCGAATGGCTAACCCGCCAACCACAGGATATTTAGCCAAACGACTGACGGCGGCTAAAAACGCCTTTTCGGTATCGCCCATGCCAACCAGAAAGTTTTTATAATATTTTTCCAATTGCACATCATCGATATCAACCAAGCTGTCACGACTGGCCTCAGCGCGCAAAAATGATTTTCGCGAGCCATAAACCACCGTATCCATATCGTCTTTACTGGCACGGATCCATACCGGAATCACCGAGTCGATTGGCTTTTTACTTGGCTCTTTTGCCAACACCAAGTTTTTCAATAAATCGATATTTTCAATTAAATAATCACCACCTTGACGACGTTTTTGCGGATTATCGCTGAGCATTGCATCCAGTGCTTTGGCTAACATAATGGGCAAACCAAGCGAACTGGCAGTGATAACATTACTCCCATAACGACATGATTGCCCCGAAGCGAGAGCATAAATCGTGGCTGCCATCCCCTGTTCATCAAAGCGTGGCGAAGACAATTCACCCGCTAACTGCTCAGGCCCAATAAAATAAATATCGCCCATCCGAGCATTGGTTTGTTGTAAGTCATCACTCATCAAATCCATCACATTATTGGCGCTGGTTTGACCGTCTTTATCGCATTGGGCCCAGACAGAAGAGCCCCAATCAATTAACTGAAGCTGATTATTCGCTTCATTAAAGACAATGTTTGATGGCTTTATATCCCCATGTACTATCGGCTTAGAGATGCGATTGTTGTTTGGGTTTCGTAAAAAAATTAACAGTTCAATCAATTGAATGGTAATTTGTACGATAAGCTCTGCAGGTAAGGGCCCTTCTCGATGAGAAATAACTTCTAAATCGACGCCTTTCGCTCTTTCCATATGAACAATGGATTGACGTTTAATTTTTAAATATTCGATTAAGCCCGGAATGCTCGGGTGATTGAGCATCGACTGCATATAGGCCTCTTCGCTTAGCCTATCTTGAATATGCAAAGGCAATGTCACCCGAGAAAACTTAAATACATGCTCTTGTTGGGCCGGATTGACCCCACAAAAAACAAAACCGTATGCGCCTTTTCCTAATAATTCGATATTGTCATAACCCATTTTAGATAATTGGCTATGGCACAAATCCAACCATTGTTTTAACTTGGCCGCATCCTTGTGACTTAATAAATATATTGACTGATCTTCAGCAATATAAAAATGTTGCAGTTTTTTAGGCGCAACGTTCGTCATCCTATTGACTACTCCTTAGGCTTAATTTTGGCTTCTTTTTGTTTAAGTCGTTTTCTAAATAAGGTTCGAGCCAGTTTTTGCATATCTTCGACATCGTCACTTTCATCAACGATTTCTTTGCCAAGCAATGTTTCAATGGCATCTTCGAGGGTCACAATACCGGCCGTTTGGCCAAAATGATCTTCAACTAAGAAAATATGCTCTTGGCGTTTAATAAAGAGATCTAATAAGTGCAACACTGGGATGTTTTCAGAGACCCGAAAGATTGGTGATGCAATATCGACTAAGGTGCGCTTTGAATTACCTGCACGTTCTTGTTGGTACAATTGGGTTTTAATAATCACCCCGTTAATTTGATCAATACCGCCCTGAAATACCGGAATTCGAGTAAAGTTGGCCGTTTGTTCAATATTTAGCGCGTCTTCAATGGTGGTATTTTCATCTAACGCATGTACCACCGAGCGAGGGGTTAGAATGTCGCGTGTTTTGGTGTCTCGAAGCTTTAAAATATTGGCCATAAGAATATTTTCCGAGCCGGCAATTTTACCTTGCTTGTAACTTAAAGAGGCCATTGCCAACACTTCTTCACGACTGATACTGTCGCTGCCTTTTCCTGAAAAGACCCGAGTTAAAAGACCCGACAACCAAACCAATGGGTAAACCAACTTGACTAAGAAGTTAATAATCACCGCTGATGGTACCGCCAGTTGACGCCAAAAAGTAGCGCCTAAGGTTTTTGGAATAATTTCAGAGAAATATAAAATGGCCAAGGTTAACAAAAATGCGACTAAGGTTTCATACGTTTCGCCAAACACTTTAATGGCTTGGGCACCGACGCCCGCCGCGCCCATGGTGTGAGCAAATGTATTTAAAATTAGAATCGATGAAATCGATTGATCAAGATTATCTTTTACCTTATTTAAGGACGCAAAACCGGCGGCTTCTTCTTGCTCTAACTGGGTGATGTAACTTGGGGTTACTGATAACAATACCGCTTCCAATATCGAACAAAGAAAAGACACGCCAATGGCTATGCCTAAGTAGATAAATAATAATGTCATTTATAAACAACCAAATAAAAAAATAATAAAATGGGGCTTAAACCCTTCGATGAAAATCATTTTCCATCTCTTGATAAATATGGCCTTTTCAATCGAATTCAACTGGCCGAGCAATATATCTTAACGTCGTTGTATATTTTGTTATATCCATTCAAAGTACTGACAAACAGCCAAAATCCATACCACTTTAAGCCACAAAAGCGCAATAAAGACCAAGGCTGAACCAATGTCTTTGGTTCGAGCAATATAGGGATCTTGTTGTTGGCATACTTTGTCAGCCAAAGCTTCGAGCGCCGAATTGACTAACTCGGCAAACAGCAAAAATAAGAGTGAAAAAACCAGTACCATCCAATGATTGATGCTACTGGCTAAAAAGAAAGAAAAAGGAAATAAAATGATAACTAAGATAAGTTCTTGGCGAAATGCCAGCTCGTATTGCCAAGCAGCACGAAAGCCTTTAATAGAGCACCAAGTGGCTTTGAAAACGCGATAAACCCCTGTGCCATTAGGTTTAGATGCTTGGCCTTTTAGTGATGAGGCTTGGCTGACACTCGACTGATTAATCGCACCTGACGGTTTGGTACTTTTTGATATTGACGAGTGGTTATCTGAACGAGACAAACTTTACCTTGCTGCAATAGCGCATTGATTGTTTATTACTTTAGTATGTCATAAAAACCGAGAGTAAAAACCCGTTTTATGCTCAACTAACAGAAATAATACTCAATGGGGTCGCCATTTGGCTTTGAGGTTCGCACCAACGATAGGCTTCAACCTTGGCGGCAACACAACCACAGCTACCTTCACAGTCGCCACCAACGACCGTTTCAATCTGGCCACGCTGTAGCAACAGCTGTAACATCCCCGATAAAGCTTGTTCTGAGGTGCCAAGCGCTCTGGCAAGCGCTTTGGCGGTCATAATGTCATTAGTGACAAGTTGCGTCTTTATGGCTTCTAGCATTCGCTACTCCATTATTTAGCCACTGATACAGTGTTTTCATTGCCAAGGCTTTATACACTAGGGCAAAAGCAATAATAAAGATCACAATGGCTAAGGTTTGACTCGATAAGAAACTTTCAACTGTCGCTATCTGATAATACATGCCGGCACAGAAATAAGCTAAAACAGTCGTCCAAATACCAACAAATAAAGCCCAACGCCCATTAAACTCTCTAGCCATTGCCCCTAAGGCAGATGCGCAAGGGGCATACATGAGAATAAACAATAAGTAGGCAAATGCGCCGTGCTTACCGTCAAAATGGCTGGCCAAACGCTCCATCGTCGTCATCGAGACGTCTTGTGAACTCGCGGCTTCTTCAACGGTTTCGACATCAGCAACCGATATCCCTAAAGGATCTAAAACTAAGTCGGCTACCCCTAACAAGTTATCTGTGATACTGCTAAGCGCTTCTTGCATAGAGGCAGATAAATCAAATTCTTCTTCGGCATCACTGCTGTCTTGATACAAACTATTTAAGGTGGCTACTAAAACTTCCTTGGCAAATAAACCGGTGAAAATACCAACGGTTGCTTGCCAGTTGTCTTCTTCGATCCCCATCGGCGAAAACACGGGGGTGATGGCTTGGCTAGCGCTTGCCAATATAGAATTGTCGGTCCCTGTATTACCAAAACTGCCATCTTTACCTAATGAGTTTAAAACACCAAGTAAAGTGACCATGATAACGATGGTTTTACCGGCCCCAAAAACAAAGGCTTTTAATCGCTGCCAAGTTCGGTACATTAAATCGCCAAAATGTGGCCACTGATATTGCGGTAATTCAATCACAAACGGACTGGCTTCGCCTTTTAACACAGTACGACGAAAGATTAGGCCGGTAACAATAGCAGCGACTATACCAATAAGATAGAGCAAGAATACGACGTTTAAAGCATTTTCCAAAAAGAATGCCGCTGCAAACAACGCAAAGACCGGTAATCTAGCACCACAGACCATAAAGTGGCTCATTGTACCCGCTAAAATACGCTCGTGTTTTTGTTTTAACGTTCGTGTTGCCATTACCGCAGGTACGGTACAACCAAAGCCCATGATCATTGGCACAAAAGCTGAACCAGGTAACCCTATTTTTTGCATTAAGCGATCGGTTACAACAGCAGCACGAGCCAGATATCCGGTTTGTTCTAATGCGGTTAAAAATAGGTATAAACAGAAGATCAGTGGAATAAAGGTCGCCACCGTTTGCACCCCAGCCCCCATACCATCGGTCAGTAATACAACCAACCACTGTGGCCATTGCCATGCATTAAGTTGATACGCGAGTCCATCGACTAACAGCGCCCCGGCGGCAATATCAAAGAAATCAATAAAGGCACCACCAATGTTTATTGCAAACATAAACATTACGTACATTGATAATAAAAATAACGGCAAAGCAAAAAGTGGTCGCATCAAGTAATTATCAAGTTTTTCAGTAAACTTATGTTCACTGATGTTATGCTCACTGGAGCATTGATTGACCACTTGATTACACAATTGGTACCGAGCAGAGGCAACATTTAATTCAATATCTATACGACTATCGCCTTGGTATTGTTTATTAATTAACTGGTTAACCGCAATAAAACGGTTCTCAGCGTCGGCCAGTTCGGCTTCAATTTCGTCGCTATATTGAACCTTCAAGGTGCTGGCTTTTTGTTGCTGTTGATTTTCAATGTTGGTTAGTAATTCTGAAACACTGCTTTTACTGGCAGCGCTTAAGGTCAGTACGGGACAATTAAGTGCTTGTTGAAGTTTTTGAGGGTCAATATCTAGGCCCTGTTTTTTTACCAAGTCCCACTTATTGAGCACAACCACCATATTACAACCCAGCTCTTTGAGTTGCATAGTTAAATATAAGTGACGCTCTAAGCTGGTGGCGTCAATCACATTGATTACAAGAGAGTCTTTGGCATTGACCAAATAATTTAATGTGACCCTCTCATCTTCAGAGGTTTGCTGTTGAGGCACCAAAGAATATACCCCAGGTAAGTCGACCACTGAGGTTTGACTGTTGCCTAAGGTTAATTCACCGTGTTTTTTTTCGACTGTAATACCAGGAAAGTTACCGACGTGCTGTTTTAAGCCGGTTAATAAGTTAAACAAAGTGGATTTACCGGCATTAGGATTACCCACTAACAGGACTTCTTTAAACATATTATTTTAAAACCTGAACCTTAATTTCTTCGGCCATAGACTTACGAATGATGAGGTTAGCTTGACGGACGTGAATTTGATAAGCATTGCTCCAAGATAAATGACGTTTCAGGGTAAATGGAGTCCCTGGGATCATACCTAAATCGAGCAGTTTTGCACGCACAGAAGGGTTGGGTGATAATGAATCTATCACGGCTTTTTCACCTACTTTTACATCGGATAGTGTCATGGTCTAACTTTCTGGTTAATGAGAATGATTATTATTATACCCGAGGATTAACAGCATGGAAACTTTTGATTTAATCCCATTTAATTTGGATCAATTAATGGTTAGTTCATTAACTTTTTCATAAACTTATATAAATAATTGCTTTACATCAATAAATTGCATAATGTAATGATAGGTAAGGTGATTTTTTGAACGATCAACTATATTGATTGTTGTTGCGGATGTTTGCTGTCGCAAAGGTGTCTTACTCAACTGACAAAAGGAAGTGTCATCTAAATCGGCATATAAGGCCAAGCCTTATGGATAAATAACAATAATTCAAAACGGAAGCTGTAATAGTATGTCAACGTTTGTAAGAATAATGAAGAAAAATAGTGTCGTTGCTCTGATCATCTGCCTTTGTTATTTAGGTTTTAGTTTTTACAGTCTTAATAACTTTATTAAAGACGCAGAAGTTGCACACCAAATAACCCTAGAAAATGTATCTAAGTACTTTAAAGGTGATGATTTAGAAGAGTTTTCACGGCAGTTACGCTCGGCTTTTAAATACGACGATTTACAGATCACTAATTATAATCGCGATAAGGTCTATAACTACCATAACGACCCAGAAGTATTTAACTTCATCTCTGCTGTTTCTTTTGGTTCAGAAATGACCATGATGAAAGAGCCCACTTTAGGCGCTTATATAAAATACCGATTAAATCACGACAAACTGTTTCGCATGTATTATGCAGATACGGCTTTGGTTGTTATTATCATTTTTTTACTGACGGCACTCGCCGCTTTTATTAACGCCAAGCTTACAAGCAAAGACAATCAACGTGTTTCTGGTCAAATATCGCAATTGATCAGCAAAGAGATTAAACAGGCAATAGACAATAAGCCGACAAAAGATGACGATGAAGATAAAGAAGCTCTACCCATTGAGTTTGAACCCGTCAGCCAAGAGCTCAGTAAAATAAAAGATGTGATCAACGAGCGCTTAGATAAATCTCGTCAACTTGAAAAAACAGCCTACTTAGATTCTTTAACCGGATTGGTTAATCGAAGCGGCTTTATCGAATTTTTTGCGCGTTATTCAAGCAATGAAAAAAATCAAGATGGGGTCCTGCTTATCACTCGCTGTTCTGAAATAGCCACGATCAATAAAATTCATGGTTACCAAGCGGGTGACCGTTACATTGCACAAGTTGCCAAAATACTCGAAAAACAACTGGTCGATGTTGAAGGTGCGCAAGTATTTCGTCTCAATGGCTCCGACTTTGCTAGTGTGATCCCTAATGTCACCTTAGCTGTTGCCGAAGAATATGGTAAACAATTAACAGGTTTATTTAACGAATATCAAAAAATGGTTGATTACGACTCTATTGCGTATTCAGGCATTGTTAATCTCGATACCCAAAAAGCCCTTGGTGAAATGTTGGCCTACGCCGATACCGCAATTAGCATTGCGGAAACTCGCCTTAAAAACAGCTTTTTTATTCACCGAGACGATCAAGAAAACATTGAGAAAACCAGCAACATTGGTTCACAGAATTGGCAAAGTGAGCTTAAGTATATAATTGAAAATAAAACCTTATCATTGCTTGAGCAACCCATTCACCCGACCTCTGAAAATAAGAAAATATACCATGAAATTTTGGCTCGTTTTAGAGGCTCAGAAGGGGAAACCCTGCCCACTGCAGCGTTAATTGCGATGGCTGAGAAGCTTGACAAAATTATTGAAATCGACCGTTTAGTGGTCGAAAAGACCATTGCCGAAATTCAGCGTAAAAACCTTAAAGAGCATCGCTATGGGGTTAATTTAAGTACTCGCTCTATTCATGATGAGCACTTTGTTGTTTGGCTCGAACGTCGTTTATTAAGAGACAGCGGTATTGCTTCGCAATTGATTTTTGAAGTCAACGAATACGGCCTTGAGCAAAACTTCAAAGGCAGTCGCTACTTTATGGAAATGGCCCACCGCGTAGGTTCTCGAGTTTGTGTTGAGCACTTTGGTGTTGGGGTTACCTCATTTAAGTTCTTTAAAGAGTTATCGCCAGACTTTATTAAAATTGATTCGAGCTACACTCGCAACATCCATGAGGATAACGACAATCAATTCTTCCTACGTCAAATGATCGATTTAGCCCATCGCCTAGGTGTTAAAGTATTGGCAGAGGCGGTTGAAACTCAAGAAGAAAAATACACTTTCGACAATATTTTCGTTGATGGTTGTCAAGGATATTACTTATCAAAACCTGAGCCACTATAAGCGATTGGACTTTGATAACGTTAAAATAGAGAGGCGGTAAAACGCCTCTCTATTTTTTTTAACTTTAAAGTATTGGAATAAGCAAGGGAGCATAGCAGACAATCCGTTTTATACACTTAGCGAATATCAGCTAATGGCTCCATAGATTTAGAAGGTTAATTGAACAGGACTTATATAGAACAGACTATGATAAAAAACATTTATTTCAGATTGTTTGTCGTGACCAGCGTTTTTTTGCTAATGCTATTTGAAATAAGTCTTTTCTTTGAACAAATCAAATGGGACTTTAGCGATTATGTTATTTTTGGGACTCTATTTTTCGCTATCGCTAGCGCCTGTATATATAGCAGAAATAAAGTGGCTAAAAAATATCAGTTATTGGTGCTGGTATCTAGCATCGCTATTTTTTTATGGCTGTGGGCAGAACTCGCGGTTGGTGTATTTACCTCTTTAGGTCATTAATGGCTAAATAAGAGGTAAATTGAAGGGGCAATAGCTTCAGTCGTTTATGACGTTGGATATCAAGTAGCCCACCAACAAGCTAGCTTAACGATTAAAATCACCTAGACGTTACAACCACTGTTTCGTTTTAACATAGGTTCGCTTTTAAAGAGCTGTTAGTAGCCAATAAACCTTAGGCCATAGAAAAACCTGACAGGGTCTTGCCCGTGGTGAATTGCTGTTTGCAAAAACCCTACAAACTACAAGTTGTTAATTGCGCCATAAACAAGGATAATAAGAGTAATTATCTTAACACCCTGTTTTTTAAATGACTGATTATTTATTACTCTTAATTGGCACAGTCTTAGTCAATAACTTTGTTCTGGTAAAGTTCCTTGGGCTTTGCCCATTTATGGGCGTGTCTTCAAAAACAGAAACAGCAATTGGCATGTCTTTGGCGACGACGTTTGTGTTGACCTTGGCCTCATTACTCAGTTACTTGTTCAGCACATATGTATTGCAACCGCTTGGTTTGGAATATTTAACCACCATGGGCTTTATTTTAGTGATTGCCGTTGTGGTTCAATTTACCGAAATGGTGGTACATAAAACCAGTGCCAGCTTGTACCGGTTACTTGGGATCTTTTTGCCTCTGATCACCACCAACTGTGCGGTATTGGGTGTTGCCTTATTAAACTTGAACGAGCAGCATAACTTTTTCCAATCGATTGTTTATGGTTTTGGTGCTGCAGTTGGTTTTTCTATCGTGTTAATTATGTTTTCTGCCATGCGTGAACGGCTTGCTAATGCCGATGTTCCCAAACCATTTCAAGGTGCTGCCATTGCGATGATCACAGCCGGCCTTATGTCGTTAGCCTTTATGGGCTTTACCGGATTGGTGAAGATATAATGGATATACTTATTGCTATTGTTGTTTTTGGTGCTATTGCAGCAGTCTTTGGTGCTCTTCTTGGTTTTGCCTCGGTAAAATTTAAAGTCGAAGGGGATCCCTTAGTTGAACAATTAGATGCCCTGTTACCGCAAACCCAATGTGGTCAATGTGGTTATCCAGGCTGTAAGCCTTATGCCGAAGCTGTTGCTAATGGTGAAGCGATAAATAAATGCGCGCCAGGTGGCGAAGACACCATTAAAAAAATTGCCGACCTGATGGGGGTTGAGGCACAGCCATTAGATGAAAGTCATGCGCATGACAATACCCCCAAAGTGGCTTTTATTATTGAAGAAGACTGTATTGGTTGTACTAAATGTATTCAAGCTTGCCCTGTTGATGCCATTACCGGCGCAGCCAAACAGATGCACACCGTTATTACCGATGAATGCACGGGCTGTGATTTATGTGTCGACCCCTGCCCTGTTGACTGTATAAAAATGATCCCCATAAAAACGACGCCAGAAACTTGGCAATGGGATCTAAAGTCAATTGATGTTGTTCAGATAGATTAAGGAGTTGTTGTGGAATCTGTCATCGAGCGCATAAAAAACAAACATTTTTTTAAATTCCCTGGTGGTATTCACCCACCAGAGCAGAAGTTTTTAACCAATACAAAACCAATTCGCCAAATTCCTTTGCCGGCAGAATTGATTATTCCGCTTAAGCAGCATATTGGTGTTCCTGGTGACGTCCTCGTCAAGCCCGGCGATACCGTGCTAAAAGGCCAAGCCTTAACAGCTTGCAGTTCACCAATGACCGTGCCAGTGCATGCGCCGACATCGGGAACCGTTATCGATATAAAAATGTCAACCATTGCTCACCCATCTGGTATGTCAGAGCTTTGTCTTATTCTGCAACCCGATGGTTTAGAGACATGGCGCAATCGAGAACTTTGTGAAGACTATACCCGTTTAACAAAAAAGCAAATTGTTGAAAAAATTGCTAATGCGGGTATTTCGGGCATGGGTGGTGCTGGTTTTCCAACCAATGTAAAAGTAAATACCCAACACCATGTTAAGTTTTTAATCATTAACGCGGCAGAGTGTGAACCTTACATTACCGCCGATGATTTACTGATGCGTGAGCATTCACCAACCATATTAAATGGTATTCAAATCCTCGACCATCTATTAAATCCTGAGATGATATTAATCGGTATTGAGGATAATAAACCCGAAGCCATTAAAGCGTTAGAAAACGCCACAAAACACATCGCAAAGATTAACGTGTGTGTGTTACCAACAAAGTACCCTACCGGTGGCGAGAAACAACTGATCCAGGCTTTAACGGGTAATGAAGTTCCAACGGGTGTGCTGCCACTTTCATTAGGCATAGTGGTACAGAATGTTGCCACCGCGTTTGCGATTTCAGAAGCGGTCATTAATGACATACCACTTATTAGACGAGTGGTAACAGTCACTGGGCAATCTCTGAAAAAGCCACAAAATGTTTGGGCGCTGCTTGGCAGCCCGATAGAGCATTTGGTACAACAGTGTGGTTTTAATAAAGACGACAGACAACGCATTATTATGGGTGGGCCTTTGATGGGCTTTACCTTGCCGACGCTAAAAGTCCCGGTAGTAAAAACCACTAACTGTATTTTAGCGCCAACCCATAGCGAGATTTCACCGGCGGAAAAAGAGCTCGAATGTATTCGTTGTGGTCAATGTGCTGAAGTATGCCCTAGTTCTTTATTACCTCAAGAATTGCAGTGGTTTGCCAAAGCCAAAGAGCACGAAAAACTAGAACAACTCAATATTTTTGACTGTATCGAGTGTGGTGCTTGCGCCTACGTATGCCCAAGCCAAATTCCATTGGTGCAATATTATCGCGTCGGAAAAGCTGAAATTCGCTTTAAGAAAACGCAAGAAATTAAGGCAGAAAAGGCAAAGTTACGATTTGAAGCGCGTAAAGTGCGTCTTGAAAAAGAAAAGCAAGCGCGAGAAGAAAAACACAAGCAAGCCATCGCTGCTCGTCAAGCGGCAATAAAAGCCGATCCTGAGCAGCATCAAGCGACAAATTCAGCCGTTGCTGCAGCTCTTGCTCGAGTAAAAGCCAAAAAAGCAGCGCAAGTTGAAGATGGCAGCAGTGACGTACCAGCCAATGATGCAAAAAGTCGTGCGGCAGCCGCCATTGCCAGAGCTAAAGCGAAAAAATCACAAACCGCTAACGACAATGCCGATAATGAGCAGATCACAACCAACCCTGTTGCAGATGAAGCTAAATCGAGAGCATCGGCCGCAATTGCTCGAGCAAAAGCAAAAAAATTAGCCCGAGAACAGAAAGCGCCAAACACAGCAGAACCATCAACAACTCAGCCTACTGATGGGTCTGAAAAGACCTCTGATCTTAGCCCTAGCGCACAGAAAAAAGCGCGTGCAGCGGCGGCTATTGCCAAAGCAAAAGCGAAAAAACTGGCGAAACAGCATGAAGACAGTCAAAGCGTAGACCCCGTTGAAAATCAACCTACTGATGGGTCTGAAAAAGCTTCTGATCTTAGCCCTAGCGCACAGAAAAAAGCGCGTGCAGCGGCGGCTATTGCCAAAGCAAAAGCGAAAAAACTGGCGAAACAGCATGAAGACAGTCAAAGCGTAGACTCCGTTGAAAATCAACCTACTGATGGGTCTGAAAAAACTTCTGATCTTAGCCCTAGCGCACAGAAAAAAGCGCGTGCAGCGGCGGCTATTGCCAAAGCAAAAGCGAAAAAGTTGGAAAAACAACACGCCAAAGAGAAAGCGACTGAGGGTAGCCCAGAGCAACAGATTGAAGCTGTCGTTGAAGAAATATCCCCCAGAGAAGATGCGCCAAGTACTGACGATGCTTTGCCCTCGCCAGAAGAGCTGAAAAAACAACGTATCGCAGCTGCAGTTGCCAAAGCTAAAGCTAAACACTCAACGACCATCAGTGATGATGACAAAAAACACAAGATAGCTAGCGCAATAGCGAAGGCAAAATCAAAAAAATTACAAGAGTCTGAATAATTTATGGCATTTTGGATTGCAAGTTCACCTCATAACCACATTAAAGACGCCACCCCATCGTTAATGCGTTTGGTTATTTTAGCGACCATCCCCGGCGTTTTTGCCCAATGGTACTTTTTTGGTTGGGGCAGTTTAATTCAAATCACCTTAGCAATGACTGTTGCGGTGATAACCGAAGCGTTTTGTTTGGCGTTAAGAGATAAAAAGTTCTCCAGCCAAATAGGCGATTACTCTGCTATTTTAACCGGTTTATTACTTGGTATCAGTGTGCCTTCATTTGCCCCTTGGTGGATAACCGTTATTGGCACAATCTTCGCTATTAGTGTGGTTAAACAACTCTATGGTGGTTTAGGTTTTAATCTATTTAATCCCGCAATGGCCGCTTATGTGCTGTTATTAGTATCATTTCCGGTTCAAATGACCGCATGGCAACCTGTTAAATCTTTAATGATGCAGGATTTAAGTTTTGAAAACAGCTTATGGCTTATTTTTACCGAATATACCAAAGAAGGCTTTTCTTTAGAGCAGCTAAGGTTAGGTATAGATGGCATCACTATGGCGACGCCATTAGACACATTAAAAACCGATTTAACCATGGGTTTAACCGTTTATGAAAGCCTTAACAAAGCCATTTTTGGTGATTTCATCGGGCTTGGTTGGGAATGGGTTAACCTAGGTTTTTTACTTGGTGGCTTATTTTTAATTGCGAAAAAAAGTATCGATTGGGTGATCCCAGCAAGCTTTTTATTTGGCCTGTTTGTGTGTTCATTTATTGCTTATTCTATCGCCCCAGATCATAACCCTTCAACCATGTTTCATTGGCTTGTTGGTGGCACTATGCTGGGAGCATTTTTTATTTTAACCGACCCAGTATCTGCCGCAACAACGCGCAAAGGACGAATTGTATATGGTTTATTGGCCGCCTTTATTGTATTTATCATCCGCAAATTTGGCGGTTACCCTGACGCCATCGCTTTTGCTGTGTTGCTGTGTAATATGTGTGTACCGTTAATTGATCTGTATTGTCGTCCTCGAACCTATGGCCATCGCAAGGGAGAGCTGTAATGAAACAGGCGATTGAAAAAAATACCAAGGTGTTGGCTTTATTCGCTATTGCCTGTACAACCATGGTTTCATTGGTGAGCTGGTTAACTAAAGACACGATAATTGAACAACAAGAATTGCAATTGCTCAATACATTACACCAAGTTATTCCACCAGAGCGACTAGACAACAACCTATCGCAAGATTGCCAGTTTATAAGCGATGCTGAGTTACTTGGTAGTAAAGAACCACATATCGCCTATTTAGCTCGTAAAGATAACCTGCCGGTTGCGGTTGCACTGACCACCACAGCGCCCGATGGTTACAATGGACGTATTGAAGTTTTGGTTGCCATAAACGTCGATGGTACAGTCAACGGTGTTCGTATCTTAAACCATCAAGAAACGCCGGGACTTGGGGATAAAATTGAAATTCGCAAAGACGATTGGGTGTACAGTTTTGAAGGAAAGACAATAGCAGGACCCGAAGACTCTCGCTGGGCGGTTAAAAAAGACGGTGGTGTGTTCGATCAATTTACCGGTGCTACCATTACCCCGAGAGCGGTGGTAAAGGCCGTCAAAAATGCTTTAGTTTTCTTTGAAAAAAACAAAACGTCTTTGCTAGCAAATACCGAATCTTGTCGAGGTAGCAATGAGTAAAAGCAACGAATATAAAGAGTTAACTTGGCAAAGTCTGTGGAAAAACAACCCAGGTCTTGTGCAACTTTTGGGCCTGTGTCCGTTACTTGCGGTTACGACAACCGTTACCAATGCCTTAGGGCTTGGCTTAGCGACCATGTTAGTTCTTATCTGTTCTAACGCCACCGTGTCGGCTATTCGCCAATGGGTACCGAAAGAAGTTCGTATACCTATTTTTGTTTTAATCATTGCGGCCTTTGTGACTTGTGTGCAGTTATTGATGAACGCATACACCTATGGTTTGTATCAATCATTAGGTATTTTCTTACCTCTTATCGTGACCAACTGCGCCATTATTGGCCGAGCAGAAGCGTATGCCTCTAAAAACCCTATTAAACAAGCAAGCTTTGATGGCTTAATGATGGGGTTAGGTTTTGCCTTGGTATTAGTGGTACTAGGTGGTGTGCGTGAGGTTCTTGGTCAAGGTACTTTATTTGATGGAGCAGAATTACTGTTAGGCGACTGGGCACAGATATTACGCATTGATGTGTTTAATGTTGATAATAAATTTTTACTTGCCATTTTACCTCCTGGTGCCTTTATTGCGATGGGCTTTTTAATTGCGTTTAAAAATGTCATTGACCAGCGTATGGCCGATGCAAAACCAAAAGAAAGCAGCAAAAAAACGATAGAACGCGTTCGAGTAAACTTTGACGGTTAACCTCATTCATAAAACCATAATAATAGATCATGAATAAACATAAACGCTTAGAAATATTAACTCGACTTCGAGATGATAACCCTAACCCGACAACCGAGCTAAATTTTTCATCACCATTTGAGTTATTAATCGCTGTTTTGTTGTCGGCTCAAGCCACTGATGTCAGTGTTAACAAAGCAACCGACAAATTGTTTCCGGTTGCGAATACGCCACAGGCTATTCTAGACTTGGGGCTTGAGAAGCTAAAAAGTTACATAAAAACCATAGGTTTATTTAACTCAAAAGCAGAAAACACGATAAAAACGTGTCAAATGTTGGTTGATCTACACTCTGGTGAAGTCCCCGAAGACAGAGCCGCATTAGAGGCTCTACCAGGGGTCGGCAGAAAAACAGCTAATGTGGTATTAAATACCGCTTTTGGCTGGCCAACCATTGCGGTGGACACTCATATTTACCGTGTATCTAATCGTACCAAATTCGCCATGGGCAAAAACGTCGATTTGGTTGAACAAAAACTATTAAAGGTCGTACCGAAAGAATTTAAAGTTGATGTCCACCACTGGTTAATTCTACACGGTCGCTATACCTGTACCGCACGCAAACCAAAGTGTGGTGCCTGTATTATTGAAGACTTGTGTGAGTTTAAGGAAAAAACAGAGTAAACATCATCTAAGAGCTATTTTCATAGATTATCATCTCCCCATAGACCAAATAAATGCTCCATAACTGACTTTTGAAAATATTAACAAAAGCCAAAATCGTAGCTAAATTCACTTTACCACTACAGCTCTAGCGCTAAAATGATCCATGCGGATAAAGCTAAACGCCCATTAAAATATATTTTTTAAAGGGCGTTTAAAGCAAAGCTAATGTTTTAAATTCGTTTTAGGTAAGGCTTTTTAGTTAAGCTAAATTATCCTGTTTTCTAGCCTTTGACTTACGACCACTTTTTTCAATTAAGATGTTGAATAATCTCATGATAAGCGGATCACTGGCCGCCATACTTTTTAGCACAGAATCTTTTTTAATGAAGTGGTGATATAAAGCTGCCCCCGCATGACAAAGTACTAAGGCTATCGCAATTTGCGTTGCGTACGTATGAATATTGCGAAAAGTATTAAAATTCTCCGCGATGCTAACTTGTAGGCCGCTTAGGTTGAAGACGCCCAAAACATAAACGGGTTGTTCAGAGTGAAGAGCACAAGCGATGCCGGTTACAGGTATTGCAATTGCAAGCCCATATAAACACAACTGTACAGTTTTTGCCATGAGCAGTTTTAATAAAGGCAAATTAGGTTTAGGTGTTGGAGCTCGCAAAATAAAGCGATAAACAATTAACAGTAACGCGATACACAGCACCAAAATACCCAAAGTGGAGTGAGCCGTAAGTCCCCATGCTCGGTGTGCATTACTGATGTCCCAATTGAATTGTTGACCCGCGATCAGCAGGCTGATAATGATAATCGCAATTGACCAGTGTAGGCGGCGATAAATCAAATTATAAATTTTTTTGATATTCGACATGCTAAAACCCCGTTGTTACATAAAAAAACTACAAGCTCGCTTTAGATGTAAGCGCTTTTAATAGATAGGCTAAGTAAAATTTTCATTGTTGGTTTTGTTTGATGTCAAAATTTGTCTAAAAATTAAAACACTTTGTTTTACATCGAAACCTACTACCAGCGTGTTGTTGATAAGATGATTTATAAAAAAGCGAGTAGTGAGCGAGGAGCACTCTCCTTATAGAGCGCATACCTGTAACTTAAAAAGCCTTTAGAAAAGCGAAATTAAAGGCTGCCCCCCGGCAAGTGCAAATATGGCTGTTATCTTTAAAAATCCGTTAAAGAAAACTATTTGGTTATCCGTAATGGCCTTGTCTGTTGCGCATGATTAGGGGTTGCTCTAAGCATTTTATACAAAGGTGAACCTCCTAAAAAACGATATAACTAATGACTGTTTGTTTCACACGCTGCAAACGAACCATCTTTTGCAAGACACTTAGGGATGTCCGTATCAATAGTAAACTCCATGCCGGAATGTTCTTCACCAGTGATTCGTTTAAGTTCTTTGAGTAAAGCAGCCTTTTTCTCTTCGGTTAATTTACCTTCAATACCGGCTTGAATTTCATAGCCACCATCAGCTAGCTTTTTAATAGAGAGATCGGGAAATGGAAATTTGTGTTCTTCTTTTTGTTTAAAAAACGCTGCTGTCGCTAACAAACTAGAAGAAGCCAATGCTGCCAAAAGCACTGCTTTCTTTGAGGTAGCATTGCGTTTGTTCGCAATTAAAGTAACCGGTTGTAGCCATCGATAGCCTTTTCTCTGTACTGTTTGGATGTAGTTCGGTTGTTTTGCATCATCTGCAAGAGCTTTTCTTAACTTTGCCATCGTATTAGCTAATGAGTCAGGACCAACCACAGTATTTGGCCACAACGAAGAACATAGCTTGTCCTTACTGAGCGTTTCCCCGTTCGCACTACAAAGTAATATCAATAACTCTAAAACCTTAGGTTGAAGCGTATACGTTTTTCCCGCCCTAACAATCGTATTATTGCTAAAGTTCACAACAATATCAGCAGATACAAATGATGACTTGGTCAATTGCTGTATCGTCAGTTTATTTTTCTCATTTCTTTTAAACATAAAGTCATTATTTATCAATGCATTAACAAAGATATATTTTAGATAGATTAAAGTTACTTATTTATTAGGGACAAAAGCTGGCTCTCAAAAGCGCTTTGTATGATAAAGGCTACACAACATTATATAAACAATAACGGTGACCAATGAAATATCTATTATTAATCTGCCTTTTTCAACTAGTTTCTTTTTCAACTCAAGCAATAGTCATTCGACACGATGTTGATGATTTAAAATATCGCGCATCAAAAGACGACTTTCCTGCGCTTGCTACTTTTTATAAAGATGGCGCTCATGGTACGTTGATCCACCCTAAGTGGATTGTTACTGCAGCTCATGCAAGCTTTTGTATCAGCGCAGATACCTTTGTGGATATCAATGGGATTGCCAGAAAAATTAAAAAGTTACAGATTCACCCCGATTATCAACCTGGAAAAAGTCATGACATTGCATTGGTTGAATTAGAAAATCCCGTAACAGATGTGGAACCTGTTAATATATATAACCAAACTACTGAGTTATATAAACAGGTTTGGTTTATTGGCATTGGTGGTACAGGTACCGGATTAACCGGTGAAACGGTCGATAATGCTAAAAATAATGGCATTCTAAGAAAAGCGCAAAATACGATTATAGAAGCAAGTGGACCGTTAATTAAGTTTATCTTTAATCGCGAAAAACAAGCCTTACCTTTAGAAGGTGTATCGGGTGGTGGAGATAGTGGTGGTCCAGCTTACATGGTAAAGGATGGACAATTTGAATTACTGGGGATCAGTTCTCGCCCAGAAGGTCAATTTAACAAAATTGGTGTCTATGGGATTACTGAAGTTTACAGCAGAACATCTTTTTTTAAGCTCTGGATAGAAAGCGTTATAGCAGGTAAAACAATGGGGCTGTCTAATTTACCCACAGATAAATTGGTGGCGGGACTAACACCAGACCTACTACCTATGGTTTGTGAAGATATAAAAATAAAACCCTAAACATTTATAAGTTTTCAAATCCGTTACTCTTTAGCTTAGCGAACAAAAGAGTAACGGATATTCGAAATGTTCAACCGTTTTAACGGAGGTTTTAACTTTATATATACGCACTATGACAATCTAAACTTAGCATTGCTTTTTTATGACCGTAAGGCGATTAAATTAATCAGGATAATCAAAAAATGACTCAAGCTAATATCATTCATTTTCCAGTTATCAACCATGGCCTTGAACCCCACATTTACCGCCTATTGACCCCCCCAATTTACTATCAGTAAAAACATCAATTTGCTTGGGCAAAACATGCTAAAGGTCGTCTAAAAAGATCATGAGCAAGCAAAATAATCCGCTCTATGGGCGATAAATTGAAATTATTTGTTTTCATTCAGGACTCTTGCTGGATGCCACAGTCTAAAAACATGCAGTTCTAATCGTCCATCATGCTCTTGGACTTGGAACTGCCGTTGAATTGATCTTTCATCATAAAAGTACCCCTCGCCCAAATTGGTTAATTTCACCCAAGGAAGATTGCGAAAGGACATCCATAATTCATTTTGACGAACTTCTAGCCTAAACTCGCCAAAATCATGTTGCCCAGTCAGGTTAGGTAAGTCAAATTTGAGTTCATCTTGTTTAACCTTGGCAGCTACAACTCGATGTACCCATTGATAATACTGCTTTAACTCTGGCTCAATACTCTTTGTTTGTAAAAGTTCAAGAGCAGCCAAATATGCGACATCAAATGCTGAGCTTGCCGTCGTTGGAATATCGGGTGTTATCCCGACACCTTCCTCATACATGGTACGCGTCACAACGTTTGTCATTTCTATTCTTGGCAGTCTTAGATAAAAATCGCTATTTAAAACGACGGGGTCAAATGCCTTTCCCCCGCCATACGTTCTCTCACCGACCACCGTTGCTCGCCCAAAGGCCTTTAAATGATAAGTCACGTGTTCAGCAAGACTGAACGTGGTACCACTGGTTAAAATATATAACGGCTTGGTTGTGTGTCGACTACCTTGCACACTTGCATCAGTATAAATTTTTGTCTCTAGGTTTTTCCATCGTTCAACCTTGTTGGCAAAGTGCACGGGATCTGGCCCTAAAAAATAGCCCAAAAATAAGGGCAAAATGCGACTATTGCCCCCACCATTTCTCCGCAAATCTAAAATAATCACTTGAGCACTGTCGAGAAAACTCATCGCCGCCTGCCATACCGGCTTACTTTCATCGACAAAACCATCGAAATAACTTATGTCAATATAGCCAACATTACCCTCCAAAATACTCAATTGCTGAATACCAAAATTAGCCGCTTGCGATTGGGCTAACCGGCGTTGATAATGTTGTTGGTTTTTTGCATTGGCCTGCAGGCTTGTCGCGGCTTTTTCTCGTAAGCGATACCGGTGAACATCTTCGGGAGAATAAACAATGCCAATATGGTTATCTGATGATATCTCGCGCAATGCTTTTGAAACAGCCTCCGCAAATGCTTGCTTGTTTTGCAGATGTAAAAAGCCTTTTTGGAACTCAACCTCGCTGATTTGTTGCGCTGTTTTTTCGCCAATGGCTTTATCGTAAAACTGCTTTATCAATTTATCCGCCACACTTGATAGAGTTTGTTGCTGATAGTGCTTAGCTTCACTGGCACGGGCATGCATTCCGGCAAAGCATAAGGCAACGGTAAGGTAAAAAAACACCAACGTTCTCATATTATTCTGCCACCTTAAAGATTCTTTGAGCCAAGCTCTTCATTTTAAAGCTTTGGTTAACTTGCGCCAGTAACGTCATCAAATCCACCCCGAACTCTTCATTTAAATCTTCAAAAACGTCATTCGCTTTTTTTAGATAAGCAAAAAGAATGGCACTTTGTGCAATACCAAACTCGGTCAGTTGATAGTTGGTTTTTCGGTTATCTCGCTTATCTTTATGGGCGCTAATGATGTTGAGCTTAAGCAACGCTTTCACTCTCTGAGCCGCCAGTTGATGGGTAATACCGAGCCCTCTTGCTATATCGAGTAAAGGGGCAGATTGGCGCTCGAAAATAAAGACAACAACAGACGATGATATAACCGGAATAACCAAGCCCATTTGTTCGTATACAGGCTTAGCTTGCTTTTCGATAAGTGTGGCAAAGTCTAAGGCCAATTTTGGCATAAACGCCTTTTGGGTCAGTTCAGAGGTGAGGTTCGCTTTAGTCATAAGATCAATTAAAATATATGCAACTTATTGCGCAATATATTGCACACACAACCAAATGTAAAGTTGTATCGTTAAATTTTCGCTCGGCAATAACAATAAAGTCTCAGTATTTTTGACCTTCATTTGTACCGAGTTTTTTATCTCCCCTGCTCCCTTAGTGAATAACTAATCTGACATTTTTAACCTAGGCATTGATTTTTCGAGTTAAGTCTTTTCATAAAATGTCTGGCTTGAATTAAAATAATACTCAGCACCAGCAACCTTACCTTAGTCAACGCATTGGCTATAATGATACTTATCAACAGACTGGAAACGCTTTGAACCAAAATCAGACTGAAAAATTAGTATTGGAGAGACAAGCAGCCGAGTTGTTTGCAGACTGTTTTGCTAAGCAATTTGGTCGTAAATTTCGCTTTGTCTCTCATAATGCTCCGCAAAAACCCGATGTAACCTGCAAGCTCGATAATAGCTTTATCGATTTTGAAATCGCTCACTTGTATGGTTCTCAAGCTGAGGCACGCCATATTCTTGGCAAATCACTTGACCCTAAAACTCTGCAAGAGCTGTTCGCCCTTGAGCAGCATGGTGATGCTGATGAACGTTTAGTTACGGCGTTAAATCGTATTTTGGATAACAAATCAACCAAGCAATATGACAGTCATCACGTTTGGCTAGTGATTCGAAATGCTAACCCTTTATGGTCTAAAGAAAATGTTTTAACGAACGTGAATAAAATATGCGTGCCGCAAAAACACCCATTTGAGCAGATATGGTTAATCGCTGATTTTGAAGGTAAAACGGGTCTTATCCCCCTATTAGCCAATCCCCATGGCTGTATCAATGAAACGAACCCATCTTGATTAATTTAATATGTTATTTCCTACTGCCAAAACTTATCTACAAGCTATTGACGATAACAATTAAAAAAAAGGAGGAAGTTGGGTGTTAACTAGCGTTCGTTAAAATACCCCCATTTAAACGGCACAACGATGAAATAAGACTTTACATCAATGAAAATTTTACCTTCCTCACGATAGATTTTACTGAGTGCGCTATAGTTTAAGGTAGTGTTAACGTGCTTAACTACATTTAAGTTTCTCGCGACGAGGAGTTCTTATGGCAACAATCACCTGCTATGGCGCGGCTCAAGAAGTAACCGGTTCTTGTCATTTACTCCATACTTCAAATACTCACATATTACTCGATTGTGGGTTACATCAAGGCAACCGTAGCCATCGACATTTAGAAGCCGAATCATTCGATTTTAATCCCGCCAGTCTAGACGCCGTGATTCTTTCTCATGCTCACCTAGATCACAGCGGCCGATTACCAATGCTGGTGCATCAAGGCTTTCAAGGACCTATTTATTGTACCCAAGCCACCGCTCAACTATTGCCGATTATGTTAATGGACTCGTATAGCTTGTATCGAAATGACTTAAAGCGAATTAATCGAAAAAATCAACGACAGGGAAAATCTATTATTAATGAAGCCTATACCGTCGATGACATTGATACGGTACTCGAACTTTGTCGCCCTAAGGCTTACAAACAAAGTTTTTCAATAAATGAACATATCAAAGTCGTGTTATTTGATGCTGGTCATATCCTCGGCTCCGCGATAACTCGAATAACAATAAACGAGAGAGAGAGCGAAAAAACTTTGGTTTACAGTGGTGACTTAGGCAAACACGGCACTCTCTTGATGAAAGATCCTGAAATTATTCAACAAGCTGATATTGTAATGATGGAAGGGACCTACGGGGATAGAAATCATCGCGATTTAACCGATACTATGGGTCAATTTAAGCAAATTTTAGCCGATGCCTATCAAAGAAACGGTAATGTTTTATTGCCTGCGTTTGCCGTTGGCCGAACCCAAGAATTACTCCTCTACTTAGGTAAATTGCAACGCAATAACGAGTTAGATGACTGGACCATATTTTTAGATAGTCCAATGGCAATAGAAGTCACCCATGTTTACGATCAATGGCTTACAAGTCTAGATTGTGAGGGCGTTCAAGCATTATGTGAAGGGGATGCGACGCTATTAAAAAATTTTATTTCTTCATTACACTTGACCATTGAAGCCGAGCATTCAATGGCCATTAATAAGATTAAAAACCACGCCATTATCATTGCCGGCAGTGGCATGTGTACCGGCGGCCGTATTACTCACCATTTTAAGCATCGCATTTGGGATAAACGCAACACCATTATTTTTGTCGGCTATCAAGCACAGAGTACACCTGGCAGAGCCATTGTTGATGGGGCCAAATACATCAAACTGTTTGGCGAAAGCTTACAAGTTAATGCCAGTATTGAAACCCTTGGTGGTTTTTCTGCCCATGCTGGTCAACAAGGTCTTCTCAATTGGCTAGGTCATTTTAGCCCTACGCCAAGGGTTGTTTTGGTGCACGGGGAAGCCAATGCTTTAGATATTTTAAGCGAAAAAATTTGGCAACAATTTAAGGTACAACCAGAGATCCCTGCAAAAGGCCAAGTAGTGGCATTTTAAATTCGTTAAGATAGACAAAGTTTGAAAGGGCAAAAGAGAGCATCAACAAGCCTATAACCCACTGTTGCAAAATTAACGTTGGTGTTGTTTATTATCTCGACTATCGTTTCGATGTTTTCGATGTCTTCGACAGCGCTCAGAGCAATATTTCACTTCATCCCAATCTCTTTGCCATTTTTTACGCCAAGAAAAAGAACGCTGGCAAAAGCAACATATTTTGCTCGGCAAATCCGCTTTTTTCATCTCGCTCTCACAGGTCATTGTACATGACGTTGACTTTTTGTCTCCCACTGACTCTTTTTGCGCCAAAACCAGAGCAAACCGGCGGCTTGCATACATATCGCTTTAACCATACGTTTGCTATTTTAACTGATTAAGGTGTGAGAATTACGGATTTGACAAAAAAATAGTTCAACTTGATGAACATAACAAATGTTAACGATGGTTTCGTTTAGATTATTTAAAACGTAAAGAAGTATTGAGTTTAAATGCCCAGAAAAGCACTGCGCTTTACTGATTCATCGAGTCTTTATTATTTTACTTTTTGATTTGACTCATAACATCCTGCAATTTTGCTCGACTAACAGCCACCCTCTTATTGTCGGATAAAATGACCTCTCCCTGGCGCCCGACTTTTTCGATGTCCTTTAATATAGCGATAGGAGCAAACAACGCGCTGCCAATAACACCGGTTACTAAAAGTTGTTGCCACTGACTTAATCGGTGGCAAAGATCCCACTTAGCAAAATAGATTGTTAATTACCCAATAAACAAACAGTGATCGGTGCAATTAGAAGCGCTATACCAGCATTACAAACATTGATTTAAACAGCGAAGATAACGCTGTCGGAAAAATTTCGAATTTAGATTATCAGCCAACCAGCTTACAATTAGGTTTTGTTTATACGTTTTAAACCAAGCAAAAGCACATACATTGGCTTTTTCAAGGTAAGGCTATGTATGTGCATTTAAATAAAGCCATCGTATTTTTATAATTTCGTATACTTGGCGAGCGTTGTCATAACATCGAGTGCTATGTGCTTATCACTGGCATATAGTACCCCAAATTTGTGCATATAAAGAGAATCGGTCGGATTTAAGATTAGATCTACACCGTGCATATCAGAGTGGTACGCAGTTGCCGCTTTAAATAATGCTGAGGTCGCAGCAAAATCCCAAACACTACCGCCACCTTCCGATTGTTTAGGTAATTTAAAATAACACGCCGGCGCGTTTTCTAAGACACTGAGCGCATTCATGACCGCCCCATATTGACTGACGATCTTTATCTTATCAAAACCTCGCGCCTTAAAGCGGTCAGTCAATAAACTCACGATATCATTAAAGCGTGCATGAGATTGAAAACTGCGATCCACATACAGGTGCAAAATACGTTCACTTTTTGTCTTATGTTTAGCCATGGAGCTAGATAAGCGCGGCTGCCACAAAGCGTTATTTTTTAATAAAAGAATCTGTTTATTAAAGCCATTGTCAGTGGCAATGCTTTGATACAGAATTTGCCTAACCGGATCATAGACCACGCCTAACAATGCCTGGCCATTTTGCGCAACTAAGGCAATAGAGACCGCATAGCCAGGTATGTTTTCAATAAACGCTAAAGTGCCATCAAGCGGATCTACGCACCAAAAGTAAGGCTTAGTTAATCTCGGATGGGCTCCATTTGAGTGTTGAGAGGCACTTTCTTCTCCTAAAAAAGCGAGGTGATATTTGCCGCTGATTTCCTTCAGTGCTTGATAAATAATGTCCTCACAAACCAAGTCTACTTGCGTAACAACTTGAGATGCCAGACTGCTACCACTGTCTTTGTGAAGGACTTTTAGCGTATCTCGCTGTGCTTCAGCAATATAGCGCCCCGCTTTCACCGCGGCGTCACTGGCGGCATTGAGTAAGCTTTTAAGCTGTTCATGAGTGAATACCATAACTGGATTTACCCCCAACCGTCTGCACTTTGAGATAAGGCACTAAGGGCAATGTCAGTTTGTTGCTTACAATAACCTCCAATTTTCCAATGCCCAGGCTTCCAACCCGTTAAAAAACGATGAAAGTCAGCCCACGCCATCGGGTATAAAGAACGCCAATTGGCGATCACGTCATTAGCGTTAACCTGGGGCTGGAAGTGTGCTAAAGCAATGCGCAATTGCTTAAAGTAAAAATCAACGAAGCTTGATGCCTCAAGTTGTAAACGGGTATCTGGCATCACACTGCTTAATAACAACATCAAATCTTTCACCCCAGGCCCTTGCCCAACATATTGAAAGTCAACAGCAGCGGCGTGTTCATTACATTCACTGAAACAAAAGTTTGCCAGTTTGGCATCACCATGAATAATACATTGATAGGGCGATAAACGAAGCCTTTCATCGATGGCCTTGGCGGCCCTTTTTAACGTTAAATCTGTGATCGCTTGCCATTCATCTGGGCGAGTTTCGAGATGCCAATAACCGCCCACAGCCCATAACCCAGAAACGGGAAATGACAATGTTTTTGCGTGCAGTAAAGTAAGCCAGCGAATACAACTTTTTATTTGTCGATGGCTTGGCCTATCATCTTTTCCTAGGGTAAAACGCTGAGGGAAATTAGGCGCTAAATCCTCTAAAGCCAATATCATCCCCTGCTCTGAACTCTCCGAGTAGACAAGCTTAGGGAAATACATAGCCGACATTGCTATTGCCCCTGTATTTCTGGCATTGAGTTTCTCCCCAAATTGGCGATACCAATTGAATTCAACTTGGTAAGATTTTCGTTTGCGTTGCTCTGAAAATGTTGAATGCCAACCATAAGGATGCTCACTGCCAGCCTGAAAATCTATTTTTTTTACCACCACTGAACATGTCTTTGGGGTAAAAGAAATGTCATTGTTCAATTGTAAAGTCAACCGAACCAGTTCGCCTTTTCCGGCCCAAAGCGATTGCATAGGTTCGATATTGATTATTTTTTCGCACAGCAATGCATCACATAAAGCCTGTTGCTGTAATGGGGTCAGAATATTCATAACGTTTTAATACTTTTCTATTGCTCGGCTATAACTGTGTCAAGTTATTGTATCTTTGTTTATGACCTCTTGGAAAAAAATACTGGATGATAAACAAAAACATAATAAGATAGGTATCTATGATAAAAAAAGTAAAAACATAAAATGGCTGATTATAACAATTCTTTACTCTCGTTATTGCCCCGTCTAAACAAAGCTTTAAAGTGGGGGCTTTTATCCACTACCCTGTTTTCTATAACGGCCATGGCATCAACATTTAACATTGATGATGTCAGCCTTGACTATGAAATCTACGGCCAAGGGCAGCCGTTATTGTTATTGCACGGCGGTGGTGGTTCTAAAGAGTCTATGCAGCTTTTTATTGACCAGTTTGCCAAACATTTTCAAGTCATTGCCCTTGATTCAAGAGAGCAAGGAAGAAGCTCTATAAGCTCAAAGCCACTGAGTTATCAGCGCATGACCCAAGACACATTGGCCTTGCTTGATCATTTACACCTTAATGCTGTTAATGTTATTGGCTACAGTGATGGCGGCATTATCGGCCTGCTTATGGCAATCCAACAACCTAACAGGGTTAAAAAATTAAGCGCCATTGCAACAAACTACCACTGGAATATTTCAGCCGAATCCGTTAACAGTTTACAAGCTTGGCGCGACGACATGCTTGCGACCCCAATAAGTGATTGGCCAACTGATATTATTGAGCTGTTCAGCCAGTTTGGCAAACAACCTGCAGATGCCTACCACGTCTATAAAGATTTGTTTGACTTATGGTTAACCCAACCTCAGATGCTCCTAACCGATTTTCAAAAAATAAACGCAGAGGTTTTGTATGTCGTGGGAGATAGCGACGATATAACGGTTGAGCACACCACAGACATGTTCCGTCATACGCCAAGCGCACAATTATTTGTGCTGCCAGCGACTGGCCATAATGTCATTAACGAACAGTCCAAATTACTAAACCTAGTGCTTAGCGATTTTCTCCTTGAGTAATTATTCATAACCCCAAATAGCAATAAAACAGATAAAATTTAGTAAGATAGAAAACTTGAATAAACATTTATCGCCGATAAGCTAAGGGGTTTGATCTTACTTTTTTGTCTTTAGCTTTGACGTATTTTGTTAACACAACATAGGTTGTTGCCCCTTTTAGGGTGCAATTTTTTCTCTTTAATGTTAAATATAATGAAAAACTTAGGTGAAGGAAGCAAACAATGCGAATTTTACACACCATGATCCGCGTAGGAGACTTGGACCGCTCAATTAAATTTTATCAAGATGTTCTAGGCATGCGCCTATTAAAAAAATCAGACAATGAACAGTACCAATATACATTGGCGTTTCTTGGTTACGATGATATCGAGCATTCAGCGGTTATTGAGCTGACGTATAATTGGGGCGTAGAAAGCTACGACTTAGGCAATGCATTTGGTCATATAGCCATTGAAGTAGATAATGTTTACCAAGCTTGTGACAAAATTCGAGATTTAGGGGGCGTTATCTCAAGAGAACCTGGCCCAGTTAAAGGTGGATCAACCGAAATCGCCTTTGTTAAAGACCCCGACGGTTACGCGATTGAGTTAATTCAAGCCAAAGAAGACTTCGATCTTTAACCGCAAAACCCGGTGTTTCTCACCGGGTTTTTACTTTCTTGGCGTTTTATTGTTAAAAAATGTGTATCATCCGTTTAACAATCTTGTGCAATCATGTAAATTAATGCCCAAATTACTATGATGACAATAAGAAGTTAATCCGATGAAAAAATCTCTCATTTCACTCGCATTGGGTGTCGCTATTATTAGTGGTTGCCAACATATAGAACACACCCCTGTTCAGACCACAACAGCAGCAGCGCCAAAAGTAGACACGGTTGTCGTTGAACAAAGTGAATCTGCCCGCTTAAATGCATTTTTTGAAACCATGTTTAATGACTCTGTTATGCGCTCACCTGAGTATCAAACCTACTTAGGCATTAAAAAAGATTACGATAAGTGGAACGAAAGCAGTGAAGAGAACAGTCTTAAAGAGCTTGAAATCACCAAGAAAAATTTGGCTGAGCTGTTAAGCTTTGACTACGAAGCTTTAGATGAGCAAACCAAACTCAGTTATCAAATTGCTAAACAGTCAATGGAAAATGAAATCAATGATTTCAAGTGGCGTCACCATAACTACCCAGTAAACCAAATGTATGGTGTGCACTCTTCCATTCCTTCTTTTTTAATTAATCAACATTCTATCAGCAATGAAAAGGAAGCAATCGATTACATTAGCCGTTTAAATGGGGTTCAAAAACGCATTGAGCAATTAATCGAGCAGCTAAAAATTCGTGAAAACAAGGGCATTATTGCACCACGTTTTGTGTTTGATCACGTTATTCGTGACTCGCAAAATTTAATCATGGGCGCCCCATTTACCCCAGAACCAGACTCTACCTTATTGGCTGACTTTAAGAGCAAGGTAAATTCCTTAGATATTGACCAATCAAATCGTGAACAATTAATTGCAGACGCTAAAGTAGCGCTAATCGCCAGCGTACAACCTGCGTATCAAAACTTGATTGATTATTTGATCACCTTAGAGACCAAGTCGACCAATGATGCCGGGGCATGGAAATTCCCTGAAGGAAAAGATTTTTACAACGTTGCTTTAGCGCGAACGACAACGACTGACTTAACCGCCGAAGAAATTCATGAAATTGGTTTAAGCGAAGTCGAACGCATTCATGCAGAAATGACAGAGATTAAAAACAAGGTCGGCTTTAAAGGCGATTTGGCTGCGTTTATGCAATTTATGCGCAGTGATAAGCAGTTCTACTACCCGAACAGCGAAGCAGGTAAACAACGCTATTTAGATGAAGCAACCGCTTTAATTGACAACATGAAAGATCGTCTTGATGAACTATTCATTGTAAAACCTAAGGCCGACCTTATCGTTAAGCGTGTTGAAGCGTTCCGTGAAAAGTCTGCCGGCAAAGCTTTTTACAATCGTCCAGCACCTGATGGTTCTCGTCCGGGTATGTATTATGCCAACCTTTACGACATGGAAGCGATGCCAACATATCAAATGGAAGCGCTAGCCTATCACGAAGGGATCCCTGGTCATCACATGCAACTGGCGATTTCTCAAGAGCTTGAAGGCATTCCGACTTTTCGTAAGTTCAGCAACTTTACCGCTTATACCGAAGGATGGGGGCTTTATACTGAATTTTTACCAAAAGAGATTGGTTTATATCAAGACCCTTATTCTGACTTTGGACGTCTTGCCATGGAATTATGGCGTGCATGTCGTCTAGTCGTTGATACTGGCATGCATGTGAAAAAATGGACCCGTGAACAAAGCATTAATTACTATGTAAAAAACACCCCAAATGCAAAGTCAGATGCGATCAAAATGGTTGAACGTCATGCCGTGATGCCATCGCAAGCCACGGCCTATAAAATTGGGATGATAAAAATCTTAGAATTACGCCAACGAGCGAAAAAACAAATGGGTGAAAAGTTCGATATTCGTGAGTTCCATGATGTGATCTTGAAAAATGGTCCACTACCATTAGATGTTGTTGATGCTAAAGTAAATCAATACATTAGCAGTAAAGCATAATAGCCTTTCGACATTTTAAAGTAAAAAAGCCGCTTACTGCGGCTTTTTTTGATCTCGTCGATATGGGCGTTAACCTTTATACATCAATAAGGTAGAATAAAAACCTTTATATTTTCCTGAGTGAGCAAAAACTTAGTGGGATTGGTATTAGAGCGAGATGTACTTCGCCAAATCAGAATGACAATGATACAATGAGCCTTTATGACTGATTTTCATTCGTATATTCATGACCATTAAACGTTATTTTACCGGCTTATTTTTACTTTTATTTGTCCTCATTGTTGCGAACATTTCTGCGTTTTATTATTACCAAAACTCAGTAAGCCAGCTCAAATCACTTGAAAATGATCGTTTAGCCATTATGGAGCTATCTTCGATAATTCGTGATACTTCGAATAAACTCACTCGTACTTCTCGAACCTATATTGTCACCGGCGATGTGACCTATGCCGATTACTATAAAGAAATTCTCGGTTTTCGAAGCGGTAACCACCCTCGTCCACAAAACTATTTCAGTGTGTATTGGGATAAGATGCATACCGATATGCAAGGCCAATATTATCGTAAAGAACCTATTGAAAAGCTGATCCAGCGCTTAATCACGCCCCGCGAACAATTAATGCAACTACGTCGCGCCGTCGATTTGTCTTATGAAATCACCACCTTTGAAATTACCGCCATGCAACTATTTAAAGAAGGCTTGCAAACGGGTAAAAAACAAGCCCTAGAATTACTTTATGGTGATGAATATTTACGGGCGAAAAGCCAAATCATGGCTCAAATAGACAAGTTTGAACAGAACTACGATAAATGGCACTTTCAAGAAAATCAAAAGCTTGAAAATATTATCAAGTGGGCGCAAATTGCCCTTTTAGCATTACAAGTGCTATTGGTTTGCTCATTACTGTTTATTCGTTATTTCTTGTTAAAGAATGTCAGTGAGCCTCTTTCTGCGTTGTCTAATTTCTCCAAGCGTATTTCCTCTGGTGACTTTTCAAACCGAGTCGAAGTCGACACCAATACCGCCGATATTATCTGGCTGGCTCGCTCGATGAATCAAATGCAAGACAACATTGCCAAAACCTTAAAACAATACGAGCAACAAACAAACCTGGCGAATAAAGCTAAGCATCAAGCGCAGGCTGCGAATAAATCACGGGGTGAGTTTTTAGCCAACATGAGCCATGAAATTCGTACCCCAATGAATGGCATTATTGGTTTAAGTCAATTGCTACAAGAGCAAGGCTTAAAGAAAAAAGATCAAGTTTACGTTGATAAAATCTTGTTATCGGCTCGTCAATTGTTAGAAATATTAAATGACATCTTAGACTTTTCAAAAATCGACTCAGATAAACTGACCATAGAAAACATCGATTTTAATTTAACCAGTGTCTTTGACCGAATTTCAAATGTACTGGCCGTTCAAGCTCAGCATAAAAATCTCGACTTTATCTTTGATATGCGAGAAGACTTTAATTCAAGGTTTCATGGCGATCCGGTAAGGGTAACCCAAATATTAATGAACCTAACCTCTAATGCGATTAAATTTACCAAGCATGGTTCGATTAAAGTGGCGGTAAAAAACACCACGTATAACGACCAAGAGGCGATAGAGTTTAGCGTCACCGATACGGGGATAGGCTTAAGCGAAAACCAAATGGAACATATTTTTGATCCCTTTTCCCAAGCCGATAACTCCATTACGCGAAATTATGGGGGCTCGGGGTTAGGTCTAAGTATTTGTCATCGCCTAGCACAATTAATGAAAGGAAAGATCTCCATTGAATCTGAGGTTGGTGTTGGTAGTACCTTTAGCCTTACCTTGCCGATTATTAAGCAACGTAAACCGAAAGAAATCGACATAGAACGTAAGAAAATTCTCTTTTTTAGCGATTTTGAACACGACATCGAAATCGTTACTAACCATTGTAAGTACCATCAATTAGATTTAACGTGCTTACCTACAGCAAGGTTATTTGAACCAAAAGACGAGGTTGGTGAACCGACCATGGTGATATTAGACATTCATTCATTTGACGATGATGGCCATGCGCATATTGCCCAATATAATCAGCCGTGGTTAAGCCAAAAGAACGTCGAATTGTTGTTGATGCCAAATATTGATCAAATTGGCTGCGCTGAACACTTCTGTTATAAAGATCCGGTACACACAATTTATCACCCGTTTTTATTTCACAGCATTTTAATGTTATTAAAAAAGACAGCAAACAATGTTGCGGTGGAAAAACTACCGAATCCATTTCAAGGCATTAAAGTACTGTTGGCCGAAGACTTTAAACTTAATCAAATTGTCGCCACAGGCTTATTAAATAAACTTGGAGTGGAAGTTGATATTGTTGAAAATGGTCAAGAAGCCGTAAAAGCCGTACAAGAAAACGATTATCGACTGGTATTTATGGATGTACATATGCCAGTAATGGATGGGCATCAGGCCACCCAAAAAATTCGCGAGCTTGCAGAGCACAAAGATCTACCTATTATTGCGTTAACAGCGGATGCTCAACAAGAGCATGTTCAGCAGTGTATGGAATCGGGCATGACAGACTTTTTATCGAAACCCTTTTTATTGGCCGACATTGAAAAAGTCATGCACAAATATCTGGCAAAATAATAAATTCAGGGAAAAAAAGCCAACCTGAGGCGCATCAATATTGGCAAAGTACCTGCGTTAATTTTGAGCAGGCATTATTACTTTACGCATGTTTTATGACAGTTTGATGACAGTGACAAGCGCGATTAACACACCGAGTAGCAATGGACGAGTAAGTATCATGAGTAAACAGACTTATATAACGCTAACCAAGTTTTTTTTCGCGCTTTTATGTACCGTTTTACAGGGGTGTCAGGGTATTGCAAGCATAGACACCAACCTTGATAAAGAGAACTTTGACAAGTATTTTGCGATCAGCAAAGTCGAGGTTTATGAACAAGAAAGTGATATTAAGCAAGCCTATCAATACATCGATCTGGTTGAAGGCGAAAGCTGTCAAGTTCGTGCTAATGACGTGCCTGCCAACATAACCGAAGCTCGAACTCAGGCGCGCAAGCAAGCCGCAAGCCTAAATGCCAATGCTCTGGTGATCTCAAGTTGTATCAATATTGAAGACACACAATGTCACGCCCTATTGGTGTGTTATGGAAAAGCATATAAAGTGAAATTTAATGACTAGTACCACTTCCTCACCCTATCAATTTGAGCCAATTGGTCGAGTACATTCGCCCTACAAAGAAAAGTTTGCCATTCCTAGGCAACCCGGTTTAGTGTCGGCCGCGCAGGGTAAAATAGAAATTTTATGCCAAGGTAATGCGAAGGACTTATTTCGGGATATAGAGCAACACTCACATATTTGGGTGTTGTTTGTTTTTCATGCAACCGCCGAACAGGGCTGGAAACCTCTTGTTAAAGCACCACGATTAGGGGGCAATAAAAAAACAGGAGTATTTGCAACTCGCTCAACATTTCGACCTAATCCTATTGGTATGTCAGTGGTGAAACATCATGGCATTAGCCAAGAAAGCGGTCGTTTTTTCCTAAATATCAGCGGTCACGACTTACTGGATCAGACCCCTGTTATTGATATTAAGCCCTATATTCCTTACAGTGATCAACGCTCTGATGCTTTTTCTCAAATGGCGCCAGCCCCAGAGCAACATCATTTGCAGGTTAACTTTACCAGCAAGGCGCAACTACAACTGCAAAGCTTAGGCGAACAATACCCCAAATTATCCACCTTTATTGAACAGGTACTGGCGCAAGACCCTCGTCCTGCCTATAAAAAACAGCAACAAGATAAGCAAATTTATGGCATGAGCTTGTACGACTTGAATATTCGCTGGCAAATTAATGCTCACTGCTGTGATGTTATTGACATTGAAAAACAGCTCGCCACATCAGAAGACACCTAAGCCAGCCAATCATTAACAACTGATGCATTGTTCACCAAATATATTGTTAAGCGCCACCGTTGTCGCTATAATCCCGCCCATATTTGGTTACAAGGTTTAACCAAAAAGCTTCACGCCGACAGCCCTTCGGGCGAGGTTCGTTTACATTGTGCACCGAATTTACGTTTCGGATAGCAACAAGGAAATACTATGTCAAAACATTCTGAGTCTGCTGCGAAAGCAGAATCTACACCGAATATTGTTGTCACAGCGCTTTATCAGTTTGTGACCTTAAAAGATTACCAAAAAATTAAACCTGCCTTATTAAATACCATGCAAAAGCATGGTGTAACCGGCACCCTATTACTGGCTGAAGAAGGCATTAATGGTACTATCGCAGGCTCGCGCGAGGGCATTAATGCGGTAATTGCCTTCTTACAACAAGATTCTAGGTTTGATAAATTAAGTTATAAAGAGTCATTTACTGAACAGTCTCCCTTTAAACGTTGTAAGGTAAAACTTAAAAAAGAAATCGTCACTATGGGTGTAAAAGGTATCGACCCGAAAGAAATCGTTGGTACCTATGTCAAGCCTCAAGATTGGAACCAATTAATCAGCGATCCGGAAGTATTATTGGTTGATACCCGTAACGATTATGAAATTGAAATTGGTACCTTCAAAAACGCGATAAATCCAAATACTGAAACCTTTCGCGAATTCCCACAATATGTGAAAGAAAATTTAGACCCGACTAAGCATAAAAAAGTAGCGATGTTCTGCACCGGTGGCATTCGTTGTGAAAAGTCGACCGCGTATATGAAACAACAAGGCTTTGAAGAGGTTTACCACCTTGAAGGCGGAATTTTAAAATACCTTGAAGAAGTACCAGAGCAAGAAACTTTGTGGCAAGGTGATTGTTTTGTCTTTGACGATCGTGTTGCGGTTGATCACAAACTTGAAAAAAGTATTTACGATCAATGTCACGCGTGTCGTTTACCAATTACCGAAGAAGACAAACAACGACCTGAATACGAGCCTGGCGTCAGTTGTCACCATTGTATTGACAAGTTAACCGAGCAACAAAAGCAACGTTACAAAGAGCGCGAAAAGCAAATTCAATTAGCGAAAGAGCGAGGCATGCATCATATCGGGAGTGCAGCAGCTCAAACATTGGCTGAACGTAAAAAAATGAAGCAACAACGAATAGAAGCTCAGCGACAAAAAAACAAATAAATAATTTTGTTAAAAACGTTCATTATCAGCGTCTGAACCTTGTACAAGGACAGACGCTTTTTTCATTCTGCGACTTTCTGTTGTCGTTAACCGTTTGTATTTTAAGTTTAAGTTAGTTGTATTTAAGGATACGACGACAATTGGCGCCCCAACTAATATCCGATATGATTGCCCAGCCGAGTCAAAAACTTGCCTTTATGTTAAATTTTTGTTAAATTTGCACACCTTTTATTTTAAGGTGTCCTCTTTTTTAAAACATTCATTTTTTGGAGGCAAAATGGCAAACTTTGGTGCTTATAAAAATGTCCTTTCGGCGTATTTGTCTGAAGACGACAACGATGCTTTGGTCAATCAACATCAAGACCCTTTTCCCGGTCAAGCTTTGCCTATTGAGGACCATCAAACTATGTGGTGGTTAAATGTGCGCCATCGTTGTCGCAAACATCATTACCAAAAAAACCATCGATTACGTCGGAAGTTTTAGTTTTTTCCTTTATCTAATTCATTAAGTTAAATTTCTTCGACAAAACCAGAATTTGATCTTTGTCGTGCTCTATGTAGCTGTTAGAATATCCCTCATTTTTAAATTATAATATCAACTTGTGTGAATGTTTGGGCACACCTTTGACTGGTTCTGCGCTATGGTCATTTAACCCAACTCAACTTATTTTAAAGCACAAGTCGCTAACTAAGGTGGAATTGTCCAGCAATGCGTACCAGCCAATATTTACTTTCAACATTAAAAGAAACGCCATCTCATGCTGAGGTGATCAGTCATCAATATATGCTTCGTGCCGGCTTGATCCGTGCCGTAGCTTCTGGCCTTTATACGTGGTTACCAACTGGGGTAAAAGTTCTTAAGAAAGTTGAAAACATTGTTCGCGAAGAAATGAATCGCGCCGGCTCAATTGAAACCTTAATGCCAATGGTACAACCTGCCGATTTATGGCAAGAGTCTGGTCGTTGGGATGACTATGGTCCAGAATTATTGCGCATGCAAGATCGCCATAACCGCCCATTCGTATTAGGCCCAACGCACGAAGAAGTGATCACCAAATTAGTTAGTTACGAGCTTAGTAGTTACAAACAACTACCATTAAACTTATACCAAATTCAAACCAAGTTCCGTGATGAAATACGTCCCCGTTTTGGCGTAATGCGTGGTCGTGAATTCTTAATGAAAGATGCTTACTCTTTCCATTTATCAAATGAATGCTTGGAGCAAACTTACCAACACATGCACAATGCGTATTGTCGTATCTTCGACCGTCTTGGTTTAGATTATCGTCCAGTACTTGCTGATACTGGCTCGATTGGTGGTGATGCATCGCATGAATTTCACGTGCTGGCTGACTCTGGCGAAGACGATATCGCCTTTAGTGACAGCAGTGACTATGCGGCTAACATTGAAAAAGCCGAAGCATTAGCACCTCAAGGTGAGCGTTCGCCGGCAACCGCAGAACTAAATAAAGTGGCCACCCCAAATACTCACTCAATCGAAGACGTATCTAAGTTTTTCAATGTAGAAGCCAATGCTGTGGCCAAAACCTTGTTGGTTTTAGGTGAGTGTGAAGAAGGCGAAACAGCGCCAATCATTGCATTAGTTATTCGTGGCGATCATCAGTTAAATGAAATCAAAGCCGAGCACATTAAAGGCGTTGCATCTCCTTTAACATTGGCCACAGACGAGCAAATTACGCAAGTAGCTGGTTGTGATGCAGGCTCTATTGGCCCTGTAGGTTTCAACGGCCGCATTATTGTTGATCGCACTGCTGCGCATTTAGCTGACTTTATTTGTGGTGCCAATGAGACGGGTTTCCACTACACTGGTGCTAATTTTGACCGAGACATTAGCGATTACGAAATTGCCGATTTACGTAACGTAGTTGCTGGTGATCCTAGCCCTTGTGGTCAAGGTACATTAACCATTAAACGTGGTATTGAAGTTGGTCATATTTTCCAATTAGGTGAAAAATACGCCAAAGCCATGGGCGCTGCTGTACTAAATGACGCTGGTAAAAACCAAACGTTAACCATGGGTTGTTACGGTATTGGGGTCTCTCGTATTGTGGCCGCAGCTATTGAGCAAAACCACGACGAGCACGGTATTATTTGGCCAGATGCGATTGCGCCATTTAAAGTTGTGATCATCCCTATGAATATGCACAAGTCGCATCGAGTACAAGAAACAGCAACCAAGCTTTACAATGAGTTAGTAGAAGCAGGTGTTGAAGTGTTATTTGATGATCGTAAAGAACGCCCTGGTGTGATGTTTAAAGACATGGAATTAATTGGTATTCCACACAGCATCATTGTGGGTGAACGTAACTTAGACAGCGAAGAAGTAGAATACAAACACCGCCAGTCTGGTGAAAAGTCAACGGTTAAAATCTCAGATGTTAAAGACTTTATTTTAAATAAATAATATTTGTCGATATCTCGGTTAACAGCAATTGTTATAAATCGGAGCTCTGCTTGCCAGTCGCTCCGATTTTTAATATTTAATGTTCACCTGTGGCATTTTCATGGAGAAAATTGCCATTTATCCCAATAAATTTGGCGATCAAAATAGGTGGATACCAACTGGTTAAGTTGGTGAAATGTCGTTAACGTTTGTGGCTCACCGCTAATGCATTGCCAAGCAAATCGATGGCAATTATTTTTAAACAAGTCGTATTTCTGATATTGATAAATTTGATTTATCGCTCGAGTGGCTATGGCCATATTTCCAAGGGCTTTAGCATGTGAGTCACAGGCAACAAAGATTTCCTTGCCCGAGCGATTCGCTAAAAAGCGCATTGGCGACACCGCTCTGATTAAGCCACTACCATGAAGCTCTACAATGGTGGCATCATCGACTAAAATTCCGGTATGCTCTAACACCCCACCTAAACCACAACAAACAATAGCCCCGGGTTTAACCTGCGCTAATGTGGTGGTGCTGAACACTTCACTTGGAAACTTTTCAACCCCACTATGATGGCGAGAATGACCGGACTGTGGTTGGGTTTTACGTTTGCGCACCTCATTAGAGCTAAAGCGACGCTTTTCAGCGCTTTTTCGATTTTCATTTATCTCACTTACCGCAACCGCTGATAACACCGCAGCACCGACCCACAATAAAGGCAAAGGCATCGAAACTCCTTAAAAAGCTTGTTGACTCACTTTTGAACATTTGTCTCATCCTTATTTATACGTAATAAATGGGCAAAAAGGGATAAAAAAGTGTCAGTAAGTGTTTCAAATACCCTGTAATTAAGTATGCTATAAAAAGAGAGGAGGATTTTGATGCGATGAATGAATTTGTAAAGTCAGAAAAACTAAAAGGCGTATGCTACGACATACGAGGTGCCATTGCAGATGAAGCCAGACGATTAGAAGAAGAAGGCCACAAAATCCTCAAACTCAATATCGGTAACCCGGCCCCGTTTGGATTTTTAGCGCCCGACGATATTCTTCGCGACGTGATCCACAATTTGCCCAGAGCACAAGGCTACAGTGACTCTAAAGGTATATACTCGGCTCGGGTTGCAGTAATGCAGTATTATCAACAGTTTGGCATGAAAAACCTCAGTGTCGATAATATTTTTATTGGCAACGGAGTCAGCGAACTGATAGTGATGGCCATGCAAGCCTTACTCAACAATGGGGATGAAGTTCTTATTCCCGCCCCTGACTACCCCCTTTGGACAGCGTCAGTCGCTCTGTCCGGCGGTAAGCCTATTCACTATAAATGTGATGAAAAAAAATTCTGGTTCCCGGACATAGAAGATATGCGCACTAAGATCACCGACAAGTGCAAAGCCATTGTTTTAATTAACCCAAACAACCCTACCGGCGCCGTATACCCTCCTAAAGTACTTGAACAGGTTATTGATTTAGCAAGAGAACACAACCTAATTGTGTTCTCTGATGAAATTTATGACAAAATTTTATACGACGGTGCCACTCACACCCCTACCGCCAGCCTAAGCACCGATGTGCTTACCGTTACCATGGGCGGATTGTCTAAAAACTATCGTATAGCCGGTTTTCGCGCCGGTTGGATGATGCTTTCAGGCCCACTTTTAAAAGCGCAAAGTTATCTCGATGGGCTAACGATGTTGGCATCGATGCGCTTGTGTGCCAACGTGCCTTGTCAGCACGCCATTCAAACAGCTCTTGGTGGCTATCAAAGTATTAATGAGTTGGTTAGCGAAGGTGGTCGCTTAAAGAAACAATTAGATATTGCGCATGAGATGATCAATGACATCCCCGGACTTAGCTGTTACAAAGCCAAAGGCGCGATGTATTTATTCGTCAAAGTCGATAGTGAAGCGCTCAATATTTATAACGACGAACAGTTAGTGCTCGATATTTTACGCCAAGAAAAGATCTTGTTGGTGCAAGGTTCGGCATTTAATTTAAAAGATGGGGTCTATTTTCGCTTAGTATTTTTACCTCACAGCGAAGACCTAACTGACGCCATTACTCGGCTAAAACAATTTTTTAGCTCTTACTCACAACCAAAACAACAATAAGAGAACTCTATGGAAAGTACGTTTTTAGCGTGGATGTTTCGCATGCCCCTTATTAAACGTTGGGCATTAATGTATTGTGTTAAACCTGAAAATATTGCCGAACATTCGCATCAAGTAGCGATAGTGGCGCATTTATTAGCGGTGATCAAAAACATAAAATTTGGGGGGAATGTCAATGCCGATAAAGTCGCAACGGTTGCCCTATATCATGAAGCCAGTGAAACGCGTTATGGCGACGTTGTGCACCCTACAAAGTATGCCAATGACAAGATCAGTCAAGAATTTAAACACATTGAAGCCCTAGCCGAACAAGAATGTTTGGAGTCTTTGCCATCAGAGTTTCACAGCATCTTTGAAGAACTTATAGTGCAAGACAAAGTAGAACAAGAGCATCGCGACATTGTTAAAGCTGCCGATATTATTGTTGCCTATATCAAAGCACTCGATGAGCTTAATCATAATAATCCAGAATTTGAACACGTTGAACAAAATCAACGCGTAAAAATGGACGAGTTAAAGAAAACACGCCCTGAAGTGCAATATTTTATGGACACCTTTTTAAGTTGTTGCACCGTGACGGTTGATAAGTTGACCAGCTTGCAAAAATGAAGGGATTTATGTAATTAAAAGGCACTTAGAGATTTAGAGAAGGCACCTACTCATGACATCATGCTTTGGGTGTAATCTCATCCTGTTAATAGATGGTACTTAAGGACAACTTTGCGCTATTTAGAGTCAATCACAATATCAGAAAAAGAACATCGTCATTCCATCATGTTTTTAGATGGGATCTCTGCCTTAGTTCGTACCTTTACATTTTAGCCAACTATTTTATGGCATTTTAACGAGGCGTTACCTCTTCAAAGCTCGCGTGTATTAGATGTTGCTGCAGGCGTTTACGTCACTTGCAGTTATAGCGTAAGTATTGAATAAGAAGCAGTTTTGTACGGCTGTTGTGAGCGATTTGAAGCCTGATGCGGATATAGACAAAAAGCGCCGTCATCCCACCATGCTTTTGGGTGGGATCTCTTTCCGCATACAGTGAGTAAGAAAATCGATTTACTGTAGTTCCTGATATAAATCTTTCCACTCAGGGTTTACTCTTTTAATAAGTCTTTCTTTCCATGACCTTTGCCACCGTTTCAACCTTTTCTCTCAATAAATAACACTGTCCATGTCATCAAACAGTTCAAAATAAACTAACTTTTCTAGATTATATCTCTTGCTGAAGCCTTCAGTAAGCTTCTGTTTTTGTTGAAATACTCGTTGAATTAGATTGCTAGTAACGCCAACATAGATAACAGTATTGGATTCGTTTGAAATAATGTATATGGCTGGTTGTTCCATGTTTGAAGTCCTTTTCAAATATATGAACAACTATAGTCGATAATTAAACGGTGAAGTAAAATAGACACTTCGAAACTGGTAAAGATCCCACCCAAACACATGGTGGGATGACGTGCACGGATGCACTAATGCAGGAAGGCTCATGGATGGGCGTATTCTTTCTGTGACGTGCACGGATGCACTAATGCAGGAAGGCTCATGGATGAGCGTATTCTTTCTGTGACGTGCACTGTTTTAGATAGTGTGCGTGCTTCTTTGGTGCTATTTTTCTAATTATGTGAACAACTCAAAATGGCACAACTCGGCCGTTTAGCCTTTCCAAGTCGACTCGAAATTCTGTCCTCTTCAAGCCCTTTATGTTGAGCTCACCTTGGCACATTTCAGTAGCCAATTACGTCGGTAATCACGAAGGTTGTGGATCATACTATCGTGCCTGCATATACATTTATGGGTTTTAAAAACCTTTTTTGCAAACGAAAATATCGTTACGAGTCAATTTTGTATAGCGAAATGATGGCTTGAGCAAATTCGCTTCGCCAAAAGTCTTCGTTATGTTTTCCTTCTTTCACTACTTTTGCATGAACCGTTGAGCTGTTTGGTAAAGACTCTTTTAATAATTCAGCCATTTTTACCATATCAGTCTCCATGCTTTCCCCTTCTTCAGAGCCAACTAATAAATAAAGCTGACTATTTATTACGTTAGAGGCATGCGCTTTGGTAAATGCCCACACTTTGTCACTGTACCAGTAGGATGGTGAAAACAACCCTGCTTTGGAAAAAATGTCAGGATAGGCCATGAGAGCATAATGACTGATGAATGCCCCTAACGAACTGCCAAAGATAGCGGTATTGTGTTTATCGGGTTTGCTGCGGTAATGCTGATCAATATAGGGTTTTACAGTTGAAACTAAATCCGCAACGAACTTTTTACCCTCACCAACACCATATTTTTCATGTGTCCATGGGCTATATTCATTTATACGAAATTTAGGATGATTATCAATACCCACAACGATGACTTCAAAGCCTGTAGTGCTGTTCAAACTGTCTAAGGTTTCATCCACTCCCCACTCGCCAGCGTATGAGGTTTTGTCATCAAATAGGTTTTGTGCATCATGCATATACAAAACCGGATAGCGTTTATCACTGTGATGATACGATGCTGGTAAGTAAATTCTGAGTGTTCTTGTACGTTCCAATGCTGGCAAGGGAACAACACCCTGGTCAATTATGATCTTGGCCTTGGGTTGGGTTGTCGCTAAAGAGCTAGAACCCATTAACAAACCAGCCAATAACAAAAGTAGAACGTTTAATTTCATTTTTTATCTTAGTTTGGAATGCATTGCCACATAATAGCAAATGAACACCCTATCCCAACCGCCCAAAAAATGGAGCGAAAGGTGCTGATATTGATTAAATAAAGAATGTTGTAAACAACTCGAGCACCGATATGAATAAGAGCCAAAAGTTGCACCGTATCTGTGGTTGAGTTAGTTGCTATTGCCAATAAAATAGCGCTAGAAAACACAATCAAAGATTCAAAAGCATTTTGATGGGCGGCTAAAGCGCGTGCACCAAACCCTTGCAAATTCGCCTGCTGTGCTCTTGGGTGATTATTATCGTAACCACCCGATTTATTCATTGCGATAGCTAATGGGATTTTGGCAAGGTATGGCAATAATGCGGCAATAATTAAGCACCAAATTAATGTGATCAATGTCTTTCCTTTTTATTTTGTTTATCTAAGACGGTTACATAGTCAAACGTACGTTATTGTTTTCGGCTCAGCAAAGAGCCGTTTGTTTAGCAAACTTATACTGGAGACTTCCCATAAAGTAAAGCGTGACTTAGGCAAAATCATAAGCACCAGCAAGCTTGTGCTTTGGCGATAACTTGCTAGAATGGTGGAGATTTATTGGTGTTCAGGCAAATATGTCAGAACTTAAAAGGGAATGTGGTGCGCTTTTTTACTCAAGCAATTCCACAACTGTTCCCGCAACTGTAATTGGTGCTGAATATTCAACCACTGAAGTAAATTAACGCTTTGGGAAGGGGGTATTTGGGTTATCGCCATAAGTCAGGAGACCTGCCATAAATTTGCTCCTATCGTGCGGGTAACTCGATGAAGTCTTAGCCAATATCTCTTTGTTCACGGTTTTTTCCTACCCAGTTAAAAACCTTGTGGTTATTGCTTTTCTTCGTTACCTGTTTGATGTTCTTATTCATTCATAGGTAAAGTAATAACACAACGCATGACAAGCCCGCTACTCTCCTGCCAGCACTTAAACTGGCAAGTTGCTGACAAACAGATCTTAAACAATGTCAATTTTGCCCTATTCCGTGGTGAAACCGTTGCCATTGTTGGGCCTAATGGGGCCGGTAAAACCTCCTTATTAAAATGTCTTTATGGCGAAGGGCTTTATAACCATGGCAATGTTGCCTTACATAACATCCCAATAAAACAGCTCAGTCGTAAACAAATGGCCAAATCGATTGCCGTGGTAGATCAGCATCATGCCTCGGTATTTGAATTGACGGTTTTTGATGTGGTGCGCATGGGGCTTACCCCACATAAAGGCTTTTTTGAAAACGACACCGATGCCGACAGGACAACAATACAGTCTGCTCTTTCTCAAGTAGGATTAGCAAAGCAACAAGCTCAAAACTTTAATACCCTATCAGGTGGCGAGCAGCAACGCGCATTAATCGCTCGAGCAATTGTGCAATCAGCCGAGATTTTAATTTTAGATGAGCCGACCAATCATCTCGATATGTATTATCAACATCAGGTTCTTAAGTTGGCAAAATCGTTAAACATTACCTTGTTATTTACCATACACGACTTAAATCTTGCCGCAGAGTACAGCGACCGAGTAGTATTAATGAACCATGGCAAAATTGTGGCAGACGGGCAACCAGAGCAAGTATTTACCCCTGATATTTTAACCTCAGTATTTCATTTACCCGCTCTGGTCGACTTAAACCCTTTTTCAAAGAAGCTTCGCATAACGTTTGCAGCCTCCCCCCTGCCGCAAAAAAGTGGAGGCGAAAATGCCTAAGCTCGCCTTAACATCAGCATCCAGTGCATTATTATTGCTCATCTTTTGCGCCATTGCGTCAATTGTTGGCGCCATTGGCTTTGGGGTTAATGTCATTGACCATCAACAAGTTTGGCAATGTTTAATACACCAGTGTGACAAACCCGTTTATCAAACCATCTTATTTGATATCAGACTCCCTAGGGTGTTGGTTGGTTTTATGGCCGGTGCGGGGTTAGCCATAGCCGGTGCGTTAATGCAAAACGTTACTCGCAATCCTCTTGCCGACCCTTACTTATTTGGCATTGTTGCCGGTGCAGGTTTAGGTGCAACCATAGCAACTTTATTACCACAACACTTACAGGCAGTGTCTATGCCACTGGCTGCGTTTATCGGGGCCCTTGTTGCGGTTAGCTTGGTTGTGATGGTGGTGGTAAATCAGAATTGGCGACGCATATCGCATTTATTGTTGGCAGGGGTTGCGGTGTCATTTCTTCTAAGCTCGATTACCAGCTTTATTTTATATACCGGTGATGCTTTCTCTGCTAACCGAGTGATATTTTGGCTTATGGGGTCATTAACCCGAACCGATTATGTCACTCTGTTATTAATTGGCAGCGTGGTCAGTATGGTTATGCTGATAGCGTTGGCATTGGCGCGTCAACTTGATGCCTTGTTGCTCAGTGATGAAAGTGCCAGAACTCTCGGGGTTAATGTGAATGCATTGCGCATTATTATTTTAGTGTTATCTGCCGCTAGCACCGCCGTTATTGTCGCTTATTGTGGTGGCATTGGCTTTGTTGGGCTTATGATCCCTCATATGGTTAGAACCTTTGTCGGCATTACCAACCGCCGTTTACTTATCGGCTCGGCATTACTGGGTGGTTGCTTTTTGGTTTGGGTCGATGTTTTAGCGCGAACCATGTTAGCCGGACAAGAAATCCCGATAGGGGTGATCACATCTGCCATTGGTAGCGTGTTCTTTTTATTGTTAATGCGAAAAATGTAATAACAGCTATGCCCTTTGCATTTTTAATACAGAAAACTTTAAGCGCAAGATAGCGATAGATAACACTTTGCTTTAGGCAAAAGCACATAATAGGATAAAAAATGGTTGATACAAACAACACACAGAAACAGCAAAAACATCAGCAGCGTCAGCAAAAACTAAAAGAAAAAGTGGATCAGCGCATTCAAAATGCCACCGCAGAAAAAGGCTTAATGCTGGTCATCACCGGTAATGGCAAAGGCAAAAGCACCTCTGGCTTTGGCACCGTGGCTCGCGCTGTAGGACATGGTTTAAAGGCCAGCGTGGTGCAATTTATAAAAGGCAACTGGGATTGTGGCGAACGTAATTTGTTGGAGCAACATGGGGTCAGTTTTTCGGTAATGGCGACCGGCTTTACTTGGGAAACCCAAAACAAAGAAGCCGATACCATGGCAGCCCAAACCACCTGGCAAGATGCCAAAGCCTTATTGGCCGATAACAGTATAGACTTAGTGTTACTCGATGAAATCACCTACATGGTTGCCTATGGCTATATCGACTTAGACGATGTCGTTAATGCATTAAACAATCGCCCAGAGCATCAACATGTGATCTTAACCGGGCGTGGCTGTCACCGAAAATTAATTGAGATGGCCGATACCGTATCAGAAGTACAATCAATTAAACATGCCTTTGATAACGGCATCAAGGCGCAAGCCGGAATCGACTGGTAACCCCTATGAAACGCATTAGGTCAATACTCTTACTTGTATCTTGTGGCTTATGGTTAAGCGTTGGGCTTTTGGCTAAAACAAGCTTTGCCCAAAATAACCCTATCCCTGAAGCAGGCTATAAGCGTATTATCACCCTCGCCCCGCATGTTGTTGAAATGTTATTTTCACTTGGGGTTGGCTCTCGTATTGTCGGGACCAGTGAATATTCTGATTTTCCTAAACAAGCATTAAGCATTACTAAAGTGGGGAATTACGCAGGATTAAGCATTGAACACATACTGACATTAGAGCCCGACTTGGTTATCGCTTGGAAAACCGGTACGCCTGAAGGGGATTTGCAACGCCTAAAAGATCTTGGCATTAAGGTGATTTATTCCCACCCACAGCAGCTAAGCGATATTGCCAAAGAGTTGCGCATGTTAGGTTCATTGACCAATACCCAAACCAAAGCAGAACAATTGGCCGGTGAGTTTGAACAGCAACTGCAAGAGCTAAAGCATCAATACCAAGGTAAAAACCAAATCAGGGTATTTTACGAGCTTTGGTCTAAGCCGGTCACCACCATTGCAGGGCATGCTTGGCCACAGCAACATTTAAATATTTGCGCGGCTGAAAATCCATTTAAAGCCATGGCAAACGACTACCCGCAAGTTAATTTAGAGCAAGTGTTGCTGTCTAACCCGCAAGTGATCATTGTGCCCACAACAAAAGGCACATCACACCCAGAGAGGATTGACTGGTCACAATACCCCGAGCTTGATGCCAGCAAACACCAGCAGTTCATTACGCCCGATGCCGATATTTTACATCGCATGAGTTTGCGATTATTACCCGAGTTAAGCACGCTTTGCCAAGCTTTAGATAACAGTCGAATGTATTATCAAAAACAAGCGAAACAATAATTTGTAAATCTTGAGGCTGAGCTACAGCCTCATCTCTTTTCGTTAAGGTATTTACGTTTAAAGTAAATAAATTGTTGGTTTAAACCAACAAGGATTGGGAAATTGGTAAAGTCCAATGCTGCCCCCGCAACGGTGATGTGAAACAAGCTTTTGCTAAGTATTCACTCAGCCCGGAGACCAGCCTTAACGTAACACTAATACTGAGGTGCGGTGGGCGCCTTTTGTGAGGATATAATGAAAAAAACAATTATCGCGACAACCCTATCCGCCCTGCTCATTAGCAGTTTCTCAGCTATTTCGCAGCCAACCACTGAGGTGGATGAACATATTCTGATCTCAGCGAATCGCTCAAAGCAACAACAATTTAGTGCTTTATCGGCCAATGCCATTATTGAACAAACGCAAATTGAAGCATTGCAGGTAAATAATATAAGTGAGTTACTCAATACCATTGCGGGTATTCATGTAGTAAACCAAGGTGGGGCTGGGCAAAACACCTCGCTGTTTTTGCGCGGGTCAAATTTCAATCAAACCTTAATATTGGTTGATGGTATTCGCATTGGCTCGGCCAGTTTAGGTGCGAGTAATTTATCCAACATATCACCTAGTCAAATTGAACGCATTGAAGTTATTAAAGGCCCCAGAGCGGCTCTTTGGGGAAGTGACGCTATTGGAGGCGTCATCCAAATATTTACCAAACAGTATCAACACGGCGAGGGTTCACTGCGCTTAGGCATAGGCTCCCATCATTTAAAATTGGCTGATGCCGCCGTTGGCTTAGGCAGCGATGAACATCAACTTTCCCTGTCTTTGTCGACAGAAAGCTCAACTGGCTTTAATGCTTATAGCACCGATGAGTTGCCCTACGATATTAACGAGCCTGATAAAGACGGTTATGACCGCCTCAGTTTTGCCCTATCTGGCACAAGCAAACTCAATGATTTACTACACCTAGAATTAGTTGGGCGTTATGACGATGGTCTTAGCGAATATGATGCTTCATACCCCGACAGTCCTTGTTGGGATGATGTGAGTAACGTGTGCCCTAGCTATTATGCGAATAAAGAAGCGCATGAAAATTATTCACTGAAGGTTGCAAGTGTTTTTCAAAACGACAAAATCACCTCAACCTTAAGTTTGGCGACGATTCAAGATAAGGCCGAAACCTTTGGCAATGGCATTAGAAAAGCGGATGCCGAACAGGTTACAACCAAGCGCCAGCAAGTAAGTTTTATTAATCAATATCGTTTTAGTTCAAACCTAAGCAGCAACCTAGGTATGGATTATTATCGCGAACAGGTGTCCACCAATACCGACCAAGACAGTTGGCTTGAAGGCTTTCAAAGCTGGACAAAAGACCATCGAGATGTAAAAGCGCTGTTTTTACAAACTCAATACCAATATGCCAAAGTGCTCTTAGAAGGGGCGCTTCGTTATGATGATGTACAAGGCGTGGGGAATGAAACCACCTATAACGCATCCATAGGTTATCAACTTTCGCCTAATTGGTTATTTGCTATCAGCCGAAGCAGTGGGTTTAAAGCGCCTACTTTTAACGACTTATATTGGCCTGGTTCTGGCAATGCCAATTTAGCGCCCGAAAAAGTTAGTAATAGCGAAGTGCTTATTCGCCATCGTTTTAATCAGGGCCAATTAGAATTTAGCGCTTTTGACTCAAAAATAAAAAATTTAATTGCTTGGGCACCTAATGCTAATGGCTTATGGCAACCCGATAACATCAATAGCGCGCATATTAACGGCGTTGAATTTAGCGCCAACGCCAACTGGCTTGCGCTACAGCACCAAATCGCACTAACCTATTTAGATACAAAAGATAACGCAACGGGTGAGCCTTTGTTACGTCGCCCTAAATGGAGTGCCAATTATAGCGCCAGTTACCAATGGCAAAAGCTCACCCTAACCGGTTTACTAAACTATCGCGACAAAAGCTTAGACTCTGCTGGCACAATATTAAAAAGTTATACCTTAATGGATGTTAGTTTAGGCTATTCTTTAATGCCTAATACCCAAGTAAATCTAGCGTTTAAAAATATCTTTGATAAAACCTATGAAAATGCTAAGCATTATGTTGCCGATGGTCGTCATTATAAAATGAGCATAAACTACATATTCTGATCTTAAGAACCTTTAGCTTTTCTAACTTTATCTTTCTCAGCATAGTTAGGTACAATAAAAAACCTCAGCGAGAATTCGTTGAGGTGTTCATTACAAATTACATAAAAGGTGCCGCAAACCTATGATAGATTTTCGTTCAGATACCGTAACCAAACCAAGCCAAGCGATGTTAGATGCCATGATAAGCGCTGACGTTGGCGACGATGTGTACGGAGACGACCCTACAGTAAACGCCTTACAACAACGATTAGCCAAAATGACCGGTTTTGAAGCGGCATTAATGGTAAATTCGGGCACTCAATCTAACCTTTGTGGCTTGCTCGCACATTGTGATCGTGGTGATGAATATATAGTAGGGCAAGGTTATCATACCTATCTTTATGAAGCCGGAGGCGCGGCGGTATTAGGCTCAGTTGTCCCCCAACCTATAGCGGTTGAAGACTCAGGCGAGCTCTGCTTTGACAAAATCAAAGCGGTGATCAAAGAAGACGATGCTCACTTTGCAAAAACCCGTTTATTATCGCTTGAAAATACCCACTGCGGAAAAGTGATATCCCTTGATTATTTTAAACAAGCGCGCGTTTTTGCCGATAAACACAACCTTAAAATCCATCTTGATGGTGCGCGCATTTTCAATGCGTTAACTGAGCTTAACATTGATTTGGCCACCATCTGTCAATATGTAGACTCGATTTCCATTTGTTTTTCAAAAGGCTTAGGCACCCCAATGGGCTCGGTATTATGTGGCTCAGAAGGTTTTATAAAACGCGCCCATCGCATTCGTAAAATGGTGGGCGGTGGTACTCGCCAAGCAGGATTAATCGCCAAAGCCATGGACTATGCGCTTGATCATAACATCGAGCGTATTAAAGACGATCATAGCAATGCCAAACTATTGGCGGCTTTATTATCTGATAACGCAAAACTGAATGTCACCAAGCCACAAACCAATATGGTTTATGCAAAGGTAGATGACAGCATCGAGCCAAATTGGTTAAAACAAGAACTCGCTAAACAAGGAATTTTAATTTCAGCAGGGCAAACCTTGCGCTTAGTCACTCATTTAGACATTAGCGAAGAAGATATTCGTTTTATTGCGAAAGTGTTAAATCAGTTGGTTGTTTAAATTTCAAAAGGGGCGGCGACACATGAGTCTCATTTGTCACTGCCCCTTTTTGTATTTAGCTAGTTCTGTTTTAAACGTTACCTTTGCTGGAAACGATACACCGAACCAATGTTTAAAATTTGGGTCAGCTCGTCTAACGCGGTACGCGACTCCATGATTAAATTTGGATCACGTAAGTCGTTATAGGTTAATTGTTCACGATAGTGTTTATTTACCCATGTCGTTAATGTGGCGTATAACTCGTCACTCATTAAACAATTTGGATTAACCGCAGCGCGTTCTTGTTCGGTTAATGCTACGCGAAGGCGCAAACATGCAGGCCCGCCACCGTTTTTCATACTTTCATTTACATCAAAGTATTTCACTTGTTTAATTGGTGTATTTAAGGTGACAAGCTCATCTAAATAGGCTTTAACTCTTGGGTTTTCATAACAGTGCATCGGGGCAATAATGGCCATCGTGCCATCTTGCAAGGTAATGATTTGAGTGTTAAACAAATAAGTGTTCACACAATCTTCTACCGACACCTGCTCGGTTTTAACGTTTATAACATGAAGCTCTTGGCCTGTGGTTTTAGCAAACTTGTCAGTTAATTCATTAACAAACTGCGCTTGGTTTAAAAACGCTTGCTCGTGTGAAAACAACACATTTTGATTGCCCACGCTTATTACATCATTATGGAAAACGCCTTGGTCAATCACATCTGGATTTTGTTGAACATACACCACATTGTCATCTTGTAAGCCATGCAAGCGAGCAATGGCTTGACTGGCTTCCAATGTTTGCCGTGCAGGGTATTTTTTTGGCATCGGCATATTAGAATTAAAGGCGTATTTACCAAAGGTGAAAATCTCTACCCCTTTTTTGCCATACTCGTCACATAAACGGGTATGATTGGCCGCCCCTTCGTCACCAAAATGGTCGTTATCGTTTAAGTGTAAATGGTGATTAAAATGGTTTTCATCATTAAACACCGCCTTTAAAATATTGCCGGTGGTGTCTGGCTCTAATGAACGGTGAAACTTATTGGTTAAGTTTGCTGGAGTAAAGTGTACTTTGCTATCTTTAGTATCGCCAGATGGCGATACAGTCGCCGCATTGGCAGTCCACATGCTTGAAGCACTACAACATGCCGACAATATACTAGGTGAAAACTTATGCGCTTGCTCTAGGACATTGGCATCAGAGCCTGAAAAACCTAAACGACGAAGTGAAAAAATATCAGGACGCTCTTGCGGTGCGAATACCCCCTGCGTCATACCTAAATCGTGTAATGCTTTCATCTTAGCCAAGCCTTGTAATGCCGCACTTTTCGGGCTTGATACATCATTGGCATTTAATTTAGAGGCTACGTTCCCTTCTGACAATCCAGCATAATTATGGGTAGGTCCCACTAAACCGTCAAAATTTGCTTCAAAACTTTTCACTTCTTTCTCCCTTTATCATTTTTATGGCTGTTATTGTAACGACTTTGAGCCTAGAGTAAATGGCTTAAAACAGGGCTGAAAAGATAAATTTACCTTTTTGTTAATTACTTGTTGACATTAAACGGTAAACGAATTAAATATAAATCAAGCATTAGCAAATATTCATTAATCATGGCAAACATTCTTTCAATCATTAACGTCCTGCTGGTCGTGGTTTTATTACCAAGGCATAGGGTTTGATTGAATAAACGAATAACGCATAAAAATTCATTAAAACCCTCGCCTAACAAGCCGAGGGTTTTATTTTTTCCGGGTGTGAAAATTTAAAAAAAAGGCAAAAAAATGACAGAACAAACGTTTTCAGGCGCTGATTTACTGATAAAAGCATTAGCGGAACTAAATGTTGAACACATTTTTGGTTATCCGGGCGGTTCGGTTCTGGATATTTATGATGCTATTTTTAGGCAAGACAAAGTCAATCATATTTTGGTACGACATGAACAGGCAGCGACCCATATGGCCGATGGCTACACCCGTGCTACCGGCAAAACTGGCGTGGTATTAGCAACCTCAGGTCCGGGCAATACAAATTGCATCACTGGAATAGCGACTGCTTATATGGACTCTATTCCAATGGTGTTATTAGCTGGACAAGTCGCCTCTAACTTAATTGGTGGCGATGCTTTTCAAGAAACCGATATTGTCGGTTGTTCACGCCCCATAGTTAAACACAGCTTTAACTGTCGAACGGTAAAAGATCTGCCTAATATATTAGCAAAAGCCTTTTACTTAGCCGAAACAGGTCGGCCCGGACCGGTTGTCGTTGAGTTACCAAAAGACATTTTAATCCCCGAGAATAGCGCCCCATTCGTTCTTGAAAAAGACGTTCAAATTCGCTCTTACAACCCCAATGTAAAAGGTCACAGTAAGCAAATCCGCAAAGCGATAAAAACCATCGTTAACGCCGAACGCTTAGTTGTTTATACTGGGGGCGGTATAATTATTGCCAATGCGGCAGAAAAGTTAACGGCCTTAGTTGAACGTTTAAATGCTCCCTGTACCAATACCTTAATGGGGCTTGGTGGTCTTAGTGGTTTGCATAAAAACTTTTTGGGCATGTTGGGCATGCATGGCTCGGTTGAAGCGAACAAAGCGATGGCACATGCCGATGTGATCTTAGCCCTTGGTGCCCGTTTTGATGATCGGGTTACCAACAAAGTTGAAAAGTTTTGTCCAAATGCAACCATAATTCATGTAGACATTGACCCAACCTCGATTTCAAAAACCGTTAATGCTCATATCCCTATTGTCGGGCTAGTCGATGTGGTAATAGACCAGCTCATGAAAGGCTTAGACGATATTGGTTTTGAAACCTGTAGCGACCGTTACCAGTTATGGTGGCAACAAATAGAACAGTGGCGAGCGTTAAAAAGTTTTAGTTACGAGCCCTCTGAGACGGTTATTAAACCTCAACAAGTGGTTGAAGCAATATACAAACACACCAGTGGCGATGCTTACGTATGCTCTGATGTTGGCCAACATCAAATGTTTGCCGCCCAATATTATCCATTTAAAAAACCACGCCAGTGGATTAACTCGGGTGGCTTAGGCACCATGGGGTTTGGCTTTCCTGCCGCAATGGGCGTTAAAGTCGCTTTTCCTGAAGCCGATGTGGTATGTATTACCGGTGATGGCTCTATTCAGATGAACATTCAAGAACTTAGCACCTGTTTACAATACAACTTACCCGTCGTTATTGTGTCGTTAAATAACCGCTCATTGGGCATGGTGCGCCAATGGCAAGATATGATTTACGGTGGGCGTCATGCCTCCTCTTATATGGAATCATTACCAGATTTTGTAAAATTAGTGGAAGCCTATGGTCATATCGGCATGCAAGTTAATCACCCAAGTGAGCTTGATGCGGCCATTAAAAAAGCGTTTTCAATAAAAGATCGTTTGGTGTTTGTCGACGTGTTAGTGGATGAGACCGAGCATGTTTACCCTATGCAGGTACGTTTTGGTGCCGTAGATGACATGTGGTTAAAAAAAGGAGAGAAAGTATAATGCGCCGAATTTTATCTGTATTACTAGAAAACGAACCAGGTGCGTTATCCCGCATTACGGGCCTATTCTCACAACGCGCTTTTAACATTGAAAGCTTGTGTGTTGCGGCAACGGATGAACCAACATTATCAAGAATAACCATCACTACTTTTGGAGATGATAAAGTATTAGAACAAATTACTAAGCAAGTGAATAAACTGGTTGATGTCATAAAAGTAGCCGATTTAACAGAACGAGCACACATTGAACGAGAGATTTTACTTATTAAAGTACTGGCAATGAATGACAAAACCCGTACAGAAGTTAAACGACTGAGCGATATTTTTCGCGGCAATATTATTGATGTAGGCAAACAAATTTACACCGTGCAACTGACGGGCAATGAAGAAAAAGTGTCTTCGTTTATAAAAATAATGAATCAAGAAACCGAGATCATCGAGGTGGTTCGTTCAGGTACGGTTGGTATTGCCCGAGGTGAAAAAGCCTTAAGAATTTGATCATATGGTCGCTCTTTAGGCGCCTTATTTTCGAGTATGACCTTGTATGCAGATTTTAGAAGCCGACAAAAACGTACGCAAAAACATTAAGCGTTTTTATAAACAGCAACATTACTCAGCATCCTTTATGGGTTATGACCGTTGCTTTTATATTGCCAAGCCCAATCAAGACATTATCGCATCGGTTATTCTATCTGAGATTGAGCACGTCAACTTTTTACATGCTCTTGTGGTTGATAAAGCTTACCAAAAGCAAGGGTTTGCGAGTCAGTTAATAGATCAATGCGCCAACATAGGGACGCCGATATTCTGTTTTGCTGATAATAAGCTCGATAGATTATATCAAAGTAAAGGATTTCACCTAGGCCAAGAATCACAGTTGCCGGATGCCCTTGCCAAACGATGGCACTCTTACGTTAAAAAATCCCCTAACCTGTTAATTTACCAATACGATTAAAATACTGTATAAGCTCGAAGGCCGAACCTCTGTTCGGCCTCTTTGTTATAAAAAGTGATGAATAATTTGATTTGCACTACCCCGCCAATCTAAGCGTCGGTCGGCTTTATCTTGCTCAAACTTACCGTCAATTAAAGTATCAATAAGAGCCACGACTTGGCGTTGTTCTAGACTGAGCTCAGTCAAGGTATAACCCGTCCATAACCAAATATCTTTATCTTTACATTCAGTCCGAACCCGTTGCACCAATTTCAGCACATCCGCAACGTTATCAGGATGCAAGGGATCGCCACCAGATAACGACAAACCACGTCGCTTTATGCGAGTATCGTTTAAATCGCTGATGATCATATCAGCCATCGCATCGGTAAAAGGCTTGCCCGAGTCAATTTTTTGAGTTGACTGGTTATAACAACCTCTGCACTGGTGCACACACCCCGACACAAACAAGGTACAACGAGTGCCAGGGCCGTTAACCACATCAACAGGATAATACTGATGATAATTCATGTTTAAACTTTTAAGCTATTGAAAGTAATATTAAAGATGCTTAACTCGACGTTTTACTTCTTCTTGTTTACCAAAATTAAAGGGCCTTGCATCTGGGCTCCCTAAGTAGCCACAAACACGCCGAGTTACAGATACCTTTGTAGAGTCATGGTTGCCACATACAGGGCAAGTAAAGCCCTTACTGGTACAATCAAACTCACCATTAAAGCCACACTCATAACACTCATCAATTGGCGTATTGGTACCATAATAAGGCACCCTACTGTAACTGTAATCCCAAACATTTTCTAACGCCTCAATGTTTTTTTGCATATTAGGGAACTCGCCATAGCAAATAAAACCACCAGATGAAAATTCTGGATATGGCATTTCAAAATCGATTTTATCAAAAGGGGTTACCTTCTTTTGGACATCTAAATGGAAGCTGTTGGTGTAATAACCTTTATCAGTGACGCCTTCTATTACTCCAAATTCCTTGGTATCGATAGCACAAAAACGGTTACATAAATTTTCACTTGGAGTACCGTATAAACTAAAGCCATAACCGGTTTCTTCAGCCCAATCATTTACCTTCTTCTTCAGGTACTTGATTAGTTTAATCGCTTGTTGCTGCAAAGCTTTATCATCGTATAAATGACAGTTATTCGCGACTAAGGCCATCATCGCTTCATGAACACCAATATAACCTAAAGAAATCGATGCTCGATTATTTTTAAAAATATCCGCAATGGGCTCATCCGCTTTTAAACGAACCCCACAAGCCCCTTCCATGTAAAGAATAGGTGCTACACGTGCCTTAACATTTTCTAATCGTTTAATACGCGTTTCTAAAGCACGGCGCGCTAAGATAAGTTTATCGTCTAATAAGCGGTAAAAATCATCAAAATTACCTTTAGCTGTTAATGCGATACGAGGTAAATTCAAACTGACCACACCAAGGTTATTTCGCCCTTCGTGGATCACTTGTCCATTTTCATAGTAAGCACTTAAAAAACTGCGACACCCCATTGGGGTTTTAAAGGACCCTGTGACATCAACCACTTTATCGTAGTTTAAAATATCTGGGTACATTCGTTTTGAAGAACACTCAAGCGCGAGTTGCTTAATATCGTAATTAGGATCTTCCACTTTATGGTTAACACCATCTTTAATCGCAAAAACAAGTTTCGGAAATATGGCCGTTTTACTGTTTTTACCTAAACCGGCAATTCGATTGCGTAAAATAGATTGCTGGATCAATCTTGATGCCCAACTCGTACCCAAACCAAAACCAAAGGTAACGAACGGTGTTTGCCCATTGGCAGTATGTAAGGTGTTTACTTCGTACTCTAGTGATTGAAATGCATCAAAGCATTCTTTTTCAGTCTGCGCTTTAGCAAACTGTTCTGGATTTGGAATGCGCCATTCGTTCGCAACGTTGAGTTGCTTTTGGTAACTGGCGTGAATATAAGGTTCAAGTATTTCATCAATACGATTAATCGTGGTCCCACCGTAAATGTGACTGGCTACTTGTGCGATGATCTGAGCGGTTACTGCCGTGGCTGTAGAAATTGATTTTGGTGTTTCTATCTCAGCATTGCCCATCTTAAAGCCTTTCGTTAACATTCCTTCTAAATCGATAAGCATACAGTTGAACATAGGAAAGAAAGGCGCGTAGTCCAAATCATGATAATGAATATCGCCATTTTCATGTGCTTGTACAATATCGCGTGGCAAGATGTGAGTTTTAGCATAGTGCTTGGCGATGATACCCGCTAATAAATCCCTTTGGGTTGGGATCACTTTACCGTCTTTATTGGCATTTTCATTTATCAGATCTAAGTTACTCTCTTCCAGTAAACCATCAATCTCTTTGGTTAAAGCGCTATGTTTTTCTCGAGCGATATCACGATCATGTCGATATTCAATATACGATCGAGCCAGACCTTTATACTCACCTTGCATTAACTCGTTTTCTACCAGAGTTTGTATTTCATTAATGTGTACTTCTTCTGCTCCGGCGAGTTTAGCTTCCACCGCTAACGCTACATTTAAAGCGTAGATTGCAATTTCTTTGGTAATTTTATCGGCAGCACTTTCAACAGCAGCTTGTATGCGATCACGAGAAAAGGTCGCTCTAGACCCATCACGTTTAATAACGATTGGTTTCACTTTATGTCCTTTATTTTAATTATTTTAGCCTAACAACCAAATACTATATGTGGCGAACAAACACACACCTAACCACAACATATTGTGGTAATTAAACGGTAGGTAGCAAAATCAGGCATTGATCTAAATCAAATTTACAAGGAACTAAAACATCAGCGAGGTTTTATAAAATATTCATTTTATATATTCCTGCTAAATATTTTCATTGTTAAAAGTAGATAATTGAGAGATATCAATATATACAAAGCGATAGAGCTGTGAAGGTAAAATATTACGATAACTATTTAATAAATTTTTAGACTTAAAAACTTAGTTTTTATAAAAAAATAGTTTATTAATTTTAGATTACGGCTAACTAAAATTTAATCTATAGTCAACATTCAGATATACACTGTCATACCAGCATGTTGTTAAAAAGATGCGCTAGTTTTAATCCTGCTAAGCTGTCGGACGGTTATTTATTTGTCTAGTGGGACACACTTCAGTGGGACGGTATGCTTTCTGGGACGGTATGCAAGCCTCATCAATGAGCACCGTCATTGCGGTATGTCGTAGGCCGCAACCTCGTTGAGTTTCGAAGTGGTTTGAAATTATCAAAAACCCAGAAAGCAAAAAAGCTGCCCAGTGGACAGCCTTTCTTTAAATAGGAGCCTAGCGATGAAGTGCATGGATGCACAAATGCAGATAAATTCATGGATGAATGCTTTTTATCTGTGACCTACGTAGTAGGAACAGTAAGCCCAAAAACGAGAAAAGCCCGCTTAAATAAGCGGGCTTTTGGATTAGGAGCCTAGCGATGACCTACTCTCACATGGGAACTCCCACACTACCATCGGCGCTGTTGCGTTTCACTTCTGAGTTCGGCATGGGATCAGGTGGTTCCACAACGCTATTGTCGCTAGACAAAAACTTGTTATAACTTTAGATTTAATTGATTAAAAACACTATGAATTATCAATCAATTATACCCTAAGGGTTGAAAACCCGCTTAAATAAGCGGGTTTTCGAAATAGGAGCCTAGCGATGACCTACTCTCACATGGGAACTCCCACACTACCATCGGCGCTGTTGCGTTTCACTTCTGAGTTCGGCATGGGATCAGGTGGTTCCACAACGCTATTGTCGCTAGACAAAAACTTGTTAAACAATTTGAAATCTAATATTAAACGCTACTCAATTCTTACTTAATGCGTGAAGTACATGGATGTACAAATGTCGATATGCTTCATGGATGAACGCATTATATCGACGATTTTTCATGTCAAACCTACAAAACCTCTTGGGTGTTGTATGGTTAAGCCTCACGGGCAATTAGTATCAGTTAGCTCAAGGCCTCGCAACCCTTACACACCTGACCTATCAACGTCGTAGTCTCCGACGACCCTTTAGGGGACTTAAAGTCCCAGTGAGAACTCATCTCAAAGCCTGCTTCCCGCTTAGATGCTTTCAGCGGTTATCAGTTCCGAACATAGCTACCGGGCAATGCCATTGGCATGACAACCCGAACACCAGCGGTTCGTCCACTCCGGTCCTCTCGTACTAGGAGCAGCCCTCTTCAATTCTCAAACGCCCACGGCAGATAGGGACCGAACTGTCTCACGACGTTCTAAACCCAGCTCGCGTACCACTTTAAATGGCGAACAGCCATACCCTTGGGACCGACTTCAGCCCCAGGATGTGATGAGCCGACATCGAGGTGCCAAACACCGCCGTCGATATGAACTCTTGGGCGGTATCAGCCTGTTATCCCCGGAGTACCTTTTATCCGTTGAGCGATGGCCCTTCCATACAGAACCACCGGATCACTATGACCTACTTTCGTACCTGCTCGACGTGTCTGTCTCGCAGTTAAGCTGGCTTATGCCATTGCACTAACCGTACGATGTCCGACCGTACTTAGCCAACCTTCGTGCTCCTCCGTTACTCTTTGGGAGGAGACCGCCCCAGTCAAACTACCCACCAGACAGTGTCCCCAATCTCGATAAGAGACCTAGGTTAGAACATCACGCATACAAGGGTGGTATTTCAAGATTGGCTCCACAACATCTGGCGACGTTGCTTCAAAGCCTCCCACCTATCCTACACATGTAGGAGCAATGTTCACTGTCAAGCTATAGTAAAGGTTCACGGGGTCTTTCCGTCTAGCCGCGGGTATACGGCATCTTAACCGCAAATTCAATTTCACTGAGTCTCGGGTGGAGACAGTGTGGCCATGATTACGCCATTCGTGCAGGTCGGAACTTACCCGACAAGGAATTTCGCTACCTTAGGACCGTTATAGTTACGGCCGCCGTTTACCGGGGCTTCGATCATGAGCTTCGCTTGCGCTAACCCAATCAATTAACCTTCCGGCACCGGGCAGGCGTCACACCGTATACGTCATCTTTCGATTTTGCACAGTGCTGTGTTTTTAATAAACAGTTCCAGCCACCTGGTTACTTCGACTGACCTCAGCTTAAGGAGCAAGTCCCATCACCAAAGTCAGCGTACCTTCTCCCGAAGTTACGGTACTATTTTGCCTAGTTCCTTCACCCGAGTTCTCTCAAGCGCCTTAGTATTCTCTACCTAACCACCTGTGTCGGTTTGGGGTACGGTTCCTTATAATCTGATGCTTAGAAGCTTTTCCTGGAAGTAGGGCATCAACAACTTCAACTCCGTAGAGTCTCGTCTCGTATCTCAGCCTTAAGAAGTTCCGGATTTACCTAAAACTTCAGCCTACATACTTTCACATGGACAACCAACGCCATGCTTGCCTAGCCTGCTCCGTCCCTCCTTCGCAATTATAAGAAGTACAGAAATATTAATCTGTTTCCCATCGACTACGCGTTTCCGCCTCGCCTTAGGGGCCGACTTACCCTGCCCTGATTAACATGGGACAGGAAACCTTGGTCTTTCGGCGGGGGAGTTTTTCACTCCCCTTATCGTTACTCATGTCAGCATTCGCACTTCTGATACCTCCAGCATGCTTTACAACACACCTTCAACGGCTTACAGAACGCTCCCCTACCACTTGAACCTAAGTTCAAATCCGCAGCTTCGGTGCATAGTTTAGCCCCGTTACATCTTCCGCGCAGACCGACTCGACTAGTGAGCTATTACGCTTTCTTTAAAGGGTGGCTGCTTCTAAGCCAACCTCCTAGCTGTCTATGCCTTTCCACATCGTTTCCCACTTAACTATGACTTTGGGACCTTAGCTGGCGGTCTGGGTTGTTTCCCTTTCCACAACGGACGTTAGCACCCGCAGTGTGTCTCCCGGATAGTACTCATTGGTATTCGGAGTTTGCAAAGGGTTGGTAAGTCGGGATGACCCCCTAGCCTTAACAGTGCTCTACCCCCAATGGTATTCGTCCGAGGCTCTACCTAAATAGATTTCGGGGAGAACCAGCTATCTCCCGGCTTGATTAGCCTTTCACTCCGACCCACAGGTCATCACCGCATTTTTCAACATACGTGTGTTCGGTCCTCCAGTTGATGTTACTCAACCTTCAACCTGCCCATGGGTAGATCGCCGGGTTTCGGGTCTATGCCCTGCAACTAAACGCGCAGTTAACACTCGCTTTCGCTACGGCTCCCCTATTCGGTTAACCTTGCTACAGAACATAAGTCGCTGACCCATTATACAAAAGGTACGCAGTCACCTAACAAGTAGGCTTCCACTGCTTGTACGTATGCGGTTTCAGGTTCTATTTCACTCCCCTCACAGGGGTTCTTTTCGCCTTTCCCTCACGGTACTGGTTCACTATCGGTCAGTTAGGAGTATTTAGCCTTGGAGGATGGTCCCCCCATATTCAGTCAAGATTTCTCGTGTCCCGACCTACTCGATTTCACGGTAAGTTTATTTTCGTGTACGGGGCTATCACCCTGTATCGCTGCCCTTTCCAGAGCATTCCACTAATTTACAAACCGCTTAAGGGCTAATTCCCGTTCGCTCGCCGCTACTAAGGAAATCTCGGTTGATTTCTTTTCCTCGGGGTACTTAGATGTTTCAGTTCTCCCGGTTCGCCTCATTAAGCTATGTATTCACTTAATGATACCTGCCTTACGACAAGTGGGTTTCCCCATTCGGACATCTGTGCCTATAACGCCTTTTATCGGCTTAACACAGCTTTTCGCAGATTAACACGTCCTTCATCGCCTCTAACTGCCAAGGCATCCACCACATACGCTTAGTCACTTAACCATACAACCCCAAACGGTCTTGCTCGTTACTAGTCGTTTCTACGGCATTATCTTCTGTTTTCTCTCGATTACATAACACGTTATGCGCATTTCGAGAAAACATTGACGGCTTTGTAGAAGCGCCTAATTCCGTCGCAATACAGCCAATTAACTGACCGTATTTGCTTGGACTGTTCGGTGACTAAACCGAACTAATTGTATCGCCTGACATTTTCACGCATTCAATAAGAATGTCTTGAGTATAAAAAATCAATAATCAAAGATTATTAATTAGTTTGAAAACACTAGGAATGTGTTTTCGTTTTGGTGCTTATATCATTTGATAACATCGTGCGACACGTTGTTATCGATACAAACACCGGGTTTAATATCAGCTTTCCAAATTGTTAAAGATGTCATATCTGCGCACATTCGGCAGTTATGTGAGTGAAAACTCAAAGATAAGCATCGGTGCTTATCTTTAAGTTTTCATCAATTGTTATCATGCTATTTGTGTGAACACTCGCAGTACTTTCGTACTCATTAAGTTGTCTACTTAAGGTAAGGAGGTGATCCAACCCCAGGTTCCCCTAGGGTTACCTTGTTACGACTTCACCCCAGTCATGAATCACAAAGTGGTAACCGTCCTCCCGAAGGTTAAACTAGCTACTTCTTTTGCAACCCACTCCCATGGTGTGACGGGCGGTGTGTACAAGGCCCGGGAACGTATTCACCGCGGCATTCTGATCCACGATTACTAGCGATTCCGACTTCATGGAGTCGAGTTGCAGACTCCAATCCGGACTACGACAGACTTTATGGGATTCGCTCCACCTCGCGGTCTTGCTGCCCTTTGTATCTGCCATTGTAGCACGTGTGTAGCCCATCCCGTAAGGGCCATGATGACTTGACGTCGTCCCCACCTTCCTCCGGTTTATCACCGGCAGTCTCCTTAAAGTTCCCACCCGAAGTGCTGGCAAATAAGGATAAGGGTTGCGCTCGTTGCGGGACTTAACCCAACATTTCACAACACGAGCTGACGACAGCCATGCAGCACCTGTCTCAGAGTTCCCGAAGGCACGAAGCTATCTCTAGCGACTTCTCTGGATGTCAAGGGATGGTAAGGTTCTTCGCGTTGCATCGAATTAAACCACATGCTCCACCGCTTGTGCGGGCCCCCGTCAATTCATTTGAGTTTTAACCTTGCGGCCGTACTCCCCAGGCGGTCAACTTATCGCGTTAGCTGCGCTACCCACGTCTTAAAGACACAAACAGCTAGTTGACATCGTTTACGGCGTGGACTACCAGGGTATCTAATCCTGTTTGCTCCCCACGCTTTCGTGCCTCAGCGTCAGTATTTGTCCAGGTGGCCGCCTTCGCCACTGATGTTCCTTCCAATCTCTACGCATTTCACCGCTACACTGGAAATTCCACCACCCTCTACAATACTCTAGACAGCCAGTTCGAAATGCAGTTCCAAGGTTGAGCCCTGGGCTTTCACATCTCGCTTAACAATCCGCCTACGCACGCTTTACGCCCAGTAATTCCGATTAACGCTCGCACCCTCCGTATTACCGCGGCTGCTGGCACGGAGTTAGCCGGTGCTTCTTCTGCGAGTAACGTCACAGCTAGCAGATATTAGCTACTAACCTTTCCTCCTCGCTGAAAGTGCTTTACAACCCGAAGGCCTTCTTCACACACGCGGCATGGCTGCATCAGGGTTTCCCCCATTGTGCAATATTCCCCACTGCTGCCTCCCGTAGGAGTCTGGGCCGTGTCTCAGTCCCAGTGTGGCTGATCATCCTCTCAAACCAGCTAGAGATCGTCGCCATGGTAGGCCTTTACCCCACCATCTAGCTAATCTCACTTGGGCTAATCTAAAGGCGAAAGGTCCGAAGATCCCCTCCTTTGGTCCGTAGACATTATGCGGTATTAGCAGTCGTTTCCAACTGTTGTCCCCCACCTCAAGGCATATTCCCAAGCATTACTCACCCGTCCGCCGCTCGTCATCTTCTAGCAAGCTAGAAATGTTACCGCTCGACTTGCATGTGTTAAGCCTGCCGCCAGCGTTCAATCTGAGCCATGATCAAACTCTTCAATTAAAAAGTTGTTTTTTGATTCCGAAGAATCGACTCAATGAATTTGCTGGTTGTTTTCACTTGAAAAGTAAAAACAAACTTTACATAAAACATATGTATATATTTTGTGTGTCATCATCATTAAGTTAATGTGCTACCGGTATAAATACTTAGTAGCTTTGTAAATCAATCTTAATGTGAGTGCCCACACAAATTGCATGATAACTAATTGTTAAAGAGCTTATATGGATATAAGCTTGCTGATTCGTTCATGGATGAACAGGCAATCAGTAACTCCATATAAAACAAGCAATCTCATTCGCTGCTTGCGACGCTTCAGACCTTGCCCGAAGCGAGATGCGCATTCTACGCATCTGAAGTTCAAAGTCAACCGTTTTTAAAATCTTTTTTGAAAAAGTTTTTAAACTAGGATTTGCTTAAAACTCCCTTCACACTTGGCTTGTCAACCTTGTTGCCTAACCCCGTGGAAGTGGATGCGCATTCTAGAGATTTTTAGGATGCCGTCAACTGTTTTTTGCTATTTAATTAAACTTTCGGGCTGTTCGTTTAAAAAACAAGCAAAACACCTCTAAAACCTGTATCTCAAGCAAAATATATTGTCCTGCTAAGTTAATATTCAAACATTATAATCATGGTGATTTACGCTAAACCGTTAAAAAAATGAAAATTTTTTTTTACCTTCGTGATATTTTAATTTTTTTGATCTAATATCAAATGTATATACTTAAAATACATCTAAGGTTTGAATGCTCACATGCAGCTAATGCAGTTGTTTAGCTTCAAAATAATAATCAAAATAGAAGTGAAGTTATGAATAGAATATTTTACCCATTATTATTATGTGCAATGATTTCCATCCATGCCTTTGCTGCAGAAAAAGATGTGACTGTTTATCGCTGGGTTGATGAAAAAGGGGTTGTGCATTTTGATCAACATCAGCCACCAACAAATGAATACCAAGAGTTGAAAATAAAAACCAAGTATTCACCAATTCAAAAACCGATTACTGAAACCAATATAATACATGAAGCAAAAGGCGAAAATCTGGCCTTATCGTCAGACGCTGCAGCCAAATGTAATATTGCCAAGTCAAACCTGCGCACTTTAACGGACTTTGCTAAAGTTCAGATCACCGATAGTAACGGCAACTCCCGGATATTAACCGATGTCGAAAGGTTGCAACGATTACGTAAAAATGAAAGGGAAATTGAACTTTTTTGTCAATAACCCTTTCTCCAAACGACTAATTGATTTTAAGTTTGCCATCGACTACATCAACATGGATGGTTTGTTCTGGCATGAAATTACCACTTAATAATTCATTGGCTAATGGATTTTCTAGATACGTTTGTATTGCCCTTTTTAATGGCCTTGCCCCAAATACAGGATCAAAGCCGGCTTCTGATATTAGTGCTAAGGCATCATCGGTAACTTCTAGGCTAAATTGCTTATCTGCGAGTCGGCCTGCTAACTGAGCAATTTGTATCTTCGCTATTTGCTGTATTTGTTCTGATGTCAACGGATGGAAAACTACCGACTCATCAATGCGGTTTATAAACTCAGGTTTAAAGTGTTGGCCTACCACTTCCATTACCGTGGCTTTTAACTGTTCATAGGATTCTTCATTCGCCAGTGACTGGATTAAATCTGAGCCCATATTGGATGTCATTATTATTACCGTGTTACGAAAATCTACTGTTCTTCCTTGCCCATCCGTTAACCGACCGTCATCCAATACTTGCAACAGCACATTAAATACATCTGCATGAGCCTTTTCAATTTCATCAAGTAAGATCACCGAATAAGGCTTTCTGCGAACCGCTTCGGTCAGATAGCCCCCCTCTTCATAACCAACATAACCAGGAGGGGCACCGATTAACCTTGCCACAGAATGTTTCTCCATAAACTCTGACATATCTACTCTGATCAATGAGTCTTCGCTATCAAATAGAAAGTGCGCTAAAGATTTGGTCAATTCGGTTTTACCAACCCCAGTCGGCCCTAAAAATAAAAAGGACCCTATAGGTTGGTTTGGATCTGCAAGCCCTGCTCTTGAACGTCGAATGGCATTGGCCACTGTTTTTAACGCCTCTTCTTGGCCAATAACTTTTTGCTGTAAAGTGTTTTCCATTTTAAGCAATTTATCTTTTTCACCCTCTAGCATTTTGGCCACAGGGATCCCAGTCGCTTTTGATAACACCTCAGCGATTTCATTATCGGTTACTTTATTTCGCAGTAACTTCAAATCCACTTTTTCTGGCATAGACGCTGATTCAAGTTGTTTTTCTAAATCAGGGATCACACCATATTGTAATTCAGACATTTTATTGAGATCCGAATTACGACGGGCAACATCTAGGTCTAGTCGGGCCTGTTCAAGATCGGCTTTTATGGTTTGGGTACCATAGAGAGACGCTTTTTCATTTTTCCAAATCAGCTCAAGCTCATCATACTGTTGTTGTATTTTGTCAATATCAGCCGTAAGTAATTCCAACCGTTTAATCGAAGCAGAGTCGGTCTCTTTTTCTAAGGCTTTTTGTTCGAGCTTTAATTGAATTAACCGACGCTCTAATCGGTCCAACTCTTCTGGCTTTGAATCCATTTGCATTCGAATACTCGAAGCGGCTTCGTCAATTAAGTCGATGGCTTTATCGGGGAGTTGTCGATCACTTATATAACGATGAGATAACGCTGCCGCTGCAACAATGGCCGGATCGGTTATTTCAACACTATGGTGCAGTTCATAACGCTCTTTTAAACCACGTAAAATGGCTACCGTATCTTCAACGCTTGGCTCCTCAATCAACACTTTTTGGAAACGTCGCTCTAGTGCCGCATCTTTTTCAATGTATTTTCTATATTCATCTAAAGTCGTTGCCCCCACACAGTGCAATTCACCTCGCGCTAGCGCGGGTTTTAGCATGTTACCCGCATCCATAGCCCCATCTGTTTTGCCAGCTCCGACCATGGTGTGAAGTTCATCAATAAATAAAATAACCTGACCTTCTTCTTTAGCCAGTTCATTTAATACCGCTTTAAGTCTCTCTTCAAACTCACCTCGGTATTTGGCTCCAGCAATAAGCGCGCCCATATCAAGTGATAATACTTTCTTATTTTTTAATCCTTCCGATACTTCACCATTAACTATACGTTGAGCTAGCCCTTCGGCAATGGCCGTTTTACCCACACCTGGTTGACCGATTAAAACAGGGTTGTTTTTTGTGCGCCGTTGCAAAACTTGTAAGGTTCGACGAATTTCTTCATCTCGCCCAATCACAGGATCTAATTTACCTTGCTCTGCTCGCTCAGATAAATTTATGGTGTATTTTTCCAGCGCTTGGCGATTATCTTCGGCATTTGCATCTTGCACCGTTTGCCCCCCACGAGCGGTGTCGATAGCTTTTTTCAAATTTGCTTGAGTTAATTTAAATTGCTTAAATAATTGGCCTAAAGGGCCGTTATCTTGCAATACCGCCAGCAAAAAGGTTTCAGAAGATATAAATTTGTCATTTTGTTGTTGTGAAATTTTGTCACATAAATTCATCGCAGCATGCAGTGCCGATGAAATTTGTATTTGGCCACCAACACCTTCAACCGTTGGTAATTTAGCAATGATTTGGCTAACACTTGCACGAAAGGCCCCGACATCCACTTGGCATGCCTTCAGTACAGGCAGTACGGCACTGTCGGTTTGATTTAATAAAGCCATCATTAGGTGAGCAGGCTCTATAAACTGATGATCTTTACCGAGCGCGAGAGATTGGGCATCGGCAATGGCTTGTTGGAATTTTTGAGTGAATTTATCGATTCTCATAAGACCCCTCTACAATGTCTGAATTAACCGTATATGGGATAAGGTTTAATCTGTTAATACTTAATAGATTGGCTTTAACAACGGAAATTTCAATAGTCTGTTAAATTTTTTTGTCATTATTGAAATTTAGAAAGGTAACAAAGTGGCAACTTAACGATACTCGATGAAACCTTAAAGAGGCGGTAATGATTGAAGTAAAGGTATTACAGATAAGCTTATTTTCGACTGATAATCGTTGCCATCCTTCCTGTTTTACCATCACGTCGATATGAGAAGTAGTGCTCTGGCATACTGACCGTACACTCGGCTAATAGCGAAATATTATCGATACCAGCGCGTTGTAATAATAACGTGGCTATGAGCTGCAAATCGGCCAAATACTTTTCATTATGAGGCGTAAATGCTTGCGCTAATACAGGATATAGCTCAACAAACTGTTGTTTAACCTCTGCCCCTACTTCGAAACACTTAGGCCCAATACAAGGACCAAGCCATGCGTTTATGTTACGGGGTTTAGCCTCAAAACATGCCAGTGTATTGTCAATAATATTGGCAACCAGCGGTCGCCAACCGGCATGAATGGCGGCAATTTCATTGCCGTTATCAGATGATAATAATATCGGTAAACAATCGGCCGTTAATATAGCAATAGGTTGCTGCGCTAATTGGGTATAGATGGCATCAGCTTGCGGAGCTTCTGGTAAATAAGCCGTGAGCTTAACCACCTTAGCAGAGTGCACTTGTGAAAGCCATTGGATGTTGGCTCCCGGAGGTAGAAATTGGCGTAACAGTTGCCGATTTTGTTCAACATCTTTAGGCTCATCGTCAACATGGTTGGCTAGATTAAAACTATCAAAGGGCGCCATACTGACGCCATCTTTACGGGTAGTCGTAAAAGCTAAAATATTGGCCAAATTCGGCCATTGAATGTCCTTTTTCAATGATTTATACCTGTTGATATTAACCGATTAATATTCTATCTCTTGATTGAGTTTGGTATCTTCACGTAGTGAGTTAGTTAAGTGCACCATATCATCAGGCACGGGGGCATGCCATGTCATGAGTTCGCCCGTTATCGGGTGAAATAAAGATAACATAGCGGCGTGCAAAGCTTGGCGTTTGAAGCTTCGCAAGATCTCACGCAACTCTTCACTGGCGCCTTTAGGTGGTCTCGGGCGACCACCATATACTGGATCACCCACTAATGGATGCGCAATATGAGCCATATGAACACGGATTTGGTGAGTTCGTCCAGTTTCCAGTCTCAGCCTTAAACGCGTATGCGAACGAAATTTTTCCATGACGCGATAATGCGTAACCGATGGTCGCCCTGACATGGTCACCGCCATATGTGTTCTTTTCGATGCGTGTCGACCAATAGGTTCATCCACCACGCCACCAGCAGTCATAATGCCATTGGCCACGGCTTCATACTCACGAGTAATTTCACGTGCTTGCAATGCTTCAACGAGATTGGTTTGAGCCGCAATTGACTTAGCCACAACCATAAGTCCAGTCGTGTCTTTGTCTAGTCGATGCACAATGCCAGCGCGAGGCAATTTGTCTTGCTCTGGATTATGATGCAACAACGCATTTAAAACAGTGCCATCAGGGTTACCGGCACCAGGGTGCACAACCAGACCCGCTGGCTTATTGATCACTAAAATATCGTCGTCTTCATAAACAATATTAAGCTTAATGTCCTGTGCTTCATAATGCACCTCGGTTTCGATTTCCGCATTCAAAGTAATGGTTTCACCGCCCAAAAGCTTTTCTCTTGCTTTAGTCACAGTGGTGCCATTTACCTGAACATTTCCGGCTAAGATCCACTCTTTTAGACGTGAACGGGAATAATCAGGGAACATTTGTGCAATTGTTTGGTCTAGACGTTTACCTAAACAAACATCAGGTACGATATCTTGGTGTTGTATTTTTTCAGCCATTAAAGTCTCTGTGAAATAGCAATTGTGTATTACATAAAAGCTAGGTTAGAATGCATCAGTACATTTTACCTGCTTTGTGCGGGGCTTTCATAATTATTTTAACTAGAATAAGCAGACATCCATAATCTATGAACAAGTTTACATTAAAAACCCTATCATTTACCCTTTTTCTGAGCCTTATGGGTTGCGCTACTTCAGAAAGAGGTATAGAGAAAGTTCCAGACGAGTCCGCACAGGCATTATATCAATCAGCTAAAAGTGCTTTAGACAATGGTTTATATCAAAAAGCCATCCCTATTTTATCGGCTATTGATTCACGCTACCCTTTTGGTGCGATTTCACATCAGGTACAACTTGACTTAATTTATGCTTACTACAAAGCAGGGGATACTGCTCAAGGGATCGCATTAGTAGAGCGCTTTTTACGATTAAATCCTAATCATGAAAATGTGGATTATGTATATTATATGCGTGGTTTAATGCGCTTATCGGAAGAAGAAAACCTGTTCCAAGAAATGGCAGGTATTGATCGAAGCGATCGCGATCCGACACATGCTCGTGAAGCATTTAAAGATTTCAAACACATTATTAGCACCTACCCTGAAAGTAAATACGTTGCCGATTCAAGACAACGTCTTATTGCAATCAAAAGTCGCTTGGCCGACTACGAACTTGCGGCTGCAAAATTTTACATGCAGCGAAACGCTTATGCTGCCGCCGCAAATCGCGGTCGCTACATTGTGGAGTACTTCTCACCAAGCAAGCAAGTTGAAGAAGCTTTGGTTATTATGATCGAATGTTACGACATTTTAGGCTTAGATGAATTAAAGCAAAACGCTCTGCAAGTATTAGCTGCAAACTACCCGAGCAATCCAATTATACGATAATTTATCGCTTTGCTTGCTGATCAAAAAACGGGACATTTTAGTCCCGTTTTTATTATCTAAAATGGCGCCGAGTAAAGACCACACCATCGCTTATAGGATTTCAAAGATTGGTGATGTAAGAGTTTCAATCTAAGCCTCTCTCTCACATTACTAAGGCAAAAGAAAGAGGTGTATATAAAAACCTCGTCAGTATAAAAGGATTTAAGAGAGCAACGCTATTGTTAGCTGTTGTTAGTTATCTGTTATCTGTTTATCACACTTTTCGTCTGATCAAGTAAACCGCCACCATAACAAATAACAGGCTAGGTAAAACAGCACCTAAAAACGGCGAGAAGTTAAAAGTCAAACTCATTGAGCCAAACATCCGATTGATAAAATCGTAACAAATCCCGGTACCTATTCCCATCATAATTCTTGCCCCCATAGACACGGAACGCAATGGTCCGAAAATATAAGACAAGGCTACTAGTAACATCACAGCAACGGTAATGGGTTGCATCAGCTTACGCCAAAAAGCCAACATATAGCGTGATGTATCCTGTTGATTTTCATTTAAATAATCAAGGTAGCTAACCAAACCACGAAGCGATAATGCTTCTGGTTTTACGGTTACAACACCAAGTTTATCGGGCGTCAAAGAGGATTTCCATTCATAGCTCTCTTGATTGATGCGTGTGATTAATTGTGGGGTAAAGTTGGCAATTTCAACCTTTGACAATAACCATTTCTGTCCAACCCATACCGCACTTTCTGCGGTTAACCAGCGCTTCATTTCAAGGTTGTCATCAAACTTAAAAAACGATAATTTTTTTAATGTGCCGGTATCCGCGACTTCGTTGATGTTAACGATTAAATCACCATCTTTGGCCCAAACTCCGTTTTTAGCCGAAATTAAGCTACCGCTTGAAATGGCTTGTGCTCTTAACTCTCTTGCGGTCGCTTCACCTTGCGGTGCCAACCATTCCCCAATGGCCATACTTAAGACAATTAAAATCAACGCGGTTTTCATCACCGATTTAATGATTTTTAATTTTGACATACCTGAGGCTTGCATGACCACTAACTCACTGTTATTGGCCATCATTCCAAGGCCAATTAAACCACCAATTAAGGCCGCCATAGGAAAGAATATTTCAATATCTCTTGGCATAGAGTAAAGCGAATAAAGAGCCGCATGCACTAAATCATAGTTACCACGGCCAACGGCGCGCATTTGCTCAACAAATTTAATAATGCTACTCACACTCACAAGCACTGCTAGGGTGAGGAAGGTGGTGGTCGCAATAATTCGGCCAATGTACAAGTCTAAAATTCGCATTACTTCTTACCTCGACCAAATTTAGCCTTGATTTTTTTACCGCTTTCTCGACTCTTTAACAGCAAACTCCAGCCTAAAAACAAAGCTATTAGGTGAATAGGCCATAAACCAACTTGAGTTGCAATCACCCCATCTTCGACCGCAGAGCGAGCACTGGTAAGGGCTAAAAAGTAACCTAAAAACAGCAATAAAGCAGGAAACATTTTGGCGAATTTACCTTGCCTTGGATTGACCACACTTAACGGCACCGCGATCAGAGTTAGAATAAATACCGATATTGGAAAAGCGAATCGCCACTGAACTTCAGCAATCGCTTCTTTGGACGTATCATTTAATAAGGTTAGCGTCGGCAAAGCTTCTAATTTACGACGTTTATATTCGGCTTTTTGATCTTGAATTTGCATTTCATACTTGCCGAAATTAACCATATTAAAAGTGTTGTGTTGCGCACTTTTTTCATAACGGTTACCGTTTTCTAGGATCAATCTTTGCGCGCCATCCTCCATCTCGACAATTTGTCCAGACGAGGCATAAATAAGACTGACTGAAGAGTTAGTTTCGGTTTCTAAGTCTTCCGGTAGATGGGCAACGAAGACTTTTTTAAGCGCATTTTTATCTTCAATAGAGTGAACAAAAATCACCGCTTTCTCATCACTGGTTTTTTGGAATCGTCCAGAGATAAGAGAAGACAAACCAACATCTTTTGATAACTCTTCTTTAACTTGGTATTCCTGCTCAGCCGCATAAGGTGACAAGTATAAAGTAAATAACCCTGTGATCATGGCTGTAAACAAGGCGGCAACTAGGGTGACCCGCACAACGTACCACTCACTCACCCCACAGGCATGCAGAACTGACATTTCGTTATCGGCGTATATTCGACCATAAGCCAATAAAATACCTAAAAATAAACTTAAGGGTAATAAAAGCCCAATTAAATGAGGTACGGTTAAGCCAATAAAGGTCATTACCATTTGCCCGGGGATCCCACCTTCTGATGCGTCTCCGAGAATACGAACAAATTTTTGACTGACGAAAATGGTCATTAAGACCAGAAAAACACCAAGCTGTGTTCGACTGACTTCGTTTAATAAATATCGAAAAATAATCACTGATTTAACCCAAAAAACTTAGTTTTTTTCTGACAAGAGGGACATTTTTAAGTAAACTTACCATTTTTATAAATAAAAAAATATGATGCACAGATGCGATGTTTTTGAATCTGGCTATAATAATAGCCGAAAAGATAGTCATTCACCTTATTTAGTCTATCTTCTTGAGGTCGATTTTAGCAAGCTTAACATCGCATTTTAAGCTAAAAACAAGTATTTAAAAACGAATTAGGAGTATTCATGGAGTTCAGTGTAAAAAGTGGCAGTCCCGAAAAACAGCGTAGTGCCTGTATCGTCGTCGGTGTATATGAACCCCGTCGCTTATCTGCTGTCGCTGAACAACTGGATGAAATCAGTGGTGGTTACATCTCAAACCTTTTACGTCGAGGCGATTTAGAAGGTAAATCCGGTCAAATGCTGTTGTTACACCAAGTACCGAATATTTTGAGTGAGCGCGTTTTACTTGTTGGTTGTGGCAAGGAACGAGAATTGGACGAGCGTCAATATCGTCAAATCATCAGTAAAACCATTAACACACTTAACGAAACCGGCTCAATGGAAGCCGTATGCTTCTTATCGGAATTGCATGTTAAAGGTCGTGATACTTATTGGAAAGTAAGACAAGCTGTAGAAGCAACACAAGATTGTTTATACAGTTTTAATACCTTAAAAACTCGCAAAGAAGAACCTAGACGTCCACTGCGTAAAATCGTTTTCAACGTGCCGACACGTCGCGAACTAACCCTAGGTGAGCGTGCCATTAACCATGGCTTAGGTATCGCTGCGGGGATTAACGTGTGTAAAGACGTGGCTAACTTACCGCCAAATATTTGTAATCCAGCTTATCTTGCCGAACAAGCTCAAAAACTTGCAGCCGATAACGAAAAAGTGACAACAGATATTATTAACGAAGCGATGATGGAAGAATTGGGCATGGGCTCTTATCTTGCCGTTGGCCGTGGTAGTGACAATGAATCACTGATGAGTGTGATCAAATATCAAGGTGGTGCAAGCGACGCCAAACCAATTGTCTTAGTCGGTAAAGGATTAACATTCGATTCAGGTGGTATTTCATTAAAACCAGGCGAAGGCATGGATGAAATGAAATACGATATGGGTGGCGCAGCGGCTGTTCTTGGTACCATGCATGCGTTAGTTCAATTAAACTTGCCAGTCAATGTGATTGGGGTATTAGCTGGGTGTGAGAACATGCCTGATGCAAATGCCTACCGTCCAGGTGATATTTTAACAACCATGTCGGGGCAAACGGTTGAAGTCCTTAACACCGATGCAGAAGGTCGTTTGGTATTATGTGACGCATTGACCTATGTAGAGCGCTTTGATCCCGAAGCCGTTATCGATGTAGCGACGTTAACAGGCGCTTGTGTGATTGCCTTAGGTGCGCATGCAACGGGCTTGTTAAGTACACATAATCCATTGGCTCATGAGCTATTAAATGCCTCGGATCAAAGTGGAGATCGCGCATGGCGCTTACCGTTATGGGATGATTATCAAGATCAATTGGAAAGCCCATTTGCCGATTTTACCAATTTAGGTGGCCGCCCTGCAGGCACCATTACAGCAGCATGCTTCTTATCAAGATTCACCAAGAAATACCACTGGGCTCATCTTGATATCGCAGGAACAGCCTGGCGTGGTGGTGCGAAAAAAGGCTCTACCGGTCGCCCTGTTAGCATGTTAACTCAATACTTGTTAAACCGAACTGGTCAGGAGCAAGGCGAGTAGTTATGCCAAAGCAGGTTGTGTTTCATCTGTTAGCCAAAGAAACTGCCGACGACGCGAATCAAGCCCTATTACAATGGGCTTGTGAATTAGCCGCAGAGCAGTTTAGAGCGCACAAACGTGTATTTATTTATACTGATGACCAACAAACAGCACATGCGGTGGACGAGCTACTCTGGTCGTTTGACTCGCAAAGCTTTGTTCCGCATAACCTGCCGGGCGAGGATTCACATAAAGGATCGCCAGTTGAGATAAGCTGGCAACCACCAATAAATCATCGCCATATATTAATTAATTTAAGTAGTAAGGTTCCAACCTTTGCTACTCAGTTTTCTCAAATTTTAGACTTTGTACCTGCTGCGGAAGAATTGACGAAACTCGCCAGATTAAGGTATCGACAATACCAACAAACTGGCTTTGAATTGCAAACCCGTACAGCTACTCAAGCAGCGTAGTATCTTTTTATTATGGAAAAAACATTTAATCCTTCTCAAACAGAACAGGCCCTTTATTCTTCGTGGGAAGAAAAAGGCTATTTTAGCCCGACCGGACAAGGTGACGGATATTGCATTGCGATCCCACCACCAAACGTAACCGGCAGTTTGCATATGGGGCATGCGTTCCAACAAACCATAATGGATACCCTCATTCGTTATCAGCGTATGCAAGGCAAAAATACCTTATGGCAAGTGGGTACTGACCACGCTGGTATCGCGACCCAAATGGTGGTTGAGCGTAAAATAGCCGCCGAAGAAAACAAAACTCGCCACGATTATGGGCGTGAAGCTTTTATCGACAAAATCTGGGAGTGGAAAGAGCACTCTGGTGGCACTATTGGTGGTCAAATGCGTCGCCTTGGTAATTCAATCGATTGGAGCCGTGAGCGTTTTACCATGGATGAGGGCATGAGCAATGCCGTTCAAGAAGTGTTTGTTCGCTTATACCAAGAAGACCTCATTTATCGTGGTAAGCGCTTGGTCAACTGGGATCCTAAATTACACACCGCCATTTCTGACTTAGAAGTTGAAAACAAAGACAAAAAAGGCCATATGTGGCATTTTCGTTACCCATTAGCCGATGGTGTAAAAACAGCGGATGGTAAAGACTACATTGTGGTGGCCACTACCCGCCCAGAAACCGTATTAGGTGACACGGGTGTTGCGGTTAATCCAGCGGATGAACGATATAAAGACCTAATTGGTAAAGATATTTTATTACCGATTGTTAATCGTCGTATTCCAATTGTTGGTGATGACCACGCCGATATGGAAAAAGGCACAGGTTGTGTAAAAATCACCCCTGCCCACGATTTCAACGATAATGAAGTGGGTAAGCGTCATGCCCTACCACAAATCAATATTTTTGATCGAGACGCGGCTATTCTAGCGAAAGCGCAAGTTTTTGATACCAACGGCGAAGAAAGTGACGTATACAGTGATGCGTTACCAGCCCAATATGCCGGCCTTGATCGTTTTGCAGCGCGTAAGTTGATTGTTGAAGAATTTGAACAAGCTGGTTTACTAGATGAAATCAAAGACCACGAATTGACAGTGCCTTATGGTGATCGTTCTGGTGTGGTCATCGAACCATATCTAACCGACCAATGGTATGTGCGCGCGGCACCTTTAGCCAAACCTGCGGTAGCAGCGGTTGAAAATGGTGACATTGAATTTGTTCCTAAACAATATGAAAACATGTACTTTTCTTGGATGCGTGACATTCAAGACTGGTGTATTTCACGTCAGCTTTGGTGGGGACACCGGATTCCGGCATGGTACGACAAACAAGGGAATGTATATGTTGGTCGCAGCGAAGACGAAGTACGTGCCAACCACAATTTAGATGCTTCGATTGAACTTAACCAAGACAACGATGTACTCGATACTTGGTTTTCATCGGCACTTTGGACTTTTTCGACTCTTGGCTGGCCAGACAAAACCGACGCTTTAAAGCAATTCCATTCAACCGATGTGTTGGTCACAGGTTTTGATATTATTTTCTTCTGGGTTGCTCGCATGATCATGATGACCATGCACTTTGTCAAAGACGAAGACGGTACCCCACAAGTGCCATTTAAAAAGGTGTATGTAACCGGTCTTATTCGCGATGAAAATGGCGACAAGATGAGTAAATCAAAAGGTAATGTTATTGATCCTCTGGACATGATTGATGGTATTTCGTTAGACGATTTACTGCAAAAACGTACCGGCAATATGATGCAGCCTCAGCTAGCGAAGAAAATCACTAAGCTGACCCAAAAAGAATTTCCAAATGGCATTGAAGCACACGGCACCGATGCACTGCGTTTCACCCTAACATCGGTAGCCTCAACTGGTCGTGATATCAGTTGGGATATGAAGCGCTTAGAAGGTTACCGTAACTTTACCAATAAGTTATGGAACGCCAGCCGTTATGTTTTAATGAATACCGAAGAGCATGACTGTGGTAAAAATGGCGGCGAAATGGAGTTTTCATTGGCTGATCGTTGGATTCAAGGTCAATTTCAACAAACAGTTAAGGCCGTTCATGAAGCGTTTGATACTTTCCGTTTTGATATCGCATCACAAGCTTTGTATGAGTTTACTTGGAACCAGTTCTGTGACTGGTACTTAGAGCTTACCAAACCGGTATTATTTAAAGGTTCTGAAGCTCAGCAACGCGGTACTCGCTATACATTGGTGAACACCCTAGAAGCCTTACTTCGCCTGATGCACCCTATTATGCCTTTCATCACGGAAACGATTTGGCAGCGTGTTGAAAAAGTAGCGAGTGTTGAAAGCCAAGGTGATAGCATCATGATCCAAGCCTTTCCGCAATATGATGCTTCTCAAGTGGATGAACAAGCGATTGCCGACTTAGAGTGGGTTAAAAGCTTTATTATCGCGATTCGCAACATACGTGGCGAAATGGACATAGCGCCAAGCAAACCGTTACCAGTACTGTTAAAGCATATCAACGCTCAAGACAGCCGTCGTCTAGAAGAAAACAAGACCTTCTTGTCTGCTCTGGCAAAATTAGAGTCTATCGACATCCTTGGTGATGATGAGAAAGGCCCTGCGTCAGCGACCGCAGTGATTGGCGATATGAGTGTGATGATCCCTATGGCGGGCCTTATCGACGTAGAAGCAGAACTTGCTCGACTTTCTAAAGCCATTGAAAAGCTTGAAAAAGAAGTTCAGCGTACACGTGGCAAGCTAAACAATGAAAACTTTGTTGGTAAAGCGCCTCAGGCGGTTATTGAGAAAGAAAAGCAAAAACTTGCTGAGAACGAATCAATGATGCAAACCTTGGCTGAGCAAAAAGCATCAATAGCCAATATGTAACGACAACCGTTTGTCTAAACGAATAAAAAAGCCAGAAGCATTGCTTCTGGCTTTTTCTTATCGGTTGTCCCGCCCTAAAATAGGTTTACACATTTAGGACGCAATAGAGAAACCTAAACCCTTAATCAGAGCGGGTGTTTTTATTCAAATCCATTCGGGTTATTTGATTGCCAGCGCCATGTGTCGGCGATCATGTCTTCTAAACCGCGTTCAGCTTGCCATGCCAACAATTCATGCGCTAAATCAGCTTTGGCAAATACCGTTGCAATATCGCCGGGTCTGCGCGGACAAATTTTATAAGGAATATCAACGTTGCTGATTTGTTTGAATTTTTCAACAATTTCTAAAACAGAGGTACCGTTCCCCGTCCCCACGTTAATTGCTGTACACCCAGGTAAAGAGTCCAGTGCAGCAACCGCTTTTAAATGCGCCAGCGCTAAGTCAACCACGTGTATGTAGTCACGAACCCCAGTGCCATCAACCGTGTCATAATCATTACCAAATACTTGTAACTGTTTTAACCGCCCCACCGCAACTTGCGATACATAAGGTAATAAATTATTTGGAATGCCGTTTGGATTTTCGCCTATCAAACCACTTTCATGAGCGCCAATGGGATTAAAGTAGCGCAATGAAATAATTTTCCAGCTTTGATCTGACTTGGCCAAATCAAATAAAATATGCTCAATCATAAGCTTCGTTTGGCCATAAGGGTTCGTGGCCGATGTGGGCATGTTTTCATTTAGTGGAGAGGTATTATTCTCTCCATAGACCGTGGCTGAAGAGCTAAAGACCATCTTTTTTACATTGTGTTTTGCCATAACCTCGAGCAACACAATCGTTCCGGTAACATTATTATGGTAATAGCTTAATGGAATTTGGGTCGACTCGCCAACGGCTTTTAAACCAGCAAAGTGGATCACCGCATCAATGTCATGCTCACAAAAGACTTGCTCCATAGCATCTTTGTCACAAATATCAGCTTCGATAAAGGTAACGTTTTTACCGGTGATTTGCTTAACTCGGTCTAATGATTTGGTCGAAGAGTTTGATAAATTATCAACTATAACAATATCTTGGTTGGTGTTCAGCAGTTCTACAACCGTATGGCTACCGATATAACCGGTTCCGCCGGTCACTAATAAACTCATAAAAAATCCTATTTGAGTAAGTCTTAAAAAGTATCGTACACGTTTCACTTAAAGATGGAAAAGGAATTTTTCGGCTTAAGAAAACGGCTTAATTATAATAATTTTCTAATGTAGAAATAAAGCGTTCTACTTGTTCTTGTGGTAAAGCATTAATGCCTGCCGCCCCTGCACGCCCACCTCCGGTAGTGAATTGAACACAAACCTCGTCGGCTCCTTGCTTATCATTAAGCGGTGCGCGCACACTCACAGTGTAGGAATCATCGACATTTTTGGTCAACACGGCGTGTGCTTTATCGGGCGCATTATTCGCTAACTGATTACTAAAGACGCCACTCACACGTCTGGCCCAAGGTTGGTCATCAAGTGACACTACTTTGCAAACAGAGCTGTTATACAGCACCTGCGCACTTTGGGCTCTGGCCATATCTTGCTGGTATGCGTCTTGCAGTTGATGGTAAACCGAGTAACCTTGATTAAACAAGTTTACAGGGGTTTCGCAGGCCAGTAATTGCTTAAATAAATCGGCCGGATGAAAATGCAAATCTTCAATGTAACGCCCATAGCCGTTGTAGTTTACTAACGTCCCTAGGCTTTTTAATTGCTCTGCCAGTGATTGCTCAATTCCATGTAGCGCACAATGGCGCATGGCAACAGCATCTAAATTATCGCCAAATGCCGAAGCTATTGCCCATAAATAATGCTTAGCATGTAAGTAATCATTAACCAACAAGCCTGTGCAGACATCGGCTGAAGTATTAATATGGCTACTCAATAATGGGGAATGGATCTCTTGTCCGATACGATGATGATCAAAGTAACGTACCGGTACCTGGGCGTGTAAAATCGTGGTCAATGCTTCACTGTTCTTTTCCATAGAAATATCAAGCACAGTCACGCTAGAAGCAGATTCAGGGTTAACTTGCTCTAGTAAAGCAATATCACGTTTCACTCCAGTAATTAAAATAGATTCTTGCGGTTCAGCTAAACGCAACTGAACTAAAGACATGATGCCATCAGCGTCACCATTAAAAACATCAAAATGCATAAACAAGAACCCACAGTATTAATTACAGTCTGTAATTTCATTAAACCATCTTTTTATTAAAGATCAAATTACGAGAATAAATCTTGTTGCCAGCACCGCCTTTACCCTGTTCAAATAAGCAACAATTAACACAATCTTTTTCAATCAGATAAAAGTCTAAGAGACTCAACCCGAACCTTGATTTAACTAGAAAAAAAACACTTAGTGGTTGTTTATTAATCAGAAAATCACAAACATAGATTAGGGATTAACTTGCTTTTCTGATCGCTGATAGGTATAAACAATGAGTTTTTTTAAAATTAGAATAGTAATATTTAAAGGAAGTTGAATGTCTAGTTCAAATCAAGGCACCCTATTCGGGCACCCGAAAGGGCTATTCCTACTCTTTGGTACAGAGATGTGGGAACGAATGAGTTACTACGGTATGCGTGGTATTTTTGTACTTTATCTAGTGGCTTTTGCTAGCAGCTTTGGCTGGGACATGGCCTATTTTGGCATCGACCCAAGCGCCCCAGATGCCCAAAAGCTATACGACATAGCAATTCAATCTGAAGCACTAGGTATCTTAGGTATCTATGCCTTGTTTGTTTACGTAACCCCAGTTCTTGGCGGGTGGATGGCCGATAACGTATGGGGCCAGCGTAAGTCAATCATCGTTGGTGGCTTACTGATGATGCTAGGTCAATTCAGCTTAGGTACCCCACACCACCTAATTCCTGGTATGGAAACAACCTTCCTTTGGCTAGGTCTTTTCTTACTGATCATGGGTAATGGTTTCTTCAAGCCAAATATCTCGACCATGGTAGGTGACCTATACACCGAAGGTGATAAACGTCGTGATGCCGCCTTTACCATTTTCTACATGGGTATTAACTTAGGTTCTATCTTAGGTTACTTAGTTGTTGGTACTATTGGTGAAAAGATTAACTACCAATACGGTTTCTTAGCCGCCGGTGTCGGTATGCTATTAGGTGTGCTTTTACAACTGGCTTTGGCGAATAAATACCTTGGTAATGTAGGTGTTGAACCGTCAGCGAAGAAAAATAACTCAACAGATACACCAAATGCGCCATTAACAACTGAAGAGCGTGATCGCGTTAAAGTTATCTTAATCATGTCGTTCTTTACCATTATTTTCTGGTTAGGTTTTGAGCAAGCTGCCGGTTCAATGAACTTGTTTGCTAAATATAAAACCGACTTAGTTTTCTTTGGTTGGGAAATGCCAGCGTCCTGGCTACAAACGGTTAACCCTATTTTTGTAATCATCTTAGCGCCAATTTTTGCCGCGATTTGGTTAAAATTGGGAGAAGCCGAACCGAACTCACCGAGAAAGTTTTCTTTAGGTATGTTCTTCCTAGGCCTTGGTTTTATCTCTATGGTCATGGCCGCATTGCAAATTGGCGATTCTGAAACGGCAAAAGCGCATGTTATTTGGTTGGTTCTTGCTTACTTATTTCATACCATGGGTGAGCTTTGCTTGTCACCAATTGGTCTGTCTATGGTAAGTAAATTAGCCCCACTTAAGTACACCTCGTTATTAATGGGTATGTGGTTCTTATTCTCAGGTTTAGGTAATTACCTTGCCGCTTGGGTTGGTCAAATGGTTGGTGAAACCGGTCCACTACAAGCGTTTGCTGGTGTTGCTATCATGGCCTTTATCGCAGGTATCTTGTTATGGTTACTCAGTGACAAACTGGTTGACTGGATGCACGGCGCAGAAGATAGCCATCCTGAAAATCTGGAAGCACGTGTAGAAGAAGAAATTGCGGTAACAGCAACTCATGAAGGTATTTCTGACAAGCACTAATAGCTGACAGTAAATCATCTTGAACAAACGGAGGCTAGCGCCTCCGTTTTTTATACCTAAAACCAACCCCATCAAGTTTTTATACCAATCCCATTAAGCGATTCCCGCCCCTATTACTTTATTCGATGGTTAAAACCTGCACACTAATTCAACAATAAACGGGCAATATAGGTTAATTAACGGTAACTTATCGCAAATATTATGAGATTAGCCTTAAGCCAATTGACTCTTGTTTAAAGCCTGATAGTATCGCCCGCGATAACAATAATAGCGCCAATAACATTATCTGACTTAGGTATCAATAAACCCTCTTCTTGGTTATACCTGCCCGACTCTAAGGTTTTTGCGCGCGAACCTATTAGGGCATTTACGGTACACCACTTGACAGATACCGTCGGCAATAACGTTTTAGCTGGTTTATTTGGCCAGAACATTTATACACTTTAAATCTAGGAATCTCGATGAAATTGAAAGCTCTATTTTCAGTTGCTGTACTAGCCGCTGCATTAGCTCAACCTTCATTCGCTACGACCGTTAAACAGTCCAAAGGCGACTTTGAAGATAAGTTTCGACAATTAGAAGAAATATTACCCACGCCTAACGATTACCGTAATGCTGCTGGTGAGCCAGGAAAAGAATACTGGCAACAACAAGTGGATTACACGATTGATGCACAATTAGACGAGCAAAAACGTCGAATTATTGCCAAGGAAACGATTCAGTACCATAACAACTCACCGTACACATTAAAGTACTTATGGTTGCAATTAGAACAGAATCGATTCAAGCCAGACTCAATTGCTGAACGCAGTGGTGACTTTGGTGGGATTGGTCGACGTGGTCCATCAACATCAAAAGCTTCAAGCGATTCACCGGCCAAAGTAAGTTTGGGTGAACTACGTCGCCAACAATATTACGCCGACACCGAAATTGGTTATGACATTACCAACGTCAGCGACGATAACGGTAAAGCGCTTGCATTTACTTTAGTCGGTGCACAAGCTCGTATCGATTTAACACAACCGCTTGAGCCAGGTGATTCTATCGAATTTCACTTAGACTTTGCCTACAACATTTTGGAAGAAAATGCGGTTTCTGCTCGTTCAGGTTACGAACATTTTCCTGATGATGCAAACGAAGGTGGCAACGACATCTTCCTACTTGCTCAGTGGTTCCCTCGTGTTGCAGCATTTTCAGATTACGAAGCATGGCACAACAAAGAGTTTTTAGGTCGTGGCGAATTCACCCTAGAATTTGGTGATTACGACATTAAAATGACGGTTCCTGCTGACCACATTGTTGCTTCAACAGGTGTATTGCAAAACCCAAATAAAGTGTTAACAAAAGTACAACGTGAACGTTTAAAACAAGCAGAAGAAACCAAGCGTCCAGTGATGATTGTGACGGCTGAAGAAGCGCTGGAAAACGAAAAAGCCGGTACCAATAAAACCAAAACATGGCACTTCAAAGCTGAAAATGTGCGTGACTTTGCTTGGGCTTCATCACGTAAATTTATGTGGGATGCCAAAGGCTACGCCCAAGGTGGTGATGAACAACCACTGGTTATGGCAATGTCTTACTGGCCTAAAGAAGGTGGTGATCTTTGGAAGAAGTATTCAACCGAGTCAATCATCCACACCATGGAAGTTTACGGTCGTTTTACCTTTGACTACCCATACCCAACGGCCATTAGTGTAAACGGCCCTGTAGGCGGTATGGAATACCCAATGATCAGCTTCAATGGCCCGCGCACCACATGGCAAGAAGATGGCAGCCGTACCTATACCCTAGCCGATAAACGTTTCCTAATTGGCGTGGTTATTCATGAAGTAGGCCACAACTACTTCCCAATGATTGTGAACTCAGACGAACGCCAATGGACTTGGATGGATGAAGGTCTAAACAGCTTCTTAGATGGTGTAGCCGGTCGTGAATGGGATCCTACGATTCCTTGGGGTGTTGAGCCTCGTGATATTACCTCGTACATGAAGTCGGATGTTCAAGTACCGGTAATGACTCAGTCTGACAGCGTGCTTAAATTGGGTCCAAATGCTTACACTAAACCGGCTGTCGCATTAAATATTTTACGTGAAGTTATTATGGGCCGTGAGCTGTTTGACTTTGCTTTTAAGGAATATTCAAACCGTTGGAAAGATAAGCGCCCAACCCCTTCTGATTTTTTCCGCACTATGGAAGAAGCCTCTGGAGTTGATTTAGACTGGTTCTTTTACGGTTGGTTTTACACCACAGATCATGTCGATATCTCTATTGATAAAGTGTACAAGCTACGTCTAGATACGAAAAATCCTGACATCGATTTTGACCGTCTACGTCAAATTGAAGCAGAAAAGCCAACACCATTATTTATTGAACGCAACAATGAAGCAGGCCGTAAGACTTGGGTTGAGCTAAACTCCGATGTACGTGATTTTCACGATGAGAACGATCGCTTTACCGTTACCAACAAAGATCGTAACGACTACACGACTTTCCTTGATGGTTTAAAACCTTGGGAGCGTCGAGTATTAGATCGTGCCCTTGAAGAAGATAAAAACTACTACGTAATGGACTTTTCAAACCTTGGTGGTTTAGTCATGCCAATCTTATTAGATATGGAATTTAGCGATGGTAGCCATCAAGAATTACATATCCCAGCAGAGGTTTGGCGTCGCGCCCCTAAACAAGTGAGTAAGCTTATTGTTACTGACAAAGACAAAGACATTGTGTCTGTGACCGTTGACCCGCACTGGGAGACAGCCGACGTAGATGTTGAAAATAACCACTACCCACGTCGTATCATTGAATCTCGTATTGAAGCGTACAAGCACAAGCGCAGCAAGAGCAAAACCTCGCGTGATATCATGCAAGATAGCAAAGCTGAACTTAAAGAATCTAAGCCAAAGCCTTACCAAAAGTAATTGGCAAGAGATAAGTCTAAATTAACAGGTGAACACAATGCGCATAATTTTCTTTTGTTTTTATTGTCTGGCAACGTTAACCAGTAGCATGGTATTTGCTCATCAACAAAAAGAGGCCTATACCACCGTTCTGTTTAATGACCGGACAGGAAACATCGAGGTGTCGCATCGCTTTTACTTGCATGATGCTGAGCATGCCTTGGGGAAAACCTTAAAAAAGCAGGGTGACCTGTATGCAAGCCGTGAGACCCAACAAGATTTTGCCAACTATATTCAACAACAGTTTCGCTTAGCCGATGACAAGCAGAGATTGTTGCCTTTAGGCAGTGTTGGTTTTGAAGTAGAAGGGAAATTTTTCTGGGTCTATCAAGAAATTGCCAAGCCCGACCATATCAATGGTGTGTACATCCAAATGCGCGCATTACAAGATGTTTGGCCTGGTCAAATCAATCAAATCAACGTCGACCATGGCGGAAAAACCCGCTCTGTTAGATTGTCGATTAATGATACCTGGCAAAAAATCAGTATTGATTAGTTTTTAGGCTTATTAGCGTTTTTAAAAGCGAGCTTTGATGCTCGCTTTTTTGTTGAAAAATGTAAAAAATACCGACCTTTGTAACTCTTCGTAATAAGCTACAAATTAACTTATTGCATATTTTCAATAAGTTAAGATTTATTTTCGTTTTTTTGTTGATTTTAGCACTTGTGCTTAACAACATTTTAAAACACGTTAGCCCACAATAAACCAGTACACTCTGCCCAAATTTTAAACAACTCAAGGTATTTACCGTGATGTTGTTCTTCTTGAGTGGTGGAAAATGAATCGACTTATTTTGTTAATCTGTTTATCTGTTTCTGTATTATCTGGCTGTGCAAATACCAATAATGGTGTAAATGATGATCTAAATAGTAATGACAATCTATCGACTTTATTGTACTCACCCGCGCAACAAACGATAGATCTAAATGACCCAACGGCTATTCGTACCCTGCTAGCAACCGTAAACCTTATCGTTAATCAATCGATTCGTTACGAATATGATCAGGTCGTTTATGGTGAAAATGATTACTGGGCTTCACCGATGGAAGTGCTTAATCATCGCCGTGGTGATTGTGAAGACTATGCGTTTTTAAAACGAGAAATTTTAATTAACTTAGGGATCCCAAGGGAACGGCTAAAGTTAATCCAGGGCGATGTTAAAGAAATGGGCGCTTTTGCGGGGAAAAAAAGGATCCCTCACATTGTGTTGGCTTATTTCCCAACGCCTGAAAGTCATAACCCAATGATATTGGACAATATGCGCACGCAAGTAATGCTGTTAAAAACACGTAATGACTTTCGCTTAAATTATGTGTTTGATGAAAGTAATGTTTGGAAAAGTATCAACACCAAGGACGATAAAAAGGTATACAACACCGATATTTTGCCTAAGTTTGCAAAATTACGCGATCGCAATAAAGCACCGGCCTTTGGCGCTTCGTCTTACATTGAGACCGCTTTGGCTCAATAAGCCAAAAAATCATCTTAAAATAACGCTGTGTCGGTATCTAAAAGCAGAGCACAGCGTTATAATTTTACCCTTATGTTAAATCGCTTATCCCCACGAAAACTGACCTTATGCGCTTAATTCGTTCAACCGTTCACCCAGATATTAACCTAGAGACGGGTCGTCAATTTACTCGATTAGCCACTCGCGCCATTGTTCTAAAAGGCGATGAGATTTTACTGCTGTATACCCAGCGTTATCATGATTATTCATTACCCGGCGGTGGTATTGACGAGGGTGAAGATAAAATTCAAGGTTTGCTTCGAGAGCTAAAAGAAGAGACCGGTGCGCAAAACATTAAAATACTATCTGAGTTTGGCGTTTATGAAGAATACCGTCCTTGGTATAAAGATGATTACGACATTATGCATATGCTGTCGTATTGTTATTTTTGTCAAATCGATGAACAGCTGGCAATTCCCCAATTGGAAGCGTATGAAATCGCTAATGGGATGGAACCCGTGTGGATTAACATTGAACAAGCGATCGCTCATAATGAGCAAACCATCGCAAGCAGCGATAAAAAAGGCCTGTCGATTGAGCGAGAGACCTTTTTATTAAAACGTATCGCAGAGCAGATTTACCAGCCCGCTTAATTTATTTTTTAAGCATCGATTTTAAATCGGCAAAAGGATTATAGGTGGCGGTGTCTTGATTGGTATCGCCCGCGGTTACTTCACGGCTATATTGCGCTTGTTCTGTGTATTTTGCGTGCTCATTATCATGACAATAAATACACAGAAGTTCCCAATTACTACCATCTGATGGGTTATTGGTATGATCATGATCGATATGATGCACGGTCAATTCTTTTATATTGGAATAGACAAATTCGCGTGCACAACGACCGCAAATCCAAGGGAATAATTTTAACGCCTGATCTCGATATCCGGCCTCTTTACGCTTATAACTGGCACTGGTGCCAAATTTATCTGAAGACATAATGCTAACCTAGTTAATTTAATCTCTCAATTCTATGATATAGAGCACGGCTACGACAAGTCGGTTTTCACTATCTGTTGGAATAAAATTTGATGATTAAATACCCGCATAAAAGCCAACCGCATTAGTGTTGTTTCAACCATTCGCTGATTTTAGGAAAGTGATCCCGTTCCGCCTTTTTATGAGTCAAAATATCGATATGATCATAATCGACGAGATTACCCGCTTGTTTTGATAACACCGAAAATTTAGCTTGGGTATTTTTACTCTCCTCTATAAACACCTTCACATCAATGGGGTTGCCCATAACAGTATCGTTAATTCCGGTTAAATGCCAAGTTGGTGGCCAGTCAAACCCTTTGGCGGCAGCAAAATAGTCAAAGCCATCTTCAGGATCTTGCCAATGACTTTTGTTCACCCATGCGACACTGTGACTAAGGGATTTTAAGGTTTCATTATCGGCACCGATACGGTACTTTTTAGCATCAAAATAGCCCTTACGTTTGGCTATACTCAAAGCCAAACGATTCCAGACCAAATTTAATTTAACAAACCGTTCAAAGCTTTTTACGGTGACTTGTCGTTTGGTACCAAAGCACACATTAGAGCGCACTTTACTGGCAACATTTTTATCTCGAACCAGCACCGATGCCATCAATACCCCACCCCATGAATGGCATACCACATGCATAGGTTGTTGCGTTAACTGGTGTACATAATCGATAAACAATGGCAAATCTTTGGTGATCGACTCAAATTGGCCGTGATCAGACTCTGCGTTGATTTTGGGGCTACTTTTACCGCGCCCTCGAAGATCAAGTACATACACATCAAAACCTTGTCGCGCCAAAAAGCAAGCGAAGCCCTTACCGGTTTCAGTATAAAAAATGCGGCCATTTTCAATCGCCCCATGCACCATCAAAACGGGGACACCACCTTGTTGCTGATATATATGTCTAAGGTGCAGTTGATGTTTGTTATCTTCAATAAATAAAGACTGTTGTGAAACGGCTGATTGCTCGCAAAACGCCTGTTGTTCTGGCATAGGGAAAACATAACTCCTTTTAGTGGTTAGACCAGATACCGTAACGTTAAATTAACATTAACGCAAGCTTGCATGATGAGAATGTAATATCGCTACGACTAGCGGTTAAGGTGTCGTCTTATTTATTTCGCTCACCATTTAACACAAGCACTTAACACAAGCACTTAACACAAGCACTTAACATAGTTGGAAAGTTAATGACTGAGCATATTCGCCTTATAACATGACGAATATGCAGCCTTCACAAGGATAAGCACACAATAAGTGCCTCTAAATTTTGCATGAAAGGGCTCGATAAATGGCTCAATTGAAACTGATTTTGTGACTAATTGACTTTATTTGATGCACTACCAATGTAGTAGTAAATTGTCCATTCTGATTTAAACAAGCTGGCTGTTGGGACTGCGTGGGCCGCTAGCATCACATCCGACGTAGGGCTGGTAAATTCAATTTTATAACCACCATCATTCCTTGGCGCTTCAACGGCCTGCCATTTAGTACCTAAACATTGCGTTGTGGTGATTTTGGCATTGTTAAAGTAGTAGTCTACAACCTCTTTATTAGGCGCCGAAACACTGCAAGAATATGTATGTTCAGTGCCCCAAGCCCAAATTTGACAGGCATCTCCAACCAAATGATATTTGGCTTTCCAAATCTGGGAAGCTCGGGTCTCAAGCTGACTTTGCTTTAATCGGGTAAAATTATTTTGATACTCGTTAATAAGCGCATTAATTTTTTGACACGGCTTTTCTACTTTCTCAACCACCGCCGCTGTTTGTGCATCCGGCACCGAATTACAAGCGATAAGTAGAGCACTCCCCAGCAACAAAGACGTATTTTTTAGGTTGAACATAGATTTCCCCTTTCCAATTTCGGTATTTCAAAAATTATCTAAGCATAATTACCTATGCATTAAATATCCCTAGCCTTAAGTCTAAAGTCATTTAACAACTCTGCGAAGATATGGTAAAAAACAACAGAAGCTTTAGTCATCGTGTTGCCCCCCTACCTTAATCTTTAGCAAAACCGCTTTAACATTTTTTGGCATTAACATCGGAGTATGGCGACGAAGAGATAATATGCACATCTCTTTGTGGATACGGAATCGCAATATTTTCTCGCTTTAAACTCTGATAAATCAATTTATGAGCATGGTATTTGGTGGCGTACAAACTGACCGTCGGTGTCCACAATCGAATACTGATAATGATGGCACTGTCACCAAACTCATCTATACCAAATAGCGGCTTTTTTTGTTCACTAACAAAATCTTGCGATTCGATAACCGGTTTAAGAAAATCGATAACCGCTAAAGGGTCATGTTTATAAGAAATGCCAACGCTTAGCTCCAACAAAGAGTCATGGTGAGAATTATGTAACACTTCACCCACAATATGTTTATTTGGAATTGTGATATAAACCCCATCTTCATCCACTAAGATGGTGTACGCCAATAACACTTCTTCTACAATCCCTGTAACCCCTTGCACTTTTATGGTATCGCCAACAACAAAAGGGCGCAGCAAAATAATATTAAAACCGGCGGCATAGTTCGATAAAAGCCCTTGAATGGCAAGACCTGCCCCTAATGAAATCGCCCCGATAGCCGCAACAAATGGAGTCAAACTGATCCCCAGTTTACCCAGCGCAATGATTAAAATTAATGCCACTAAAATCATCTTGGCGGTGTTGGCTAAAAACCGGCTTAAGGTAATATCAATATTTTTACGCTCACAGAGGTTTAACACCACTTTTGAGACCTTTCCCGCCACAATAAAGCCAATAATAAAGATAAGAAAAGCACCAACCAGTTGAATCGAGTAATTGGCAAAAAACGTGATAATAATGTCGTAAAAACTGTTTAGGTAATTGATTTCATCCTGAATAAGACTGGTCGGGGTAAAGCCATCACCATTTGGTATCGGTGCAGACTCTGACATAATCGTTTTTGTTATGGGTGTTTGTTCAGTGGCCATATCTAGTTAGAACAAGGAAGTCATCATTACAGCCTAGAAAACATCTGCAAATACTGCAACTTGAGTCAAAAATTGACGTCAACATTTCAACTGGTACGCCTTGCAAGATTATACCAATCCCACTCATAAGATATGAACACCTAACATCGCAGAGGATATTTTGGGGACGTGCATTTTTCCCTTGCATTAAAAATGCTACAATGCGAAATCAACACCCAAAAAGGTATTTTATGGCATATATTTCTATTGACGATTTAAAACATGCTTGGGTCTTTAAACGCAAAGACTTACCCATTAGCGAATCCGATTTCAACAACATTAAACCTATGACCCCTGCGCGTTCTGCTACGCTTTGGGCTGCTACGATTAGCAACCAAGTTGATCACCCCGATTTTTTTACCGACAGCGACTGGGTATTACAACCAGAGTATTGGCTTGATAGTGGCTTTTGGGAAACCACTTGGGAAGGTGACGAGCTTGACTTACCTGAGCCTATATTGGCGCATTTAGATTGGCAAGATAATACGGTCGTGTATTTTTGCTTATCACGAAAGCTGGTGATTGAAAGCAATTGGGGTACTTTTAAACGTTGCTGGAAGAACTTCTTAATGATGGACGATGGTCCATTTTTGGTGGCGAAAAAACGCCCTCAGGTCGTTCAATTCTTGTCTGATGGCAGTTATAAAATCGGCAATAAGCCCAATTAATTTTAATATCGGTTTACTCTCTTGCATCCAAGAAACAAGCACCTAAAGGGCTACGACTTTCAAAAACTCAGCGAAAGTCATCCACCATTAACGCCTTTCGTTAAAGCCAGTGGCTTTGGCACATTAACCATCGATTTTTCCAATATTGACGCGGTTAGGGCGCTCAATTATGCGCTATTAAAACACCATTACAATATTCAACATTGGCAGTTTGATCGAATCCATCTATGCCCTGGGGTACCGGGTCGGGTAGATTATATTCACTATTTAGCTGATTTATTAAAGCGCAGTAATAATCAATTACCCGCTCCTGGCGGTAAAGTTAGGGCTTTGGATATCGGCACCGGAGCCACTTGTATCTACCCATTATTGGGGCACAGTCAATACGGTTGGCAATTTGTTGGCTCTGATATCGCGCCTAAATCAATCGCCAGTGCGAAAGCGATTGTTCAAGCCAACCCGCATTTATCTGAGCATATAGAGTGTCGTTTACAAAGTGAGCCAGAGCACATATTTAAAGGCCTTATCAAGCCAGGTGAACGTTTTGATTTAACCCTGTGTAACCCACCGTTTCATCGCTCTGTACAAGAGGCAGAAACAGGCAGTCGGCGAAAATGGCAAAACCTCTCCCCATCAACCAAGGACGCGGTAAATAGTGACCAACCAGTGTTAAATTTCGCAGGCCATCAAGCCGAACTGTATTGCCCTGGTGGTGAGCTTCGCTTTGTCAGTAAAATGATCCGAGAAAGTCGCCACTTTAGCAAGCAAGTGCTTTGGTTTAGCTCATTGGTAGCCAAAAAGGAAAATTTGAGAGGGATAAAATTAGCGCTCAAAAAAGCGGGGTGCGCTCAATCTGAAATAATAAACATGCACCAAGGTAATAAAATCAGCCGGTTTGTCGCTTGGAGTTTTCACCCTCAAGAGCTGCACGCACATTGGTGCCACCAACATTTTAAAAAATCAATGTAGTCCGTTGTTATGAGTAAAATATCACACCGCCTATTGAACATAACCGAAATGATCTCAAAGCCTTACCAACAAGTTTGGGACTGCTGTTGTGATCATGGTTTATTAGGGCTGCATCTACTTGAGCATAAGATCGCAAACGACGTGGTGTTTATTGATATTGTGCCAGAATTAATGCAAAAGCTTGTCAAAAAGCTATCAAGCTTAGAGCAGCGCACCCATAATTTCCCAAAATGGCAAGTCAAATGTGAAGATGTTGGTTTCATTACGCTTGATAAAGCGCTTAAGCAAACGCCATTATTCATTATTGCCGGGGTTGGAGGAGATTTAACCTTAGAATTGGTGCGTTCCATTTGCCAACGCAATGACAATCATCAACTGGAGTTTTTACTTTGTCCGGTACACCATAATGCGACCTTACGAGAAGGCTTAACCAGTTTAGGTTTTGGTTTGATTAATGAGCGAATCGTTAAAGAGAACCAACGCTTTTATGAAATCATCCATGTGAGCCAAGCGATAAACCAACCCATTGTTGAGATAGGCTCAATAATGTGGGACTTAACAACCCCTGTGCATCAAGAGTACCAACAAAAACGCTTACAGCACTACCAGCGCCGACTCAATAGTCGAGATCAGCAGACCAAGGCTCAAGCGCAGCGCTTAGTAAGGGCTTACCAAGCGTTGCTTGTCGAGCAATAAACCATTACGACTCAAGGTTTAATGAGCGTACTTCTTTGATCGTCTGCTCTTTTAATGTCTCTTTAGTTTTTCCATGAGCGGTTGGCATTCTTGTTTTCGGATCAAGCGACACAAATACAATATCATCGGCCAAACAAATGGTTTTTTTGGTGATTTTATTTCGCACCAAACAGGTCACCGTAATGGAAGTACGACCAACTTTTTTAACCGACAAACCAAACTCAACAATATCGCCTTCAAAAGCCGGTGATTCAAAGACAATTTCACCTATGTGCTTAGTCACAATACAATTGGTTTCTAATTGGCAAATCGCAAAAATAGCGGCCTCTTCGTCAATCCATTCTAAAGCTCTGCCACCAAATAACGAGTGCGCGTAGTTGAGATCATTAGGCATCACCAAACGGCGAGAAAGAAAGTGCATAAAATTTCCAAAAAATTGTAGGTCATTAATTAATGCCGTTGATTATACGCTAAAAGATGGCATCGTTTAATAACAAAAACTTAACGATAAAAAAGTCCAGTGGTTTTACCCTAACTGGACTTTGATAATCTGCTCTAGTGAGTGACTTGCGCCGCTCTAAATGATACTTTGTAAAACACGCTATAGAGCACGGGCACCGCAATCAAGGTTAATACGGTAGCAAAGGCTAAACCGCCCATAATCGTCACCGACATATCGGCAAAGAACGGATCGAAAATCAACGGTGAAATCCCTAATATGGTGGTTATTGCCGCCAACGATACCGGTCTTAAACGACTGACACTGGCATCGACAATGGCTTGATGCGCTGCTTTACCTTCTTGAATTTGCAGATCAATTTCTTCTAATAACACAATCGCATTTTTGATCAACATGCCAAACAGACTTAAAAAGCCAAGTAACGACATAAAGCCAAACGGTAAGTCTGCTAAGAGCAAACCACTGACCACACCAACTAATGCCATTGGCACCAACAACCAAATGATCAGTGGTTGTCGTGCTCGGCCAAAGAGTAAAACACTGATGATAAACATCAATAAAAAGCCCAGTGGTAAACCAGCTCCTAATGCTTTTTGGGCATCTTGTGAGGATTCAAACTCACCACCCCACTCAATATAATAGCCCTCAGGCAATACCAGTTGTTCAATTTTAGCTTTGCTACGCGCAAAGGCTTTCGCAGCCGTTTCATTAAAACCCGGTTCGGCACCGACGGTAATGGTGCGAACACGATTACGTCGATGAATTAACACTTCTTCACTGTCATAATTGAGTTGTGATGAAATTTGCGAAAATGGAATGTATTTTCGCTGCGAACTGCTCCAGACCAAGCTTTTTTGAATATCGATAACGTCGTTATTTTCCGCGCCTTTATTTCTTACGATGATCGGATATAAGTAATCACCATCATGTAATTGCCCTACCCGTAAACCCTTAGTTTCATACTGAATTGCTTCAGAAAAATCTAATCGACTGACCCCCGCTAAACCAGCGGCAATATCATCATATTTAGGGGTTAATACAAACCCTTTTTCTCGCCAGTTATCACGCACATCACGGATGGTTGCATCTTGATAAAAGATGTCTTTTATTTGATTGGCAATAACACGCAATTGTGCAGGATCATCACCAGATATCCGAGCTTCAATTTTGGATTTGGTCGGCGCACCATATTGCATTACCTGACTGAAAAACTGACCATCAGGATCAGCTTGCTGCAAAGTTGCAGGCAAGGTTTGAGACAAGGTTTCGATGGTATCACTGCTGTGTGTTCTGATCACAAATACGCCGTAACTTTCGTTGGCCGACTCGGGTGCATAAACCAATGTAAAACGCTCAGCGCCTTTACCAATATAGGTTCCAACCGATTTCACTTGTGGCAAATCGGTGAGCATTTGTTCAGCTTTAATCATCACCTTTTCAGTGCTACGAATATCCCTATCTTGTGGCCCCCAGTAATGGACAAAGAAAATAGGTGAATTTGATGGCGGAAAGAAACCTTGTTTGATCAAGCCAAAACTTGCATAAGCAGTTACGGTAATCAGTACCAAGCCAGCAATGGTTAACCAACGCCACTTTAATGCCCAGCCTAAAAATGCTAAGTATTGACGACCAATAAAACCGGTAGATGCATGAGCGCTTTGATCTTTAACTTGATAAAAGTAGCGACCTAATAACGGGGTTAACGTGACAGCCAACACCCAACTTAAGAGCAAGGAAATAAGCACAACCGCAAATAGAGAAAATAAAAACTCTCCGGTTGTATCATCGGACAAACCGATGCCAGAAAACGCACAAATTCCAATAATCGTTGCCCCCAGCAATGGCCACTGGGTTCGCTTTACAATAAAGCTTGCCGACTCTAGCGCCGATTTACCAGCATGCATTCTAAGCATCATGCCTTCCGCCACCACAATGGCATTGTCGACCAACATCCCCATTGCAATGACCATAGCCCCCAGCGAAATTCGCTCTAACTGTAGACCGTATAACCACATAATCATCACCGTACCTAGCACGGTTACTAACAAGGTTACGCCAACCACAACGCCTGAGCGCCAGCCCATAAATAAACACAAAGTCAGCGTTACGACCAGCATCGACATTTCAAGGTTGGTAATAAAGCCATCAACCGCATGGTCAACTTCTTCGGCTTGATCATAAATGGCATCAACCTCAATGCCTGCCGGTAATTCAGCTAATACTTTGGCGACTTTTTCATTTACCGCTTGGCCAACAGCCACAATATTGACTTCTTTTTGGGCTGCAACCGATAAAGTCACCGCAGGGTGGCCATTGTAACGAATTAATTCTTTAGGAATATCAACCGCTTTAATACTTAACGTGGCAATATCTTTAAGTTTTATTGAACGGTTCTGACCAGGTACCACAAACGATAAGTCGGCGATTTCATCTAATCGATTATTCGATGCTTCAACGGCTAAACGCAGATTTTTTTCACCCACTAATAACCGCCCACCAATCGCTGGGCGTAAATGGTTGTTGATGACATTTGCGACATCTGGGTAGGACAAACCTAAGCCCGCAATTTGAAAACGGTCGAGTTCAGCAACAATATGCTCTTCTAAGATACCATTGACATTGACCTTAGCGACCCCGTCAAGGGTTAAGAGCTCTCGCCTTAAAATACGCGCAAATTCGCGAATTTGATACGGTGTAAAGTCTTTGGCGGTTAAGGCATAATACAAACCAAAAACATCGCCAAAATCGTCATACACTACCGGTTGACCTGCGCCCAGAGGCAGTTTGTTTTCGATATCGCCAATGCGTTTTCGAACTTCATCCCAAACTTGCGGTAATTGGGGCCCGCGTAACTTTGAGGACACCTCAACCGTAATCACTGAAACGCCTGGTTTACTGACCGAGTTTAACTCCTTTAATTGCGGCATTTTTTGCAGCGCAATTTCTATTTGCTCGGTCAGTTCTTTTTCTACTTTCTCAGCACTGGCCCCTGGAAATTGGGTTACCACTTGGACTTGTTTGATGGTAAAAGCAGGATCTTCAAGGCGGCCAATTTCTTTTAAACCGATAACACCACCAACGCAACTAATAAGAACAAATAGCCACACATTAATCGGTTTTAAAATAGAATAACGAGCGATATCAAACATTACTTCACCGCCACGTATTCTTTCACTAACAACCCTTGGCGCATTTTATTGGCGGCTGCCGATACCACTTTTTGACCGACAGTTAAACCAGGCCCTATTAACGCATGGCGATTTTCAATGGTGAGCACATCCACCGACTGTTTTGCTACGCGCTGGCTCTGAGGGTTAAACACCCAAACATGAAAACCACTTTCTCCACTGCCAATTAACGCCGATAATGGCACCACATATTGCTCACCTTCCGGGTGCAATTTTTTGACTTTAACCGTTGCTCTAGTACCGGGAATTAAATTAACCTTCTCGGCAGAGTTTAAAGCAAAAGTAACGCTGTAGGTTTGGGTAATAGGATCGGGTTGCGTTTGGTGCTCAACATAATGAATATCATAGGTTTTAGAGCCATTACTTAATACGGTTGCGGTGGCATCAAACTGGGTATTACCCGCATTGGCAGTGATCAGTTTTTCGGGCACATCAAAGGTAAAATAATAACTTGATACATCTTGCAATGTGGCAATGGTATCAGACGATTTAATGTAGCTATTATTGTCAATAAAGCGCGCTGAAACAACCGCATCAAACGGTGCTCTAAGTTCGGTATAGCTTAGGTCCTGTTCGGCATTTGCTAATGCTAATCGAGCAATTTCAAATTCGGATTTGGCGTTATCGAACATACGTTTTGAAGCCACCCCTTTATCAAACATGGTTTGCATGCGGTTAAGCTCGGTCGTTGCAAGATCTAGTCGAATTCGACTTTCAGCCACTTTGCGAATAAACGGAGCTTGGTCTATTTTGGCCAGTAACTCTCCTTTTATAACCCTTTTTCCTTCGCTTAAATTGACCATAACCAAACGCCCAGACAGTTCAAACTTTAAATTAACGTCTTTTACGGCTTCAACCGTGGCCGGGAATTCAAAGCTTTTCGCTTGATAATTTTTTTCCACGGCACTCAGTTGCACCACAATAGGCTTTTCCGGTGCGACAACTTTGGTGTCAGGTTCTCCACAACCCAAAAGAAGCAACGCAAAGATAGTAAAACAAAAGTATCGACCCACAAATGACTCCTTAAAGATTTACCAATACACCTAAAAAAATGTTAATTTATGTCAAACACTGGCTTAAGCATAGTGTGTATTGGCTTATCAATTTCAATATGTCAGAATATTTACGCTAACATATTAATAAAAATGAACGAAAGTTTACGCGGGCATGTTAACACATAAAGCAAAAGTGTAAACGCGATAATTTATGGTAATTATTTCTAAATAGTAACGCTTTCAAATAATAGGAGTGTATTTTGCCCGACAGTATAAACAGAATCATTAAAGCCGCCAGAGAATGCTTTCGCCAGCATGGCTATAATACAGCCAATATTGCGATGATTTCTCGTCATGCCAAAATATCCCGCGTTACTATTCACAAGCACTTTACCAATAAAGAAGCCTTATTTAGAGCCGTTGTTTCTGACTATTTAGATAAAACGGCGATGACCATCGAGAATTACCAGCTCAGTAATCAAAGCTTTTGGCCCGCCACAAAAGCCTTATTACGAGAGAAGTGTGAGCGAGTGTTTGAAGAAGTTAGCAACCACTTAATTAAACCAGACTTAGCCCAAGCTGGCGAACAATATTGCCAAGATTTAATAGAGCAAAGACGCTTACAAACCATTAAAGCCATTGCGGACAAAGCACAACAAGCGGTTGAAGCAAATGAATTAAGCTTGGTTAAAGTAAGTATGACCAGCCTTGAATTTGCTCAGACTCTACATCAAGCCGCTGAAAACTTTCTCATGTCAGGCAGTAAATCCAGCACCGAAGCATCGTTTATTCGCTTGCTAAATGTGTTTGTTGCCGCCACTGAGAGTAAAGCTTGACCGTTGATAAGTAGAAATGGAAACTGACAACACAATAAAAAGGCATGCTGCTAGCATGCCTTTTTTATTCCCACGAGTTATCAATCGCAAAGGCTTAAAATCGTTGGGGCTCTGCAGGTTTGTTTTGCAAAATATTTTCTATTTGCGCCATGACCTCATGGCTTAACGCGCCTTTGGAATTTAACGCGGCCAAATTATCTTCGAGTTGAGCCAATTTGCTCACCCCTAAAATAACACTTGAAACCTGCTCATTGGTTAACAGCCAACAAAGCGCCAGATGATGCAATGGCACTCCAATGTCTCTGGCCAACCGATCGAGTTTTCTAATTTTGTCTAGATCATCTGGGTTATCCATTAGGATATCTTTTAGCCATTGATAATCATCTAAACTAAAACGACTGCCCGTTGGGATGCCATCGATGTATTTACCGGTTAACAAACCTGAAGCTAAAGGCGAAAAAGTGGTTAGCCCTAAACCTTTTTCGTATAACGGTCTGAACTCACCTTCCACTTTATTACGGCGCAACATATTGTATTCCGGCTGTTCAACAACTGGAGCAACTAAATTACGAGCTTGAGCAATACCCATCGCTTCGCTAATTTGTTGGGCGTTCCATTCACTGGTTCCCCAGTACATCACCTTACCTTGCCTGACAAGGTCCGTCATGGCTTCGACTGTTTCTCCAATGGGGGTATCGATATCGGGTCTGTGACAATAATATAAATCTAAATAATCAACATTAAAGCGTTTCAATGCACCGTGACACGCATCAAAAACGTGTTTGCGCGATAAACCGCGTTGAGTTGGTTTATCGCCCCCCCAAAATACCTTCGATGAGATCACATAGGAATCACGTGTCCATTGCAATTTAGAAATGACGTTGCCCATAAGCTCTTCAGACTTTCCGGCCTCATAGCCTTCGGCATTATCGTAAAAATTAATGCCTGCATCATACGCCGCAGCCATCAAATTTTTGGCATCGTTAAATTGCACCCCAGTCGCAAAATTTACCCAAGAGCCAAAACCCAATTCACTCAGTTGCAACCCTGTTTTGCCCATTCTTCTGTACTGCATACGATCCTCTTATTATCACTATACGTAGGTATTCGCCCGATTTTAGAGGCTCATTCCCCCATTTGCAACAATCGACACTAAAACGATTAATCAGCCCTAGCTTATTTGATTTGTTGTTTTATTAAATCAATGACCGTATCAAAACGCTTCGGCAGTTCCCGATTGCGCTTATGAATTAAATAGAGGGTTTCGGTAACAGACTTTTTAGCTTCAAATACCGATAGTGTCTCTCGTTCGATAAAACATTCTACGGCACTTTTGGGTAATACTGAGAAGCCCAGTCCCTTAGATACGGGCAACAATATTTGACTTATTTGGTTGACGTAACCTGTAATGGGAATATCGTCAAGATTGAGTTCACTAAAGCCTTTGTTGCCACATTGAGCAAAATACATCGACAAATAATAATGCCCGTCAGGATGATTTATCAGCCCTAAGGTTGTTAAAAAATCAGCCGAATCTAAATCCCACTCTCTGTCAGCAGGTAACACTAAACACAAGGTTTCAACACCAAGTATTGTGACCTCAAACTGACTGGGGTTAGCCAAGTGGGTCACTATACCGACATCGGTCTCACCGTCTTGGACTTCTTTAATAATGTGTCGATTAGGCGCGGCTTCCATGTTTATAATGAGTTGAGGATGTTGACATTGTAGATTTAAGAGCTTGGGGTAGAGTTTTAACACCAATGAGCCAGAACAAGAGATTTTACAACTACCGGCAAAAGGATCATCAAAATTTAGAGCGGTCAAGAGATCCTGTTGTCCCTGTTGCAATGTTATTGCATAGTCGTATACCAACCGCCCTTGTTCGGTAAGTTCAAAACTTTTGTTTTCTCGGCGAATTAAGTCATGACCACAGGCTTGTTCTAGTTTTTTTATGTGTTGACTGACCCCTGGCTGGGTCATAAACAACTTTTCTGCCGTTTGGGTGAAATGCCCCACTTCGATTAAGGTTTTAAAAGTATTAAGCCAAATCGGATTAAGCACAGTATTGCTCCTAAGACATTATTTGAATCATCACATCATAACAAGTATTTATAATTATTGTTGATATTGATAATTAGTTAATAGGAAATTTAAAACCACAATCAAATCGGGCGCTAGATGAGCGCCCGTTTGTTTTACTTTGCTTTTTCAAGTGATTGTTTTATTTTACTGCGCCAATAGCCTTGTTGGCCTAATACTTTCCATGCCCATTTGATCCAATTAAGCATCGAAAAACTTAACCAAATAACCCAAGCCAACATGATGGCTTTATAAAATAAGGTGCTAATACTCACCACCGACACTTGCGGTAGTTGGCCTGAACTTTGATCAATAAACCATTGTAAATAATTTCCATAAGAGTTATTTCCTTCAACCCCCATATTTGGTGCACTTAATAAACTGTATGGGATCACCGACAACAGAGATATAATGGCTAGCAAAGACAACACATAAAGACCAAGCTGGGACAGATTAAAACTCAGATAACCAAGCTCTTTAGGCCGCCACTTACTTGCTGTCAGAGCACCAAACCACAACGCGATTAGCATCAAAACACCCCAGTTATTCAAGCTTATCCCCAAGCCAAGCACTATCCAACTAACGGTATTTAAGGGGGAGAATGGTACTCGAGCAATACACAAAGCGATTACGATAAACGCAAGCAGTTCTCCCCAGTATAATATCGCTGGGCCTAATAAAGGTCCGTCAGTCCATAAAATCCATCTCTGGCTGTTAACGGAAATAACGCTGGTAATATTGCTTGTCGGTGCATTTAAATCAATTTTGGGGGCAGATAAAAATACCTCGCTGTTTTTATTTGCCCGCATTTGAATCGCAACGTTGTGACTGCCTGGTACAATCGGCATCAATAACTTACCCTCTTCAACTTGTAAGTTTAAGGGCGTGTTATCGACCTTGATTTGCTTAAGATCATAGCCTTTAGGAAGTTCAATGCTATGTTCTTGCCCTCGGGTACTACGATAAGTAAATTCTAAATCCAGTAAACTTGTGCGCTGACCTTGTTCAATTTTGTATTGCACCGAATCAATGGCTAACACACTTCCGGGCACCGCATCAGGACGGGTGAGGGTTAACTCTAATGATTCATCAACGTAAGGGAAAAACGAATAGACATAATATTGCTGGTCGTTTTGTTGTGACAATACCATTGGCACGCCCGCAAGTTCGAGATGCCAAGATGGGCTAACAATCACTTGCCAATGTTCAATAAAGGGCTGGTTTGGCATGGCCTTTAGTTGCAACGACGGCACCGGTTGAAGACTTGATTGCCAACGAAAGTATTTCTCACCGGCAGACAGACTGACGAGTACATTGGCGTTTTCAACATTGATTTTTGAGCTGGTAATATTTTCGCCTACAAGAGTTGGCACTTTCACATTTAAAGCACCAATATTTGGCGCGATGCGAGTGACTTCAGTCACTAATCGCCATTCATTGTCTATCGTTAATGTTCTTCGTACTTGCACAAATGGGCTACTAATATAGCGACTTACGATTTGCTCACCAGCTTTTTTGTGGCTCACCTTTGCCATAAACTGAAGGACATTTCCAGATAGCGTATGGTCTTTCATTCCAGCAATATCCCAATCTTCTGACACCTTGTAGTTCACAAATTTTGGCGGCTGATTAAACTCAAGCTCAAAAACATCAACAGGCGCAATACTCCCTTGCAATGTCAGTTGAGATACACCTTTAGCAAGATGCATATACACCCAGTCATTTGACTTATATAAGCCGGTAACGGGTTTATTATTTAACTCTATGGTTTGCGCTAACCAATAGTCGGCTTTTGGCAAGGCAAATGCGGTATCGTTGGCGGCATGAACTTCAAGAGTTAATGACAACTTTTGTTTGCGGATGTCTATTTCCATGCGGTTTAAAATGGCACAATTTGGGGCACACTCTGGCGCTTTGAGTAACCGAGATTTGAGCTGTTCTAATAATGCTTGCTCAGGAAAGTTTGCAGCCATTGCATCCGAAGAAATAGCAGGAACAAGTAACGCTAAGTAAAGTACAACTGATGCGGTTTTACTCACCAGTGGTTTTAATGCAAGATGAAACTCGCGCTTTATTAATAAAAAGAACCACAACAAAGTTAAGCTGATGCCAACAAACTTAAATACCCGATAACCATTTTTAGATAGCAACCAAAGATCAAAGGTTTGTCCTTGCGCCACTGGAGAATGCCAATTTATTGTATACTGTTTCCACTGCCAGTTGGGCAGACCAGAGCCGGTTTGGATTAATGCATCTTTTTGATAACGTTCCATAATCTGCTTGTTTTGATATTCTAATTTTTCCCCGGGCAGCGCTATCATTTCAGGTTCAACGCGGTTCTGACTTTCTCTACGTGCAGATTTTGACAACAGCTCATCTCGCATTTTTCGCGCCCGCACAATTTGATTGTTGTCATCATGTGCCACTGTCACAATGTTATTTACTTGCCTATCTTGTGGCTCTAGCTGAGGGTAAATAACCGTTTTAATTTGTTGAGCAGAAAAGAACAAAATGCCAGCAAAAGCGATTAAACCACTGACAATAAAGTAGCTTTTACTGATGCTTTTTAACTGTGTAAAGGGCTGATGTTTAAAAATCGCATACGCCAACAGCAAATTAAGAATAGAGATAATCGGTGCATTCGGCTCTTGATAAATACAGACCAACATCAATGCTGTACACAAACCAATGGCAAGATGAAATAACCGAGTTGCCATCATGGTGGCCAATAACACAATAAAGCTGGTCCAAATTGTCCATCCAGACCACCAACTTTTTGAGACAAAATCGGCACCAAAAACAGCCATCAACATATTGCCAGGAGGTAGGTTTAAACCAATAGAAACGCGTTCAAAATCATGTTGCCAACCGGTTATTGGCATTTTTGTGTTGGCCAACACACTGCCCGTGGCATCAATATCTACTTGCGGGTAACGATTTTCAACGCCTCTCTCCCCATCTTTAATGCTGGTGATCAGACTATAGCCATCTTTATCTTGTGCCGATTCAAGAGTGAACGGCGCCTGCATACTCAAGCGCCATTCACTGCTCATTTTACCACTTAGATGATCGCTAAATGCGTAACTTTGCTGATCAAATGACAGCCATAAATGACGATTTAACTCGATTTGATTCTCTAAATGCAAAGGCTTACCACGATGTTGGACGTCATATTGCAATCGAGTTTGTGCCGACACAAGGTAACTGGGTAATTGATACCAGCTAGGGGGCATATCAATCTGACTGCTGTCGATCATCCTCGCTCCTTCGAGTTTACCAATACGAAAGTCAGGAGCAAAATCAAATACCCATACCTCTTGCTCAGGCCAAAAATAAGTTGGCTGAGGCCGTTGCCAAGTTAATCGTGTTGGTTTGGCATAAGCAAGCGCCTCAATCTGCCACTCTCCAGGTGTTACTTTGGCATGTAACACCCCTTCACCATCGACATAAGTAGAAAGTCTTGAATCTATTCCAATCAACTCAAAGCCTTGTGGTAATAAACTGCCCAGTTTTTCTTCTCGTATTTTGCCTGAGGCGGTTAATTTTATTGAGGTGATTAACTCAATATATGGGCCATCATTAATGCGCCGCAAAACCCTCATTTCTAAGGTATCATTAGTTTTTGTCTCAGATTGCACTTGCTGCAACCAAAGCTCATTATTTTCGACTTTAGGAAACGACACCAATTGTTGGTTAACCGTTAAATTAACCGCGGCAAACTTGGGTGATATCACCAAGCTTTGTGGTAATTCAGACCAGATAAAACGCCCTGATATTTGATAATTGCCTTGCTCTAATTGGATAAAGGGTAAACCATCAATATTTAACACCACGGCCAACTGTTTATTTACCTGAACCGATTGAGGCCAATGTTGTAAACTACCGGGCAAAGGCACAAAACTGGGTTGTAAAACTTTCCATTGCTGGTTAAACCAACCTTGTGTTTCGTTGACGTCAATGGTTAATGATGAGGGCCAAGCACAGATATGATTAAACGAGTTATGATAATCGGAGTTATTAATAAAAGGACATGAATACATTTCATTTCCCTCTAATACCCAAGGCACCCAAGGACTTAAAGAGTCGGGAATGGCATCTTGAGCCTGGTTCGAAAATGCAGTGAAAAATAATCCCCAAAAGAATAAACAAAATGCCTTTTTAAGGTTTAACATTGGTCTGCGTTCCTGGTTATTTTTTATACCATAGTACGCAACATCGTTTACGAATCAACTATTTCCTTTATTTTCAATAAGATTTAAGGCATAAAAAAAGCGCACTAAGCGCTTTTTTACTTTATAAATTCAGGAATGTTTCCTACACCCGAACACACCAGTTAGCCTTTGACGTCATATTTAAACTCAAACATGAACTCAATTATTACCGCACTTAATTACTTTTTCTAATTGTGAGTAAACTTGTTGTTATGTTTTGAGTTTCTCGCTTTTAAATATGACAATACTGCTTTCATGACCCCATAGCATGACATGGCTTGGAAAAAGTCAATGGTTTATCGAAGTTATGTCCTGCTTCGTACATCACCATATCCGTTACATAATATGACAACTTTACGTAACCATCTTTGATTTATTACAAACTTTTAATCAAAAATCAACGCATTTTTGTAAATCTTCCCAGCTCGATTAGGCATGTTTTCCCCGTAGCCATTAGCCATTGTTGGCAATTGGGTTTATTTTAAATCGAATCGGTCTAATTGCATGACTTTAACCCATGCATTGACAAAATCCTCGACAAACTTTTGCTTAGAGTCATCATACGCGTACACTTCGGTAACCGCTCTTAGTTCGGCATTCGAGCCAAAAATCAAATCTACCGGTGTTGCGCTCCATTTTAATTTACCGCTAGCGCGATCTTTACCTAGGTATATCCCAGGCTCAGACGATTTTTCCCAAACCGTTGCCATGTCCAGTAAGTTAACAAAAAAGTCATTCGTTAACTGGCCAGGAGTGTTGGTAAAAACACCGTGTTTACTGTCTTGATAATTTGCCCCTAAGCTGCGTAAACCACCAATAAGAACCGTCATTTCGGGTACGCTTAATCCTAATAGATTGGCTTTATCGACCATCATTTCTGTGGGGTTAGCGTAACTTGAACTGTGATAATAATTTCGAAAAGCATCGGCTTTTGGCTCTAAATAGCTAAACGATTTAATGTCGGTCTGTTCTTGGCTAGCATCGACTCGACCTGGCGCAAACGGAACTTGAAGACTTAGACCTGCCTCTTTGGCTGCCTGCTCTATCGCCGTCGCCCCACCAAGCACAATTAAATCCGCCAACGAGACATTGGTCGATGAACGGTCGTTAAACGACTGTTGAATATCTTTTAACTTAGTGAGTACCTTATTAAGTTCAGCAGGATTGTTCACAGCCCAATCTATTTGTGGCTGTAACTGAAGACGCGCACCATTGGCGCCTCCTCGCATGTCTGTGACACGATGACTAGAAGCCGAAGCCCATGCAGTTCTAACAAGTTCAGCCCTTGTTAAACCCGAGTCTAAAAGACGCTCTTTAAGCTTTGCGATATCTTGTTTATTTATGTTGTTCGCGTTGGCTTTCGGTAACGGGTCTTGCCACAGTAAAACCTCTTCTGGCACTTCATCACCAATATATCGAGCTCTTGGCCCCATATCGCGATGCGTTAATTTAAACCACGCTTTAGCAAAGGCAAGCTCATATTCCGCTGGATTTTTACGAAAACGTTCAACAATTTTGCGAAAGTCAGGGTCTTCTTTAAGAGCAATATCCGTGGTGAGCATCATGGGTGCATTACGCTTACCTTCGATATGAGCATCTGGGACCAAGTTTTCAGCACCATCGACATTGGGTTTCCATTGCTTAGCACCTGCAGGACTGGTTGTTAACACCCAATCAAAATTCATCAGATTATCAAGGTAGTTGGTTGACCACTGGGTTGGAGTGACAGTCCACGCACCTTCTAATCCACTGGTTGTGGTATCTGCGCCTTTACCGCTACCACAAGTGTTTTTCCAACCAAAACCTTGTTGCTCTATCGGGGCTGCTGCGGGCTCTTTTCCAACACATTCATTAGGTTTTTTAGCACCATGCGATTTACCAAACGTGTGGCCTCCGGCAATCAAAGCGACAATTTCTTCATCGTTCATCGCCATCCGTCCAAACGACATACGAATATCTTGCGCTGCGGCTAATGGATCGGGTTTGCCATGTGGGCCTTCTGGGTTAACATAAATCAAGCCCATTTCTACGGCGGCCAAAGGTCCTTTTAATTTGCCTTTGTTATCGCGTCGAGAATCGCTTAAAAAAGCTGTTTCTGGTCCCCAGTACACTAAATCGGGCTCCCAATCGTCAGTTCGCCCCCCAGCAAAACCAAAGGTTTTAAAGCCCATTGACTCAAGGGCGACATTACCCGCTAAAATCATTAAATCGGCCCAGGAAAGGTTTGCTCCATATTTTTGTTTTACCGGCCACAACAAACGTCTGGCTTTGTCTAAGTTGGCATTATCTGGCCAACTATTAAGTGGGTCGAACCTTTGCTGACCACCGGCCGCGCCACCTCGACCATCGTGTACTCGATAAACACCGGCACTGTGCCAAGCCATTCTGATCATTAACGGACCATAGTGACCCCAGTCCGCTGGCCACCAGTCTTTTGAATCAGTAAGCGTAGACTCAATATCTTGCTTAACTTGCGTTAGGTCGAGCTCAGCAAAGGCTTTGGCGTAATCAAACTTTGCGCCGTAGGGATTAGACTTAGGATCGTGTTGTCGAAGAGGGGATAAATTGAGTTGTTCAGGCCACCAGAATTGGTTGGTTTTCGCTTCACTGGTGGTATTTGCAGAAGACGGTACAGCATACATCACAACGCCTGCAATCAGTACACCCGCACAAAACCAGGCAGGTAATTGAGTAGTGAGTTTCATGGGTCACCTCTTGATTGATTTGCTTTGTAGTTAGCATCAATTAGTATAGGTGTGTTCCTATTTAATGAAAATCACATTAAACTGAATATCATATTCAATTTTTTTGAACGACTAATAATGATTTCTTTAAAACAAATAAATTATGCTCTGGCTGTCGAAAAAACATTGCATTTTAAAAAAGCCTCTGAGCTTTGTAATGTATCGCAATCTGCACTCAGTACCGCCATTACCGAAATGGAATCGCAAATTGGCGTTCAAATATTTGAACGTAATAATAAACACGTTTTTGTCACCAGCCTCGGCCAACAAATCCTTGATAAAGCTAGAAAAGTAAAAATGGATGTGGAAGAGTTGATGTTAATTTCCCAACTCAATAAATCACCATTAACGACGCCAATGAGCTTAGGCGTGATCCCGACTATTGGCCCCTACCTGTTACCTAAGGTGCTGCCTAAAGTGCGCCAGGTTTACCCAGAGTTTCGGTTAAAAATCACCGAAGGGCAATCGCATGAGTTACTCGAGATGCTGCGTAATGGTGATTTAGATGCTGCCATTTTGGCTTTACCCTATCCGATTTCCGGTTTAATGAGTTTTGAATTTTGGCAAGAAGACTTTTTTTGGGTAAGTCACAAAGACGAATTAGACAGTCACCCAAAAGAGATCAGCACAAAAGAAATGGAACTGGACAAATTGATGCTATTAAAAGAAGGGCATTGTTTAAAAGATCATGCTTTAGCAGCTTGCCATTTAAAAAGCCTAAAACAAGAATCTGGTTTTGACTCCACCAGCTTACATACAATTATTCAAATGGTGGCAGGTAAATTAGGTACCACCTTAGTACCCGAAATGGCGTTAACCCAACTCTTACATAACAACTCAGAGTTATCGGCGATTCATTTAAATGAACCTGGACCACATCGCAGCATAGCCTTTATTATTCGACCAAATTACGTTAAAACCCAAGATATTGAAACGCTAAAAAATTTATTTGTTGAACAACTATCTAATAACAAACCTCATATTTAAAATATCTAATTTAAACATTAACCGGATGATTTATGGAATTATTAACAATCGCTGTCACCCTATTTTTGATCATGGATCCTTTGGGTAACTTACCTGTCTTTGTTTCCATCTTAAAAGACATTGATGCTAAAAGGCAGCGTCAAATAATGATCAGAGAGCTACTTATCGCTTTGCTTATTATGTTTTTGTTTTTATTTGCTGGCGAAAATATTTTAAGCTTTTTGCATCTTAAGCAAGAATCAGTGAGTATTGCTGGGGGGATTATTTTATTTATTATCGCAATCAAGATGATTTTCCCACAGCCTGGTGGACTGATGGGCTTAGATGAAGGTGAAGAACCATTTCTTGTACCTATAGCCGTACCTATGATGGCAGGCCCGTCAATTTTGGCTTCGTTGATTTTATTTACCAATCAAATGCCAAACCAATTATTTGAACTTAGTATTGCTTTAGTCATTGCTTGGGCCTTAAGCGCCATTATTTTGATCTATTCAAACGTATTTAACCGCTTGTTAGGTGAGCGTGGTTTAAAAGCAATGGAGCGATTAATGGGGATGATATTAGTGATGATCGCAGTACAAATGTTGCTGGACGGTTTAGCTAAGTACGCCAGTAACTTTTACTAATATAGGATAGAATCAGACGCGCAGTTACAACATGACGACTTTGCCAATATAAGGTAAATGGCGATATTTCTGCGCGTAGTCAATACCTACGCCGACAACAAACTCATCTGGAATTTCAAAGCCAACCCAATCAACATCTAATGGCACTTCTCGTCGCGAAGGCTTGTCGAGTAATGTACAGATATGAATGGCTTTGGGATCGCGTAAAGACAAAATTTCGGTAACTTTTTTCAATGTATTACCGGTATCGATAATATCTTCAATAAGCAATACGTCTTTGCCTTTAATGTCATCATCTAAATCTTTTAAAATGCGAACATCGCGCGATGACGCCATCGTATTGCCGTAACTGGATGCAGTCATAAAGTCGACACTATGATTTACGGTTATCGCTCTGGCTAAATCGGCCATAAAGACAAAAGATCCCCTAAGTAAACCAATCATCACCAAGTCATTACTGTTTTGGTAAAAGGCGCTGATCTCCTGCCCCAGCTCTTGGATACGATGACGAATATCATCTTGTGAGATAAGCTCTTCAATTTTGTATTTCATCAACATTCCTTGACAACACCTGCAAAGGTAAAAAAATTTATCACCGAACTTTATTAACAACTTTAAAAACAGGCTACTGATTTAAAAAACAACCAGTAGTGGCTAAAAATATAGAACACCTGCTTAATAAAACCAGCCTAAAAGCATTTTAAAGCTGACAAAAAAAACCAACAAAGTTGCTTATTTAATCGCTTACAAATCACAATATAAACATTAAGTGGACCTTGTGCGAATTAATAAACAAACCAATTGAAATTGCATCTTAGTAAGGTTAAATGATATCTTTGCATCCAATTGTTAGCCTAGCTAACCCTATGTACACCTACAACGAGAAGCAAATATGTTCATTTGCTCACGACAAAAGGCGCTATATATATGAGTTCTACACTTGATCAGCCAATGCCAAAGAATGGCTGGTTTAACCGGTTTTTAGCAACCGTTGAATTTTTAGGGAATTTACTTCCGCATCCTGTCACCCTATTTGCTATGTTCTGTCTCTTCATCATTGTGTTTAGTGGGGTTGCAGACTTTTTTGGCTTAAGTGCAATTGATCCCAGACCTATCGGCTCAGCAGGACGCGATCCTGACGGCGTAATTGAAGTGGTTAGTTTGATGAGCGCGGAAGGTTTACAAAAAATCTTTTCGGGTTTAGTCACTAACTTTACAGGTTTTGCACCTTTAGGGACCGTATTGGTCGCCCTTCTTGGTGTGAGTGTGGCTGAGCACTCTGGCATGTTATCCGCGGGTCTTCGCGGTATGGTATTAGGTGCATCAGAGCGACTTGTTACTTTTATGGTGGTTTTCGCGGCGATCTTATCAAATACCGCATCAGAACTTGGTTATGTGGTACTGATCCCTCTAGCGGCTATGATCTTCCACAGTTTGGGTCGCCATCCTTTAGCCGGTTTAGCCGCCGCATTTGCCGGTGTGTCTGGCGGATATAGTGCTAACTTATTTTTAGGCACCATCGATCCATTGTTGTCGGGCATTACGACCGCGGCCGCACAACTGATAGCCCCAAGTTACGAAGTCGGACCTGAAGCCAACTGGTTCTTTATGATTGTTTCGACCTTTATGATTGCCCTGTTAGGTACCATTATTACCGAAAAAGTAGTCGAACCAAGACTGGGTAAATACAATGAAAGCGAGGCCAGTGAACCACTACAAACCAACATTGAGCGCCTTACGCCACTTGAAGTAAAAGGCTTAAAATGGGCAGGGGTAAGCTTTTTATTACTGGGGCTATTACTGTCTTTAACCATTGTTCCAGAAAACGGTATTTTACGTCACCCTGAAACAGGTGCGGTAAGTGGCTCGCCATTTTTAAAAGGCATTGTGGTGATTATCTTTATTGTTTTTGCCATCCCTGGTTTTGTCTACGGCAAAGTTGTAGGCACCATGAAAAACGACAAAGATGTAATTAATGCGATGAGCAAAAGCATGAGCTCACTGAGTCTTTACATTGTATTGGTATTTTTCGCCTCGCAATTTGTCGCATTCTTTAAATGGACCAACCTTGGTACCATCTTAGCCATTAACGGCGCTGAGTTATTACAAGCCCTTAGCTTAACGGGCCCTGAAGTGTTCGTATTGTTTATCTTTATGTGCGCAATCATCAATTTAAGTTTAGGCTCATCTTCGGCGCAGTGGGCAGCAACTGCACCAATTTTTGTGCCTATGTTGATGTTAATTGGCTACGCCCCCGAAACCATTCAAGCGGCGTATCGTATTGGTGACTCGGTAACGAATCTTATCACCCCGATGATGAGTTATTTTGGTTTGATTTTAGCGGTCGCCAGCAAGTATAAAAAAGACATGGGGATCGGCACCTTAGTCGCGACCATGTTGCCATACAGTTTGGCATTTTTTGTTGGTTGGGTGGCACTATTTTACATTTGGGTATTTGCTTTGGGGATGCCTGTAGGACCTGGTTCTCCGGTGTATTACACCCCTTAACGAACATTTAAAAAATAACAAGGTGAGCGTAATGCTCACCTTTTTTTATTCTTAATATGCATTTACCTTAAGGTTTTTTTACTTCAATAATATTGCCGCATTTTTCACAGACGATGATTTGGTTTTTATGGTCTTGATAATGGCGGATCAACTGCTCTAGCTCTTCGCTTGACACGCCCATGCTATCGCATATGTCGTTAATAGCGGTTTTTTCAGACCGACTGATGACCCCATCTTCTAATGCGCTAGCAATTTCTTGCTCAAGATGTTTGCGTTTGGTGCGCAGTTCATCGCCAAATTTTGCGGCCAACATAGCAGCAGGTAAAGCAACAACCCCTACCCCTAACAGCATAATAAAAATAGAGATAAACTTGCCTAAAAAGGTCACCGGGGTGACATCACCATACCCTACTGTGGTCATGGTCACTACCGACCACCAAATAGCACTGGGAATGCTATCAAACACCTCGGGCTGGGCTTTTTGTTCAACACTGTAAATAATACCTGCAGATAGGATCACCAAAACCGCCATGATCATAATCGCGGCGCCAATACTGGGCAGCTCTTTTTTTAATACATCAATAAACAATCTGATGCCATTAAAGTAGTGCGTCAATTTCAATAACCGAAGCATCCTCAGCATGCGTAAATAACGCAAATCAATAGCAAAAATAAACGACAAATAAAAAGGCGCAATGGCTAAAAAGTCAATTAAAGCAATAGGACTAACAATGTATTGGATGCGAGATTTGTATGCTTTAGACTCTGTACTCACCCACACTCGAGCAATGTATTCGACGGTAAATACCGCAACGGAGAAGAGATTAAAAAGAGAAAAAAACAGCGAGTATTTTTCCCCTATAGGCGCATAGGACTCTAAAATAACGGCGCTTACATTAGCGATAATTAATAAGACAATAAAACCGCTGACAAACTTACTCCAAAAATGGCCTTCAAAGCCTCTTTCAAGCAGCTCATAAAGCTGTTTTTTTATGTTAGGCAAAATGATTTTTCCAATTTAAGCTTAGCATTAAAGCTTGGCTTCCCCCCAAGAGTGGCGCAACCAAGATCGACCTTAATTATGGTCGGGTTTTGCAACTTCTTCTTTTAAAAATGTAAAATATGCTTTGGTTAAAGGAATAGCTATTTGTGAAATTAACGCTATACCCCACAGTAAGTTACCAATAAGGGCTGGCACAAAGGGTAATAAAAATAAGGTAAGCAAAGCAAAAAACACCCCGAACATTCTAACCAAAGGGGTAGCGAAGCGATGGGCAACTCGCGTTTCAATGCTGTACTGGATCCACAATAAACTGAGTAAATAAATGATCAGGCCACTACAGCCAATGATGCCATAGCCTAAAGGATACGGTTGCCAAAATCCTACCTTGACTTCTCCCGCAAGCGCTACGCCCATCATCACTGCCGATAACATCAGACATAAATGCGCTAACCACCATGACACCAAAACGGACTTCGTTTGATTTTTGGGTTTGCCATTACCTACAAAATCAAAATAAATCCAACACAACACAAAAATAGATATCCCACCCCAGATAAAATTAACAAACACACTGGGACTGACTTTATAAACGCCTTTTTCAGATAAGGTGATCACCAGTTTAAAAAAGCCCTCTCCAATCACAATTAACAGCAATAAAGCAAAGCGCTCTGACATATGACCTAACCGCGGTATAAAGCGTTTGTGCTCTAGTACTCCGACTTTGGGCAACATGTACAAAATTTGAATGGATACAATGCCAACACCAAACAACCAATAATTATACGGGGCCGGTAAAAAAGCGCTGATCAAGAAAATAACCGCAAGAATTGCAAAATTACGACTGACATCATGAGCAAGTCGAGTGCCTTCAACACCGAGTCGAATGGTTCGATAATACAAGTAGCTTGTTATAAGTCTATTTAGAGCAAACGCCAAGGCAAAGTAGAGCCAGCCTTTATCATGAATACTAGGGATGGCAGCGGCCATAACCATAGACGTCACAATTTGGCAGGACATAATGATTCGATGCTTAAGATCAGTGCTGACATACAAAGAATTGAATACGCTAGAGTCTGCCCACGCGAACCATATTGAAATAAATAGTCCCGCAAAAATCGCAAAACCAGCGATAGATAAATGATCGCTCAAATAATTGCCCAGCAAAAAAATGATCACAACATGAATTAAATCGTAGAAAAGCTCAACCCAGTGCACATGATCATGAGCCTCGTCCTGATCTAAGTGATGTTTAGGCAAACGCCACATTGGATGGTTTTCTAGTGCCATGTTGGTTCCTTGCTCTCCTGATGTAAGGTTTTATCGCTTCATCAAGTTTGGTACGGATTATGGCTTTGGTAAAGTTAAGTCACTTTTTCAATTTTGACTTGGTACTGGCGATCTTTTCTGCACGGGGACATAATCACTCGATAACGTTTAGCCTATATCGGTATTTTTCTTCTTGTAGAGAAAGTAAAGCTCGCACCCAAAAAATTTGCTTATATACTAACAACCACCCAGAAAACAACCTTGGTGTTTTTGATAGCGCTATGTTTTTTAGGGGATTTATATATAAACCGGTTAATAATGGTCATAAACACCATTATGGTTAATTTCATCACAAGGGAAAAAAATGACCCAAAGCAATACCTTCATCGCTCCAAATGGTGACGTCTACGTTGATAAAAAACGCTACTATTGGCTGTTATCTTTGCTTATTCCCTTCGTTGCAATAATGGGACCCGTGCTCTATTTTCAATACAACAATGAATTGTTTTTGTGGGCATTTCTACTGATTTGGTATGGTCTATTTCCATTAATTGACCTTTTTCTAGGCGAAGATACCACTAACCCGCCCGAGTCGATAATTCCCCAACTTGAAGCCAATCCGTACTATCGTTGGATTGCATTGCTGCATGTGCCCATTGTGCTGATGGTATTTGTATTTTTGGGCTGGTTTGTTTCTCACCATGAATTATCGACCATGGGCTATATCGCATCGGCTCTGCTCTCTGGTTATATTGGTGGGCATGGGTTAAACATTGGCCATGAGCTTGGCCATAAACGCCATCCGCTGGATCAATGGATGGCAAAAATTATTCTCGCGCCAGCGGCTTATGGTCATTTTTTTATTGAACATAACCGCGGTCATCACAAACATGTCGCCACCCCTGAAGATCCGGCATCGGCAAAAATGGGGGAAAGTATTTATCAGTTTGCTTTAAGGGAGTTACCGGGTGGCTTTATTCGAGCTTATGGTGTTGAAAAAGAGCGTTTTAAAGCAAAAAGCCTTTCCCCGTGGACAATAAAAAATGAGTTTCTGCAAACCATCCTGATGACCTTATCTGTCTATTTAGCGATGGCACTTTGGCTAGGTGTTGAGGTGATCCCCTACTTGTTTATTGCTGCTTTTTGGTCGATGTGGCAATTAACCTCTGCTAATTATGTTGAACATTATGGCCTAAAACGTAAAAAGCTCTCATCGGGGCGCTATGAGAAAACCCAGCCTCACCATAGTTGGAATAGTAATCATATATTTTCTAATCTCGCGTTATTTAATTTGCAACGCCACTCCGATCATCACGCTCATGCCACTCGAAGCTATCAGTCATTAAGGCACTTTCAAAACTTGCCAACCTTGCCAAATGGTTACTTTGGCATGTTTGTGATTGCTTACATTCCATGTCTTTGGTTTAAAGTCATGGATAAAAGGCTAGTAGAGGTTACACAAGGTAATCTTGACAGCATTAATATGTTGGTAAGTAAACAAGATACGTTGGTAAAGAAATACAACTTGATGCCAAATTCGCAGCATAGCCATTAGTGTTACTCATTAGATGTTTATCAAAGCGCGAGAGCTCAACCGGCTCTCGCATCAGGTAAATACAGGGACTAAATTTTATTTTCTAAACTTCATTTCCTGTAAAAATGAGGTACTCATAATGGTTCGATATTCAGCTCGATTGCCACTTTCACTTTGCATTGTTTCCATACTTTTTTTGGTCCATTCCATATAGGCTTTTCGGCGCTTTTCACTTTCTTCAACCGATGCCCAATCTTTAAAAATTCGAACCAAGTAAAGATCGGGTTCGTCAGCACGTGCGTGCACATTACTTATCACATGGTAGCTTTCTAACCAACCTTTAGATACGGCAAAGTCGAGATTTTTACGCCACTCGCTAGCCAACCATTTGGCATATTTTAAACCCGCACCATCGGCCACTTTAATTCCGGTTACTTCCCAATAGTTACCGCCAATAAATGGTGGCTCGTGATCATCTGCATATACATTTTGCATAGCAAATACGCTAAAAACACAAAATAACAATCCTCGAAGTAATTTACTATTCATGATTAATCTCCAAAATATAAGCACTCGATTGAGTCCTTAAGGTATTTAGCCTAGTTGAAAATTTTAAATTGTCTATCGACCGATTAAGCTGTCAAACCCAGTAAATGCACTGGGTTTGACCATTTATTAGCTTGCTTTGAGAGGATGTGAAGCGGCATTTGGCCAAGGTTTTAACGGCAGGTTTATTTGCGACGATAAAAACCATTTTAACTTTAATGGTTCTCCTGCTTCTGAAATATGCTCATAATTCACCGGCTTACCTGTGCCTAAGTTAACCTGAGCAGCAACGTTTTTATTCACATTGAGCACCAGTACCAGTTTGCTGCCTTTTTTAATTAATTTCGAGGTAAATCGAGCATTTACAATCGGCACTCGACGCTTTTCATTTGGTATAAGCAAGTGTCTTTTACCCATGTCATCGGCATAACTGGCACGGCTGCGGTAATTGTTCAAATGAAACACTTCTCCGTTTGCTGTCACTTCAAAATAATTAAAACCGATATCGACGTCTTTTTTATTAATGCCTATGTCAAAGAACCCCGTAATCGAACCGGTAAGCTCCATATCTTGTTCAAACACTGGGGTCTCAATTTGGATACCACCTTGTTTATCTAAATTGTCTTGAATAACAGGCCACGGCGCCATATTTCGTTGTTCGGTTCTGTCGCTCATATCGATGATTTGTTCAATATATTCATCGGTCTTGGCAGAAGGCGTTTGCCCTAAAGCATAGTTTTGCGATTTATTGGCCTGTGCGCTTTGAATATAAAAGCTTTTGGTTTGTTGATTAAGCTCTTGTAAAGAATCGGCAAATCGCCAGGTATTGGCCCCCATCACTTGGTAATTCACTTTGTTTTGTACCAAGGTTGGTTTAGGTTTGTCGTATAAGACATGATCAAACCAGTCAAATACCACCTCTTCAGTGTCTTTTAATAACGCAACCGGATCCAACTCATAGTTACTGTGGTGCGAGCGCGGTTTACTTTGCGCTGACCAATGATTATATGGACCAATTAACAGCGAGTGATTCGCATTTTTGTTGTATTGGTAATGTTGATTAAGGTAGTTTAACGCTGAAATTTGCCCACCTTCAAAATACCCCGTAATGGTGAGTACGGGAATGTTAATGCGCTTATATTCATGTTGGTGTGGCACCATGTTTTGGTAATAGGCATTGTCTTTTGGGTTTTCTAACCATTTTTGTAACCAAGGGTTTGGTTTTTTCGCAATTTTGTCAATATCAACAATTGGACGACCACTAACAAACAGCTCTTCAACAATGTCTTCACTACGTTGCCAGTTGTTATAAACACTGTTATCGACTGTTTTGTTATTGGTGACATATAATGGCCATTCAAAGTTGGCGGTTATGGCAATATTGTTTTCATAAGGCAACCCCGTAATAAGATTCGCCGCCACGAAAGGTGCCATTGCTTTAAGGCCTGTTGGCATATATTTAGCGGTTGCCCATTGGGTAAACCCATTGTAACTGCCACCATACATGACAACACTGCCATTGCTCCATTCTTGCGCCGTTATCCAGTGAATCAGCTGGGCAGCATCTTCCCCTTCATGTTGCCAAGGCACTATGTCATTTGAGCTTGAACGCTTACCACGAGAATTGGCCACAATACCAATATAACCATGAGCGGCGGCATGCATGGCCGATTTAATATGGCCAGCTTCATCTGCGTAAATGGTATATTGCAGTGCCGTGGTCAGAGGGTGATTTTGGTGACGACGTCGAACGATAGTGGTTGACAGTTCAATACCATTTTTTAATTGAACTAAAACATTGGGTTCAATAATAAAGCGTTTTGTTCGTTGTTGCGCTAAAGCATTATTAACCAGTGGAATAATGGCCTCTAAGACATGATATAAATGGCTATTTACGGCGATATTTATCATTTCATCTGGCGTTAACATAGCCTTATTTTGCACTTGCTTGTATACATTCAACGCATAATCTTTTGCATTAGGTACTGACCAACCAAGAGCAAGCGCCATTTGCACAAAGTCTTCATCATTCGCCTGTGCCAAGGTATATTGAATTAATGCTTTCGCTTCATCAGTAAAGTGCGCTGGGGTTAAATTTTTATTTTTTAGCCGTTGTTTGGTTTGATGATAAAGCTGATAATGCGAAAACTCCAAGGTGTTATTTTGTTGTTTGAGCAGTTTATTAATTGCCTCAAGGTCTTCACGCAATGACAACAAAGCGATTTTATTAAACATGCTTTGATTTGCTATCTCTTGTTCTTTTAAACTTAAGGCAAATGCCTTAAGCTCTGTTTTAAATGGCGAAGAAGATAAAATAACATCGGCCCCTTCAATAGAATTCAAATCCGTTGTGGTGATAATGTCAAAAAGTGGATATTCGCTTTTATCAGCTGCATAGGTATTATGTGCAAAGTTTAGTAAGATAATGACCCAATAGACCACTACCAAGATTACGTTTAATCTCGTCATCTGTGTTTCCATTTTTACAAAGTAAATAAAAAGTGAAACCACTGTAGTTAATTAACCATTTGAAGTCCTGACCGAAAGGTGAATCGTTGTGACTTTTTATGACAGCCGCATTTTTAAAGGGCTAGAACAACAAATCAAAGGATGTATATGCGCTGGCAAATTAATGGTTTTGTGTTTTGTGAACAACAACAAACCTTAACAATTGAACAAAACACGGTTCGCATTGAACCTATGATGAGCGACCTATTACGTTATTTTTGTCAGCACCCTGATCAAATTATTAGTAAAGAGCAACTCCTTGATGAAGTTTGGCAGGGTCGCTATGTTAGTGATAACACCGTCAGTAAACTCATTACAAAACTTCGAAAAGCTTTGCAAGATGATGCCAGAAACCCAAGCTTTATTTTAACCGTGCCTAAACGCGGTTATCGCTTGGTGGCAAAGGCAGAGCCTATTCAATCTCAAGCACCGACTTCATTGCCAGCATCTAGCCTAAAAATACCCGTAACGTTTAACCCTGTGTATGTAAAAACCCTACTGTTAACGTTTGTGCTTTTGCTCATCACCTTTGTTGTTTGGATAACATTGTTTCATGCCCCATCGTCAAAATCTTTTGTATCGGCTAAAGCCTTAACTTCGGATAAGGGCAGTGAATACTTTCCCAGCTTTAATGCTGATGGTATCAGGCTCGCTTACATGAACCATGATGGTGAAAAATTTAGACTCATGGTTAAAAATATCGACTCTGGTGAGCAAGTTGAGATTGAGCATGGCAATAAAGTCGGGGTTGGCCCTGGCAGTTGGAACGACTCTGGCACCAAACTGGTGTATTTAGTCGCGACACAACAGCGTTGTCAGTACTTTATTCGTGAATTTAATGGCTTAGCTATGTCTGAGCCTAAGTTAATATACACCTGTAATGCGGGTAGTTTTGGTGCAATTAAGTTTACCCATGATGATAATCTGCTGGTTTTTGCCCAATCGTCAGAGCCTGGCGGCCCCTATTCGCTTTATTCTCTAGACCTTGATAGTGGTAAAACTCAATGGCTTCCGCAACCTGAACTGCATTTAGGTGGAAACAGCCAGTTTGACTTACACCCAACAGACAATAAATTGCTAATCTCTTCGCCCGATAAACAACAGTGGGAGGGCTTTTATCAGCTCGACTTAGATACTCAAGAGCTTAGTTTACTGTTTAGGTTAAATGCTTATATCTGTTGTGGTATTTGGTCGCATGATGGCGATCATGTGGTGCTGATGGGCGATCACCCTGCCCATGAAATAGTACAATATAATCTTGATGGTACGAATAAGACGGTACTTTTTAGTGGTCCACAGCAGCTCAGTCGACCAGAGCGCCACAGTAACGGCAAAGATTATACCTTTACGGCATTTAAACATGACATCAATGTGGACCAATACCACTTAACCACAGGGCAAACAGCCGCGCTATTGCACGATACTTTCGATCAACGCTTAGCGGTGTTATCACCAAGCGCCGAGCAGGTGGCCTACATAAGCCTAACATCGGGTAATGAAGAGTTATGGCTATATAACCGAGAGACCAAAAAGAAAAAAAAGATCAGCCAATTTGCCGATGGTCGCCACTACATAGACTTAACGTGGTCTCCCGATGAGCAAAAGGTTGCGGCTTTAACCTTAAATGCCATTCACCTGATTGATCTTGCTAGTGGTAAAGCTAAAGTTTTACCTATGCCAGAGAAAGAGTTAAGAGGTATCTCTTTTAAAAATTCAGAACAAATCGCCTTTAGTATGAAGATAGGCGCCAATTGGCAAGTGGTCATATTTCACCTTGAGGATGAGTCAATGCAGCGCCTTGAACAAAAATGGCAAAGCGTGCAATTTGCGCCCTCATCAAATGATTGGTTATGGGTAGACCAAGACAATAATTGGTACCTAGGTGAAGATGCTAATCCTGTTAAGATGCCAAAAAACAACTTGTCAGCCTTTTATGGCCGACAATTTAACGTAAAGAAAAGCGCTGAACATATTGCGTTTTACAATGGGCAAAAAGCCAAATTAGAGATATATAAAACGCAAAGTAATGAGCTTGCGGTGTCATTAGACAGCCAGATTGGCCATTTTTCAATAAATGGCGACATCGTATTAATTGGGCAAAAATCATCAAACTCTAATGACAGTGATATTTACCAAACCTTTCGTGTTACCGCAAGGTGATAAAAACAACATGCGCGACATCGCCCTCGCGCTTTTTTAACTCCCCCATAACAGCTATTTACTCTAACGTTGAGCGCCACTGTTGTAGAGCTTTAAACCCCTGTTCTAAACCGTGCTGATAATCTTCTTTTAATGCTTCTAAACTAGAACCTAGAGTCATAGATAACAATGGCCTTGTTGGCGCGATTTGCACCACATTCACCCCCTCTGGTGGCATGTTGATAAAATCCATTGCCTCAGCATAACGGTCTTGGTGGTGTTGGTACATTTCAAACACTCTAGGGTGTTGGTTAATTCGTCGAATAATCGGTTCGATTCTATCCATTACCGATATTTTGCCATCAACATGCGCTTCTACCGTGCGAATAACCCATATATTTTTAGCCCCCTTCTGATGCGCCCAACGCACAGGTATAGGGTCGGCGACGCCCCCATCAACCATAAAGTTACCAGCCACATTGACCGTAGGGCGATATAAAAATGGGATTGCACTGGACGCTTTGAGATGCTCAAACATATTGTCGTGCCAAGTGTGCAAATAATGTGGGGTGAAGGAGTCATATTGACTCGCGACCGCATAAAAATTGGAATCAGGGGTTAAATGACTTGGCTCGGTCGGAAAGCGTACTTTGTCGTTAAACTTAACTTGGTCAAAATACCAGTCTAAGTCAATAACATTGCCCCCTGTAAAAAAACGTGCAGGGCGAAAAAAGTGTTGCTCTGTAGTTAACGCTTCAATCGCCGTTTGGCCATATTGACGAGCTCTAGCACAATAAGCAGCAATATTTTGCGCACCAGAAGACACCCCCACTTTTAAATCAAAAGGAGCAAACTTCTGTTCAAGAAAGGCATCCAGTACACCAGCGGTAAAAATCCCTTTTTGACCTCCCCCTTCGGCGATAATCGCAGAATGTATATCGGTTGTCATCATTATTGATTTCTACTTTTTATTAAGAAATGACTACTTACATAAAAGTAAGTAAGAAAACACGGACCTAGTCTTAGAATTTCGACTTTGAACGACCACTTTACAGCAAAAGCTCACTGCGTGTTAGCTATTTAATTATAGGCCAAGAAGCGATAATTCAAGTGTTGACTAAAATATTCGATGATAGGTGTATTAAAAACTATTTAAGTTTAGAAAAGGGCCTTAACGGCCCTTAACATTGCATCCATATAAGAACCAGTTTGCTGCAAACTCAAATATTACAGAGCCGATTTGGCTTAGATAGTAATGGCTTTTTCCCGATTGTGCGCAAGAAATCCAGCCTGTTTCATTTGCTCCAGTACGTGCTCTTTTTGAGTCTGAGTGAGCGCCTTGATTGGTAACCTAGGATCACCAACATCAATACCATGTAATTGCATCGCCGCTTTTCCGGCAGCAACCCCACCATACTGTACTAAAGGTCGAATTAAACAAATAACTTTATCCATTAAAGCTTTAACGACATGGTGCTGACCATTATTAAAAGCTTCAATAATGTCTTGATATAAAGGTGCTGCATAATTATATGTGCTTCCAACAGCACCAACAGCACCAACGGATAAACCACCGGGTAAATATTCATCAACCCCAAATGGTAAGTCAAACTTTCCATCTAATACACGTGCACAGCGCTGATTGTAACGGTATGATTTAATTTTATAAGGGTTTAGAGACTTACTCGAATTCAATTAAATTTACTCTAACTTAAAACAAAGGCGCACAAATGAAAGAAGAAACCTCTGTAAAAATACCCCTCTTTTAGCAACGCTTACTTTTTATTTTCGTCTCCCCCTATTTCGCTAGCCCCTAAATACTTACACAAATAATCAATTCAACTCAAACTAATTACAAAATATTTCATTTTTAACAAGTCTACCTAACCCCCTGTTAAGACTATAAAAATAAGGCGTACCCGACTAGAAAAGCCACTACCTCAAAACAAAACCCCTTGAAAAATTAATTCGTACTCTATAGAGTTTATTTTAATTGAACAGTCAATCAATAAAAAACTATGCCAAAAACAGGAATGGAACCCATACGTCGCCAACAGTTAATAAAGGCAACGTTGGAGTCGGTCGCGGAGTTAGGTTTACATGCCACGACCATTAACAGCATTAGTAAACGAGCAGGTTTATCTTCTGGGATCATCAGTCATTATTTCGGTGGCAAAGATGGTCTACTTGAGGCAACCGTTCGATTTTTATTAACCAATTTACGCACAACCTTAGTTGAGAAAACGCGTGGAGGTTGTACAGCTGCTGAACGCTTAATGTTTATAGTTGAAGCAAATTTTTCAACCGTGCAGCAAAGCGCAAGCTCGGCTAAAACCTGGTTAAGCTTTTGGGCTCAGTCGATGCACGACCCTAAATTAGGGCGACTACAGAAAATCAACGCGCAGCGCTTGTATAGTAACTTGCTCTGTTCGTTGAAGACCTTGATGCCCAAAGCTGAAGCACAAAAAGCCGCTAAGCTCTGTGCAGGAATGATTGACGGATTATGGTTAAGAGCAGTGCTTAGCCAAGCAAATGAGGCTCAGTTCAAAGAGGCCGAGCAGCTGACTAAAGACTATATAGAAACACTAATTTCATTGGGCGGAGAGTAATATGACCCTAGCTGTTTTACAGAATTTTATTAATGGCAAGTTTGTTGCTAACCAAAGCGGCCGTATGTTCGCAGTAAAAAACCCTGCGACTGATGAAGATATTTATTTGGTCGAAGAAGCGGATGAAACGGTGCAACAACAGGCTATCGAAAGCGCCAAACAAGGTTTTACTATTTGGTCTTCTATGTCGCCAATGGAACGAAGCCGTATTCTTCTAAAAGCGGTTGCTTTGTTACGCGAGCGCAATGACGAGTTAGCCAAATTAGAGGTGTTAGATACAGGTAAGCCCATTCAAGAGGCTGATTGTGTCGATGTTGAAACCGGAGCCGATGTTATCGAGTACTTTGCAGGATTAGCACCAGCACAACTTGGTAGCCAGCAAACGGTGGGACAGGACTTTTTCTATACTCGCCGTGAACCTTTAGGTGTGTGTGCTGGTATCGGTGCATGGAATTACCCTTTGCAGATTGCTTGTTGGAAATCAGGCCCTGCGCTTGCTGCAGGTAATGCAATGATTTTTAAGCCATCAGAAGAAACCCCTATGGGCGCGGTAAAACTGGCTGAAATTTTTATTGAAGCTGGCATGCCTGCGGGCGTATTTAATGTTGTGCATGGTGCTGCCGAAGTTGGTCAATGGTTAACCGCAAACCCAGAGATAGAAAAAGTTTCTTTTACTGGCGAAGTGGGCACAGGTAAGAAAGTCATGCAAAGCGCAAGCTCAAACCTTAAAGAGGTCACCATGGAGCTTGGCGGTAAGTCGCCGTTAATTGTGTTCGATGATGCCGATGTCTCTCAAGCAGTGAGTGCAGCCATGCTAGGAAATTTTTATACCCAAGGTGAAGTTTGTACAAATTGTACCCGCGTTTTTGTCCATAAGAACGTATACCAAGCGTTTGTGAAAGAGCTAAAGTTACGAACTGAAAACAATATTATTGCTGGTGATCCGCTCGATCCAAAAGTGAATTTAGGCGCATTGATCTCGAAGAAGCACCAACAGTTGGTGTTAGATTACATTGAAACAGGTAAAGCAGAAGGCGCTACCTTATTAACGGGCGGTCATGCTCTAAAACCAGCATCAGCGCCAAACGGCTATTTTGTTGCACCGACAGTATTTATCGACTGTAACGACGAGATGACCATAGTCAAAGAAGAGATTTTTGGTCCAGTTATGAGTGTGTTGATGTTCGAAGATGAAGATGAAGTGATTAAACGTGCCAACGATACCGAGCTTGGCTTAGCCGCTGGTGTATTTAGTTTAAACATTCAACGAGCTCATCGTGTTATCCATCAGCTTAATGCGGGTATTTGTTGGATTAATAGCTACGGAAATTCTCCTGCACAAATGCCAGTAGGTGGTTATAAGCAATCTGGTATTGGCCGTGAAAACGGTGTTGAAACGCTAAACAGTTATACCCAAACCAAATCGGTTTATGTCGGTATGGGCAACATAGAAAGCCCGTTTTAAGGAGTTAATGTGAACACATTTGATTATATTATTGTAGGTGCAGGCTCTGCCGGTTGTGTGCTGGCTAATCGCTTGTCTGCTAACCCTAAACACAAGGTGTTACTGCTTGAAACGGGTGGCTCAGACAAAAGCATTTTTATAAAAATGCCAACTGCGCTGTCGATCCCAATGAACACTAAAAAGTATGCATGGCAGTTTCATACTGAACCTGAGCTATTTTTAGATAATCGTCAAATGCACTGCCCTAGAGGCAAAGTATTAGGTGGTTCATCTTCGATCAATGGCATGGTTTATGTGCGAGGTCACGCCAAAGATTTTGACGAATGGGAAGAGCATGGCGCTGAAGGTTGGAACTACCAAGCCTGTTTGCCTTACTTTAAGAAGGCAGAAACTTGGTATAAAGGCGAAGGTTCATATCGTGGTGGTCAAGGTGAACTTGGTGTAAACAACGGTAATGAAATGAAAAACCCTTTATACAAAGCTTTTATTAAAGCGGGTGAACAAGCAGGTTATAACACGACAAACGACTATAACGCCGAGCAGCAAGAAGGTTTTGGCCCTATGCACATGACCGTAAAAGACGGGGTGCGCAGTTCAACCAGCCGTGAGTATTTAGACCCAATTAAAAACCGTAACAATCTAACCATAGTTACTGGTGCCTTGGTAACCAAAGTATTACTTGATGGCAAAAAAGCAACGGGTGTTGAGTATCGCGTTGGAAACACTACCAAACAGGCAAACAGTACTAAAGACGTGGTGCTAAGTGCAGGCCCTATTGGTTCACCGCATATCTTACAGCTATCAGGTATTGGCGATGCCGATGTACTGAAAAGTGCCGGTGTTGAAGTAAAACACGAGTTAACGGGTGTCGGTAAAAACCTTCAGGATCACTTAGAGTTTTATTTCCAATACAAGTGTAAGCAACCCATTACCTTAAATGGCAAATTAGGGCTGTTTTCAAAAGGCATGATTGGCGCCGAATGGTTTTTTAACCGTTCAGGTTTAGGCGTTACCAACCACTTTGAGTCTTGTGCATTTATCCGCTCAAAACCGGGTGTGGAATGGCCAGATATTCAATATCACTTTTTACCCGCGGCGATCCGCTACGATGGTAAAAAAGCGTTTGATGGGCATGGTTTTCAAGTCCATGTTGGGCATAACAAGCCCAAAAGTCGTGGTGCGGTAACCCTACAATCAAACGATCCAAGTGTTGCGCCTAAAATACAGTTTAACTATTTGGAGCATCCAGACGATATTGAAGGCTTTCGCGCCTGTGTTCGTTTAACCCGAGAGATTATCTCGCAACCTGCCTTTGACGAGTTTCGCGATGGTGAAATACAGCCTGGTGAACATATTCAAACGGACGAAGATATCGATAAGTTCGTACGCCAAGCCGTTGAAAGTGCGTACCACCCTTCTTGCTCTTGTAAGATGGGCAAGGATGAACTTGCGGTTGTTAATTCTCAAACTCAGGTTCACGGTATTGAAGGGTTACGTGTGGTGGACTCGTCCATCTTCCCGACTATCCCAAATGGGAATCTAAATGCGCCAACCATTATGGTGGCCGAAAAAGCCGCTGATATGATTTTGGGCAAAACGGTCAAAGCCATTGAACCCGTAAACGTTGCAAAAAGCCAGAACTGGCAAACCACGCAACGATAAATACGTTTCAATTTTTTATTCGGACTTCTCCCCAACGCTTGTTGGGGTCGGGAGTGGATTTTCACAACTGTTGTTTCTGTACAGGACTGTGCAGAAACGTTTTTCATAAAAAATAACTGGAGTAGTTATGAAGTACTTTTATTTGTATTGGGAGGGTGACAATGACCGTTTGGCTTAGTGCTGGTATCTTGTTTACCCTATTATCGGTAGCCTTCTTTGTTTATAAGTGGGGTAATGTACCTGTTGTGGGTGTTACACCGGTTAAGACTTTTACTTTTATTGCGATCCTGTTTACTTCCGGCTTGGATGTAGGCTTGATCATGTTCCCGCTGACTGAATTTGCGGGTTATGCAGACATAAACGCAAGCCCAGAATATGGCTTTACCAATCCACTCGCGATCGAGTTTGGCTTTTGGGGGTTCTTTATCTGGCTATTTTATTTTTTAACTTGTTTTTATTTCTGTGTAATAGAGCCTAAAGTAAAATTTTTCGAAAAGCCTTTGGTTAAAGTCATCAACAATGTGGTCATCATTGGTACCTGTGCCTTTACGGCTTACTTATTGTTGTCGAACCTACCTTGGTATTTACCTTCATTAGGTGATGGCGAGTCTATTAATGCGCTGTTTTACTTGATTGTATTTGTGGCTATTTCAATTGCAGTGTATTCAAGTACCAACATTAAGTATGTACGCTTTTTAAGTTTAACGACTAGCTGGTTATTTATCGCACTTATTGCCTTTATGGGAACCTCGGCTTTTGCCTTTGGTGACAGTGAAATTTCAAGCTATGCAAACCATTTGGCATTGATAGGTGATTATTTCCCTAACATTCACCATTTTGTCTTACCACTGAATGATTACCATGAATTTTACCTATTCTGGTGGTTTGCTTGGAGCATCATGATTGGTCAATTTACCTCGCGTTTTGTTGGTGGCTTAAAAACCTATCAAGTATTACTGGCGATGGTGGTTTTCCCGTCAATTCCAATCGCCACTTGGTTAGCGGTTCTGTACCACTACCATGATGCAGGCATTGCGACCGAAGGGTTATTAAACTTTGCCATGGTATTTGTCGGTATTGTATTTGTTGTCAACTCTTTAGACTCGTTGATCCGTTTATATACCGACAACTTGAACCTTACAGTCGAGCGCCTAGGCAAAGCTAACTATATCGTATTAAACATTGTGGCATTGTCACTGCTAACCTTGTTGTTCAAATTGAACTTCTTGCAGATCCAATGGGTGGGTGCGCTAGTGATTGCCATCTTCTTTACGTGCTTTGGCTACATTATGTACCAAAAATATCACACCATTAAAAACATCAGCGGTTCACCAAAAGAAAACGCCATTGACTACAGTAAAATTGAGAGTATGTGTTAACGTTATGAAGTCTTTAACTAAAAAATTTATTTTATCTTTACCTTTAATTTTCGCTACTCAGTCTGCCTTAGCAGATTGGAGCACCACAGTGACAGCAGCGTCTGATTACACCTTTAACGGGGTGAGCCAAACCGATAACTCACCCGCTATTCAGGCGAGTTTAGACAAAGCCCTAAGCGATGGTGTTTACCTAGGTACCTGGGCATCAAATGTTGACTTTGGTGGCAAAACCAACACCGAGTGGGACTTTTATCTTGGTCAATACAAACAGTTAAATGACAAGGTAAGTGTTGATTACGGTATTGCCTATTACACTTATCATGGTGACAATGCATCAAGCGATGGTAACTACCCAGAAGTTTACACAAACTTTAGTTATGCCAATGCCTTAGGTCACACCGAGTTAAATTTTTGGTACAGCTGGGATTACTTCGGTACCGGTGCCGGCCACATGGTAAGCATGCTAGCGCACACCGTTAAATTGGCGCCAAACCATGCACTTCGTGCAAGTTTTGATGTTTCAAATTCGTTTGACGGTGACAAGTGGCGCTGGGATGGTGACAACAGCTCATACCATCACTATCGCTTAGCGTATCAAACCAGCTACGCCGGCTTTAACCTTGAGCTAGCCGCAGAAAACACCAACTTAGATTGGGATACGGCCGACGAGCGTGTTGTACTGAGTGTTTCTCGCACATTCAGCTTATAAGATTTTATATAAAGGTGAGCATCGCTCACCTTTTTTGTTGTTATTACTTTTTGTTTTTTATGTGAAAAAACTGGCTTATTTAAATAACCTTAAGTACCCCTTTATACATATTCATTTGACAATGAAACTCGTACTCACCGGGGCGTAATTTGCTTAAATCAATATGGGTTTGTTGATTTAACCTTAACTGCTTACTGATTTCTAATTGAGGAATTAATAACATTTCTGCACAAGGTGACGCATCGGTTCGCATAAATCGAAGTTTAATCGGTTGGTTGGCAGAAACAGTAATTACCGACGGCGAATAGCCCCCATCTTTGACTTCTATCAGCACGTCGTTTTCAATGTTGCTGACCGCTTTGGCTTTATAAAGCCAAAACCACCAAATAATTAAGGCAATAAACAACAAACCCAGTACATTCACTAGCCACATATTTCCCCCTAATGCTCTCGCGTTTTAAATAAACGCAGTCTATTGGCATTGGAAACAACGGTAAACGAGGAAAACGCCATCGCAGCCCCCGCAACAATAGGGTTTAGCAAAATGCCAAAGATGGGATAAAGCACACCCGCGGCAATGGGGATCCCAGCTACATTGTAAATAAAGGCGCCAAACAAATTCTGCTTAATGTTGCGCAAGGTCGCTTTGCTCACCAAAATGGCATCGGCAAGACCATGAAGAGAGCCTCTTATTAGAGTAACATCCGCACTCTCAATCGCGACATCAGTCCCGGTGCCGATAGCAAAGCCAACATCCGCTAAGGCCAGCGCAGGGGCATCATTGATCCCATCGCCACTCATCCCAACAATTTCCCCTTCGTTTTGCAACGCTTTCACTTTATTGGCTTTATCTTTAGGCAGAACGTCTGCATAAAACTCACTAATGCCCGCTTTTGAGGCTACGGCTGCAGCGGTTTCTTTATTATCGCCGGTGAGCATAATAACCCGTATGTTATTTGCCAAAAGCCGCTTAATCGCTGAAATAGAGTCATGCTTAATGGGATCTGAGACCGCAATAATGGCGGCCAACTCACCATTGATGGCAAAATACATTGGCGTTTTTGCCTCCTTGGCAAGCGCTGTTGTTTTTTCAACAAAGCCAGTTAAATTGACGTTTCGTTTCGCCATCAATTTGGCGTTACCAAACAACAAAACCTTACCGTCACATTCTGCCTGAACACCAAGGCCTGAAATCGCTTTAAAAGCGTCTATTTTTAACAGTTGAATCTGCTTCTCCACGGCACTTTGTACAACCGCTTGTGCTAATGGATGCTCTGAGCCACTTTCTAAACTAGCGGCAAGTTGCAACACGCTTTTTTCATCATGGGCATTGGCTAAAATCACATCGGTAATTTTGGGCGCACCTTCGGTAATGGTGCCGGTTTTATCTAAAACCATCGCCGTAACTTTGGATGCGGTTTGCAAAGCCTCGCCATTTCGAATAAGCACCCCAGCTTCTGCCGCTTTTCCTATCCCGACCATAACCGATATGGGTGTTGCTAAGCCCAATGCGCAAGGACAAGCAATAATCAGCACCGTGGTTGCTGACACCATTGCAAATGCGATGGTGGGCTCAGGCCCAACGTTAAGCCAAGCAAGTGCGCTAAATATGGCAATAATCATCACTGTCGGGACAAAATATGCGGAAATCACATCGGCTAAACGACTGATGGGCGGTTTAGAAGTTTGTGCTCTTTTCACCATCTCGATGATATGAGCCAAAGTGGTATTTTTACCCACTCGGGTTGCCTTAAATAAAAACATACCCGATTTATTTAGTGTGCCAGCGACCACCTCATCATCTTGGTTTTTCTCTACAGGCATGGGTTCGCCGGTTAACATGGACTCATCGATAAAGCTTTGCCCTTCAACGATTTTGCCATCAACCGGAATTTTTTGCCCCGGTTTAACCTTTATTACATCGTTTTCTAATACTTGCTCAATAGCGATTTCTTTTTCGTTATTATCTCGAATAACCGTTGCCGTTCGAACTTGTAAACCGATAAGTCTTTTAATCGCTTGCGAGGTTTTACCACGAGCTTTTAACTCTAATGCTAAACCTAAATTAATTAACCCTAAGATCATGCTTGTGGCTTCAAAATAAACGTGACGCGCCAGCAACGGCAATACATCTGGCCAAAGTACAACCACCATAGAATATAACCACGCCGTGCCAGTGCCTAAGGCAATTAAGGTATCCATATTGGCTGAATGATTTTGAAAACTATGAAAAGCCCCCACATAAAAGTGCTTTCCAGAAACAAACATCACGCCCAAGGTCACTACGCCAACCATAAGCCATGCGATTCTTTCTGCTGTTGTTTCAACGCTCATGTCACCAATAAACAAACCGTAGATCATCAAAAGGATCCCAACTGACAAGGCGATATAAGTCTTTTTAAGCAATTGTGTGTAATACGCCCGATCTGCAGCGTCCTTTTCGTCTAACAACTGCGCTTCTTGTTGGGTTTCTAGTAGCTTGGCATGATAGCCGGCTGACTCCACCACCTTAATTAAATCATTCGAATTCGCTGTGCCCAACACCATAACCGTTCTATCGGCAAAGTTCATTTGTGCCGATAACACCCCAGGCACTGATTGTATTGCCGACTCAATTTTGCTCACACAACTGGCACAGCTTGCGCCGTCAATAAGAAGTTGCTGGCTTTGTGCTTTATTCGTCATCGGTTTGGCACTCTTAATTTACTGCTTGAAACTCGCGATAAAATGCACCCAAACTAACGGGGCATTTGAATAAAGGGTAGTCTGTATAAAGCCATTTAAAAAGGGATGTTTATGAGCAAACACTAGCTAAAAAATTGGTCGCAAGAACAAGTTGCCAGATTCAGTGGCCTTAGTATTCGAACGATTCAACGGGTTGAAAGTGGTCAAAGTGCTAGCTTAGAAACGCTTAAAGCTCTCGCCTCTGTATTTGAAGTTGAAGTATTAACATTAACAGAGGAAATACACGTGATAGATAAAAAATCAGAACATTGGAAAACACAGCCTTGGTGGTTCAGATTGTGGGCTTTAGGCGTTGGCTCTAGGCGTTGGCTATAGGCAAGTTCAAGCGGGGCTTAAATATATGCTTTTAGTAGTCGCCATTACCTTAACCATAACCAGTTATTTTGAGCCTACTTTGACAAAATATTCCCTCATAACCATGTACTTACTTTTTATTCAAACCACCTGCATTCATTATGATGATAAAAGTAAACCTTGGGGTTATGACACTTAGCAAAGTACAACCACCTAACATGCAATTCATAACAAAAGACTGACTAGGATTTAAAACCGAGTCAGCCTTTTGTTTAAGAAACCATGAAATGGAAATTTAATCACTAAAAAACATATAACCCTTACAAAGTATTAATTAAGGCAAAAATTTCAATTTCTGCTGACTTAGCACATAAGAATGGGACATATTTGTCATCGCTCCCTTTTTTCTGTTTCAATAAAGCTAAATTAGAGATAGCACAATATATAATTAGCTATTATTGCTAGGTCAAGTCACATCGGCATAATGGCGGTTTGTCGACAAACGAGTCAGAAAAAAGATACTGGCAAAACTATAAAACCGTGGTCAATTTAACCAGACCATTACATACTAATGCTTTATTCATCATGGAGTTAGTCATGAACTTAAGGTTAAACCCTTCGTTAATGAAGTCTTGTTCATTTATTGACGACAACTGGCATCAAGCATCATCAACCTTTGCGGTAACCAACCCAGCTACAGGCGAAATAATTGCCAATGTTGCCGATTGCACGAAGCTAACTGCAGAAACTGCTGTTTTGGCCGCTAAAAAAGCATTTAATACATGGTCAAAAAATAGCGCTACAGAGCGGGCAGGATTATTACGACGTTGGTTTGAGCTTATTATGCAACATCAGGATGATTTAGCACTTATTCTGACCAAAGAACAAGGGAAACCGTTTGCTGAGGCGAAAGGGGAAATTGCCTATGGTGCATCGTTTATAGAGTGGTTTGCCGAGGAAGCAAAACGTGTTTATGGCGATACCATTCCTGCACCTTCTTCAGATAAACGTATTATTGTAATAAAGCAACCCGTAGGTGTTGTTACCGCTATTACCCCGTGGAATTTTCCTAATGCCATGATCGCAAGAAAAGCTGCAGCAGCACTGGCGGCAGGATGTAGCTTTGTTGTTCGCCCCGCTAGTGAAACACCTTTGTCTGCACTTGCCTTAGCGGCATTGGCTGAACAAGCAGGTATTCCAGCAGGCGTTTTTAATGTTATTACAGGCACTGATGCGCAGGGCATAGGCGAAGTTTTTACCCAACATAACGCTGTCGCTAAGTTTACTTTTACAGGCTCAACTCATATTGGTAAACAGCTGATTTCACAATGTGCACAAGGCGTTAAAAAAGTCTCTATGGAGTTAGGAGGTAATGCTCCTTTTATCGTTTTTGATGATGCAAACGTAGATGCTGCAGTAAAAGGGGCAATAGTATCTAAATATCGTAACGCAGGGCAAACCTGTGTGTGTACCAATCGAATTTTTGTGCAACGCACTGTTTATGAAGAATTTGTTGAAAAATTTACTGCCGAAACAAAAAGCTTGGCAATGGGTAATGGCCTAGATAACAATGTACAAATTGGTCCGATGATTTCCAAAAAAGCATGCAGTGAAATACATCAACTCGTTGTTAACGCCCAACAAGCTGGTGCTTACATTGAACTTGGTGGTGAACTAAATGAAAGCCAACCAACATTTTACCCACCAACCATTTTAACGAATGTTAGTAATGATATGGATATCGCACAACAAGAAATATTTGGCCCGGTCTCTATCATTATTCCATTTAATGAAGAACAAGAAGCTGTCGAAATGGCTAATAACACAGAATACGGTTTAGCAGCTTACTTTTACGCTAGAGATATTGG